>NZ_JBVHXT010000049.1:39089-68392 GCF_055569255.1 Streptomyces sp. NPDC029296
AGAACATCAACAAAAAAAAACAACCCCCCCCCCCCCCCCCCCCTCTCCCCCTTCCCCCCCCCCCCCCCCCCCCCCCCCCCCCCCCCCCCCCCCCCCGCCGGGCGTTGCCTCAGCTCTTGATCTCGCCGATCTTCGGGGCGGACTCGTTCTTGTAGCCGGCCGGTCCGAAGTTCTTGTCCACGGCCTTCTGCCAGGAGCCGTCGGAGACCATCGTCTCGAGGGCCTTGTTGATCTTGCCCTTGAGGTCGCTGCCCTTCTTGACGCCGATGCCGTAGTTCTCGTTCGTCATCTTCAGGCCGCCGAGCTTGAACTTGCCCTTGAACTGGGACTGCGAGGCGTAGCCGGCGAGGATCGAGTCGTCCGTGGTCAGGGCGTCGATCGCCTTGTTCTGCAGACCGGTCAGGCAGGCCGAGTACGTCGGGTACTTCTGGAGCTGCGCCTTGGGGGCCAGCTTCTCCTTGACGTTCTGCGCCGAGGTGGAGCCGGTGACCGAACACAGCCGCGCCTTGTTCAGGTCCTGCGCCGACTTGATGGACGTGTCGTCCGCGCGGACCAGTACGTCCTGGTGGGCCAGCAGGTACGGACCGGCGAAGTCGACCAGCTTCTGGCGCTCCGGGGTGATCGAGTAGGACGCGACGATGAAGTCGACGTCACCGCGCTGCAGCATGGTCTCGCGGTCGGCGCTCTTCGACTCCTTCCACTCGATCTGGTCGTCCTTGTAACCGAGCTTCTCGGCGACATAGGTGGCCACGTCGACATCGAAGCCCGAGTAACCCTGCGGCGTCTTCTGGCCGATGCCCGGCTGGTCGAACTTGATGCCGACGGTGATCTTCTTGCCACCGTCGGAACCCTTGTCGTCCTTGTCGCCGCCGCACGCGGTGGCGGCCACGGAGAGGGCGAGGAGGACGGCCGAGGCGGCGGTGACCTTGCGGAGCTTCATCGTGAACATCCTTCTGAGTGGTGAGGAACGAGTCCCTGCGGCGCGGGCGGCGGGGCCGTGCCGGTCAGTGGTGCAGGATCTTGGACAGGAAGTCCTTGGCCCGGTCGCTGCGCGGGTTGCTGAAGAACTGCTCGGGCGAGGATTGTTCGACGATCCGGCCGTCCGCCATGAAGACGACCCGGTTCGCGGCCGACCGCGCGAAACCCATCTCGTGCGTGACGACGATCATCGTCATGCCCTCGCGCGCGAGCTGCTGCATGACCTCCAGGACCTCGTTGATCATCTCGGGGTCGAGGGCGGAGGTCGGCTCGTCGAACAGCATGACCTTCGGATCCATCGCCAGCGCCCGCGCGATCGCGACCCGCTGCTGCTGACCGCCGGACAGCTGGGCGGGGTACTTGTCGGCCTGGGTGCCCACGCCGACCCGGTCCAGCAGCGACCGGGCCTTCTCCTCGGCCTGCTTCTTGTCCGCCTTGCGGACCTTGACCTGACCCAGCATCACGTTCTCGAGCACGGTCTTGTGCGCGAACAGGTTGAACGACTGGAACACCATCCCGACGTCCGCCCGCAGCCGCGCCAGCTCCCGGCCCTCGTGCGGCAGGGGCTTGCCGTCGATCGTGATCGCGCCCGAATCGATCGTCTCCAGGCGGTTGATGGTGCGGCACAGCGTCGACTTACCGGACCCGGAGGGCCCGATGACCACGACGACCTCGCCGCGGGCGATCGTCAGGTCGATGTCCTGGAGCACGTGCAACGCGCCGAAGTGCTTGTTGACGCTCTTCAGGACGACCAGTTCGTCGGACGTGGCCACGTCTTCCTTGGCCACCGATACTTTGGTCATCGCTCTCGGGCTCCGTCCTCCTCGGGTTTCCGAGGACAGTAGTGAGGGGCTGTGACCTGCGTCATCACATCTGAGGGAGACTTGAGCATCACGATCCGGTAGCAATCGGACACGTGCCGTGGCACTTGTGGTCCGCGCGCGTATCGGCCGGATAACGGAAGACGCGGGCAACCTGAAGGCTCTTGACGCCGTCCTGGTCCATCGGCGTCACTGCCATGGTGCACGCGTGCGTGCCTGTGATCTACAAGGCGGACGGAAACCGAGACCGTACGACCGCTGAACCGGAGGGGGCGGGGATGAGACTGCTGCTCGTCGAGGACGACAACCACGTCGCCGCGGCCCTGTCGGCCGTCCTGGCGCGCCACGGCTTCCAGGTCACCCACGCGCGCAGCGGCGAGGAGGCCCTCCAGGCGCTCGTCCCCGAGGGCAACGGCTTCGGCGTCGTCCTGCTCGACCTCGGCCTGCCCGACCAGGACGGCTACGAGGTCTGCGGCAAGATCCGCAAGCGCACCAGCACACCGGTGATCATGGTCACCGCCCGCGCCGACGTCCGCTCCCGCATCCACGGCCTCAACCTGGGCGCCGACGACTACGTGGTCAAGCCGTACGACACCGGGGAACTGCTCGCCCGGATCCACGCCGTCAGCCGGCGCACCGTCCCCGAGGACCCCGTCGCCGGCGGCGAGAGCGCCCTGCTGCTCGGCGCCGTCCGGATCGAACTGCCCACCCGCCAGGTCAGCGTGGACGGCACGCTGATCCAGCTGACCCGCAAGGAGTTCGACCTGCTCGCCCTGCTCGCGCAGCGCCCCGGCGTGGTCTTCCGGCGGGAGCAGATCATCAGCGAGGTCTGGCGCACCAGCTGGGAGGGCACCGGCCGCACCCTGGAGGTGCACGTCGCCTCCCTGCGCGCCAAACTGCGCATGCCCGCGCTGATCGAGACCGTACGCGGCGTCGGCTACCGGCTCGTCGCCCCGGCCGCCTAGCGGGGACGGGTGCGCACACGTCTCCTCCCGCTGCTCATCGTGCTGCTGGCGGCCGTACTGCTCGCGCTCGGCATCCCGCTCGCCGGCAGTCTGGCCGCCGCCCAGCAGCAGGGCGTCGTCGTCGACCGGATCGACGACACGGCCCGGTTCGCCGCGCTCGCCCAGTTCGTCACCGACGGGCCCGGCGGATCCCGCCGCACCACCACCGACGAGCGCCGCGAGAGCCTGCGCAGCGAACTGGCGAGCTACTACGACGTCTACGGCATCCGGGCCGGCGTCTTCTACCGCAACCGTACGGAGGCGATGGCCAGCGCGCCCGAGGACTGGTTCGTCCCGAGCACGGGCGAGGTACGCCGGGCGTTCGACGAGGCGCTGCTCAGCCGGCGCAGCCACGACCCGCCGCAGGCCTGGCCCTGGCAGCGCAGCCGGCTCGTCGTCGCCTCGCCGGTGATCCGGGACGGGGACGTCGTCGCGGTCGTGGTCACCGAGTCGCCCACCGGCCAGCTGCGGTCCCGGATCCTGCGCGGCTGGCTGGTCATAGGCGCCGGCGAGATCGCGGCCATGCTGCTCGCCGTGGGCGCCGCGCTCAGGCTGACCGGCTGGGTGCTCAAGCCGGTGAGGGTCCTGGACGCCACCACGCACGACATCGCCACCGGGCGGCTCAAGTCCCGCGTCGCGGTCGCCGGGGGCCCGCCGGAACTCAGGCGGCTGGCCCGGTCGTTCAACGAGATGGCGGACAACGTCGAGGCCGTGCTGGAGCAGCAGCGCGCCTTCGTCGCCGACGCCTCGCACCAGTTGCGCAACCCGCTCGCCGCGCTGTTGCTGCGCATCGAACTGCTCGCGCTCGAACTCCCCGAGGACAATCCCGAGATCGCCTCGGTGCGCACCGAGGGCAAGCGTCTCGCGCGGGTCCTGGACGACCTGCTCGACCTGGCGCTGGCCGAGCACGCCGAGGCCGACCTCGCTCTGACCGACATCGGCGCGCTGGCCGGGGAGCGGGTGGCCGCCTGGGCACCGGCCGCCCGGGCCAGGGGCGTCCGGCTGACCGGCGACTGCCCGCCCACCACCGCCTGGGCCGATCCCATCGCCCTGTCCAGCGCCCTGGACGCGGTGATCGACAACGCCGTGAAGTTCACCCCGGAGGGCGGCACCGTCGAGGTCGCCGTCGCCGCGGACGGCGACACCACCACGGTCGTCGTCACGGACACCGGCCCCGGCCTCACCGACGAGGAACTCGCGCGCGTGGGCGACCGTTTCTGGCGCAGCGGCCGGCACCAGAACGTGAAGGGCTCGGGCCTCGGCCTGTCCATCACCCGCGCCCTGCTCGCGGCGGGCGGCGGCTCGATCCACTACGCCCACCACGACCCGCGGGGACTGCGGGTCACCGTCCGGCTGCCCCGGCACGCGGAGAGCGCCGGGACCCGCACGGGCGCCGGCTAGGCGGCGCGGCGGTCGTCGCGGGACGGGGACGCGGGCCGGGCCCGACGCGCGCGTGCCGGGGTGACGCGCACGCCGGCGCCGGTCCAGGGCCTCACCGAACGGCAGGAGCGCCGGGTCAGGGCTTCACCGACCGGTAGTACCGCCGGGCGCCCTCCTGGAGGGGGAGGGGGTCGGTGTAGATGGCGGTGCGCAGGTCGACCAGTTGCGCGGAGTGGACATGGGCGCCGATGCCGTCCCGGCTCTTGATCACCGTGCGGGTCACCCATTCCGTCAGCCGGGGATCGACGTCCGTACGGGTCATCAGCACGTTGGACACGGCGATCGTCGGAACCGGGGCGTTCTGCTGCGCCTTCGGGTAGGCCGACTCGGGAATGTCGGTGGACCGGTAGTAGCGTGCGCTCTCGCCCTGGCGGTGCAGCCGGGCGACCAGATCGTCGTCTATCGGCACGAACCGGAAGGCGCCCTTCTCCGCCAGCCCGGCCAGCCCCTTCGTGGGCAGCCCGCCGGACCAGAAGAAGGCGTCGATCTTCCCCGCCCGCAGCCGCGCCGGACCGACGTCGATGCCGTCCCCGGCCGGGGTGATGTCCTTGCGCGGATCGATGCCGGCGGCCCGCAGCACCCGCTCGGCTATCAGCCGCACCCCGGAATCGGGCAGCCCTATCGCCACCCGCTTGTGCCGCAGGTCCGCGACGTTCCTGATGTCCGAGTCCGGGGCCACGATGAGCTGCACGTAGTCGTCGTAGAGCCGGGCCACCCCGCGCAGCCGTCCGGCGCCGCTGCCGTGCCGCAGCTCGTACGCCGCCACCGCGTCGGCCGCCGCGATCGTGAAGTCGGCCTGCCCGGTCGCCACCCGCTCCACGTTCTCCTGGGAACCGGCGCTGGTGAGCAGCTTCACCGTGAGCCCCGGCATGTCCCGGTCCATCTCGGTGCGCAACCGCTCGCCGTACTCCTGGTAGACCCCGCGGGACGTACCGGTGCTGAACACGATCGTTCCGCTCGGCGGCTCGTCACCGAGCGGCAGCAGCCACCACAGCAGCAGCCCGAGAGCCACGACTCCTACGGCCGTGCCCTGGAGCGCCGTGCGCCTGCCGACCCGGGGGAACACCTTGGACATGCGGCGATCCTGCCAGCTTGAGTACGGCGCTGACCAGGGCCGGGGTCGCAGCGACCGCGGCCGGGGGGCGTTGTCGGTGCCGCCCGTTACAGTCGCCGCATGAGCACTTCGCCCGCCCGTCTCGTCCACGAGTTCCACCGCGCCTTCGGTCTCGACGTCCGCGCCACGCCGACGGAGGTGGATCCCGCCCTGGCCGCCCACCGGGGCGACCTGCTCGCCGAGGAGGCCGCGGAGGTCGCCGAGGTCGCGGTCCGGGGGCCCCTGGACCGGCTCGCGCACGAGCTGGCCGACGTGGTGTACGTGGCCTACGGCACGGCCCTGGTGCACGGCATCGACCTCGACGAGGTGATCGCCGAGATCCACCGCGCCAACATGAGCAAGCGCGGCCCGGACGGCCAGGTGGCCCGCCGCGCCGACGGCAAGGTGCTCAAGGGCGAGCACTACCGCGCACCGGACGTCTCCGCCGTACTGCGCCGCCAGGGCTGGATACCGGGAGGCGACGGGGCCTGACGCCCACGGCCGGCCACGCGACGCCGGGCCCCCGAGGCGGCGCAGCGGTGCCCGTCAGCGGTCCGTCAGGCCCGTGCCGCCCAGGCGGGTCAGCAGGTCCGTGAGACGGGCGAGGTCCGCCGCCGGCCAGGCCGGGGCGGCGAAGACCTCGGCGGCCGTCTCCTGCGCCGTGGCCAGCATCTCCGTCAGCAGCCGCCGCCCGGTCCCGGTCAGCGCCGCGTAGGCCACGCGCGCGTCCCGGGCGTCCGGCTCCCGGGTCACCAGCCCGGTCCGCTCCAGCGGAGCGAGCCCGCGCGTGACCCCGGAGGCGGTCAGCCCCAGCGCCTCGGCCAGGTCGACCCGGCGCATCCGGCCGCCGGGTGACCGGGCCAGCCGGAGCAGCAGCGTGAAGTCGGCGAGGCTGACGCCGTGCAGCCCGCCGAGCCGCGCGTCGAACCGCCGTACCAGCGCCGCCTGGGCCCGTACCAGCCGCAGCGCCGCGTCCAGCGCTTCCTCGCTCATCGCTCCCGCCCCGTGCTTCTCTTGCCGACTCCTTGACTGCTCAAGTTTATGGTCACGGTTCAGGAGCCGGTCGCCCGGGCGGCGCGGCGCTGCCGCTTGCCCAGGGGTGCCTGGGAGAGGTCCTCGGCGGTGGCCCGCAGGTGCTTGAAGCCGTAGCCGCGCCCGGTCAGCCAGGACGTGGCCGCCTGCTCGGCCCGCTCGGTCGCCGCCAGGATGTCCTCCTCCTTCTCGCCCGTGGCGGAGAAGCGGAAGACGAACGCGGGCCGGGCGGCGATGTCGTAGGTGAGGGTTCCCTCGGGCGTGAACGCGGCGCGCAGGACGTCGTGTTCGGCGGCGTCGGCGAGCAGGGCGGCGCGCTGGGCCTCGGTGAGGCCGTCGAAGGCGCCGCGGACGGTGATGCGGAAGGTCCGTGTGGTCATGTGGCGACTGTAGGCACGGCGGAGCAGCGACCTCCAACCGGTTTCCGGAAGGCCCTCCCGCGGCGGGCCGCGGACCCGGGCGGCCCGGGGCCGCCGCCGCGGCCGTCCTGCCTGGTCGGCGGCGGGGCGAACACCGGGCGAGGTCCGGGTCGGCCGTTCACCCCGGCGCACACCGCTGCTTTCCTGAACGTGGCGGAACTACGGTGTGGAGGCGGGGTGGACGTCGGGGAGGTGACCGCGCCCGTGGTCGCGGTCGTCGGAGTCGTCGGGACGCTGTTGTCCGCGCTGCTGACCCAGCGCGCGGCCGACCGCGGCCGGCGGCGCGAGCTGGACCGCGCCGAACAGGTGCGGGAACGGCGTCGGCACGCCCAGGAACTGCGCGCCTGCTCCGTCGCCCTGAACGCCTCGGCGCGGCAGTACCTTGCCGCGCTGACCGACCAGGTGCACGCGCTGGGCCGGGACGAGGAGCTGCGGCTCGTACGGCAGCGGCTCACGGAGGCCCGCGACCAGTACCGCGACGTCTACGCCGAGGCCCAGATGCGGTTGCCGGAGCGGGTGCTCGCCCTCGTGGCCGACCTCAGCCACGACCTGGGGGCGGTCTACGGCATGCTCCGCCGCCTGGACGACGGCGCCCCGCGTGTCGGGGACTCGGCGGAGGCCGTTCGGGAGAGCATCGACGAACTCTGGGGCCGGCTGCGGCGGGCCCGACGCGAGATGCGGAACGAACTGGGCGCGTTCGGCGCGGACTTCGGCCGGTGAGGGCCCGTGCGCGAGAGCGGCCGGGGCAGGACGAAGCGGGTCGCGCCGCTGCGCGGGACCAACGCCGGCGACCGGACCGGGATCGCCCTGGCGGATGGCGGAGGGCCTCACACTCCGGGTGCCCGGTCGGCCGCCTGGAGTGTGAGGCCGTCCGGACCCATCCGCGGAGCGGCAACGTGGTGTTCGGCGCGCCCGGCCCGCGAGCGCCCGCGGAGCCGCCGCACCGCCGAGCCGGCCGCGCACGCCGAGCGGCGGGTCGCGGCCGGCCTCCAGGTGTCCGTCATGGTCCTGCCGCGCCCCGTCGGCCCGCACCCTGGCCGCCCCCGCAACCGGAGGACGGTGAACACCCCGCACGACCCGGCCACCGAGGACTGGACCGGAGCGGTGGCAGGCCGGAAACCGGACGGGTTCAGCGCTTGGTGGCCGGCGGCTGGGCGTCCCGGACCGGGATGACGGGTTCCTGGTCGGCCAGGGCGCGGGGCCGCAGGACGGCGAGCAGCGGCCCCGCCATCGCCGTCGTCACGACGGCCATCACGACCATCAGGGAGTACAACCGCTCGTCCAGTACGCCGAGTTGCAGACCGGCGGTCAGAATGATCAGCTCGGTGAGCCCTCTGGTGTTCATCAGTGTGGCGAGCACCGCCGACTGGCGTGCCGTGACACCGAAAGCCCGGGCGCTCAGGAACGCGCCGAGGAATTTCCCGCTGACCGCCACGAGCAGAATGAACGCGAAGTCCAGCCAGCCGGAGCCTCCCAGATCGGACAGATCGACCTTCAGGCCCACGATGATGAAGAAGACCGGTTGCAGTAGCTGACCGCTCACATGGCCGATCCGGTCGATGATGTCCGCGCGGAGCCGCTCCGTGGATTCCTTCGGCATCACCACCCCGAAGAGGAACGCGCCGAAAATGAAATGCAGGCCGATCCGCTCGGTGATCGCCCCCGAGACGAGCAGTCCCGCGAGGACGACCGTCAGCACCGAGGACGTCAGCCGGTTGCCGCCGGCGACCACCAGCCTGCGCAGCAGTGGGCGGACCACCCACACCATCACGGCGGCGTACGGCACGAGCAGCACCAGAAGCCACTGGTCGCCGCCCCCACCGCCGGCCAGGGCGACCACGGCGGCGAGCATGCACCAGGCGAGCACGTCACCGATCGCGGCGCAGGCCAGCGCCAGCCCGCCGATCGGGGTGTGCTGCATCTTCCGGTCCGTGAGAATGCGGGCCAGTACCGGAAAGGCGGTCACCGACATCGCCGTGCCCATGAAGAGCACGAAACTCAGCCGGTGGTCCGGGGCGTGGTCGCCGGCCAGCATCAGGGCGAGCAGACTGCCGAGTGCGAACGGCAGCAGGATGCAGGAGACCGCCACGGTGGCGGCCAGCTTTCCGGTGCCGCGCAGGATCTTCCGGTCCAGTTCCAGGCCCACGATGAACATGAAAACGGCCATGCCCACATCGGCGAGCGCGGTGAGCATCGGCCGTATGTCGGTGGGAAACAGGAACTCCGGCGCGGAATGGCCGAGAAGAGTGGGGCCGAGCAGAATGCCCGCGAGCACCTCCCCGATGACCGCGGGCTGGGAGAAGCGTTGTGCCACGGCGCCCAGTATTCGGGCGAGCACGATGATGAGGGCGAGGTCGCAGAAGAGGGCGAACAGCTGGTTCGTGGTCATCGGTACCTGCCTTGACGACGGGCCGCGTGTGCCGCCCGGGAACTAGTGAGGTGCCGTAGACGTGCCCAGCAATGCTTCGGTGTGCGTACCCGCCTTGTCAATGTCCCCATCCGGGTGGCCGAAACGGGACGCACGCCCTCCTCGGCGGGACGCCGGCAAACGGAACGCGCCGCCTCCCCGGGTGCGGGCCGGGGAGGCGGCGCCTGGCGCACGGTCCTCAGGAAGTGCTCTGGGCCGTGACACAACCAATCGTTCCGGCGGGCAGGTTGTTGCCGGTGGAGGTGGCGGTGAAGCCGAACGTGGTGGTGCCGTCGGCCGGGATCACCCGGTTGTGGTCCGCGTTGCGGACCGTGACCGTGCCGTCGGAGGCGGTGCTCTGCGTTCCGTTCCACAGGCTGCTGATCTTGGTGCCGGTGCCGGGTTTCCAGGCCACGGCCCAGCCGTCGAGCGGCGCGGTCCCGTGGTTCATCACCTCGACGGACGCCTGGAAGCCACCGTTCCACGCGCTGACCACGGAGTACGTGGCCATGCAGGAACCGGTGTGCGGGTCCGTGGGCGTCGGGGTCGGGGTCGGGGTGGGTGTGGGCGTCGGGGTCGGAGTCGGCGTGGGCGTGGTGCCGGAGCCGCCGATGCCCGTCACCTCGCCGTGGCCGCCGTCGAAGACGACGTCGGAGCAGGAGAAGAAGTTCTCCTGGCTGTCCGAACGGACCCACTGGATGAACATCAGCGCGTCACCGGAGCGCCCGGCGGGCAGCTTCATGTCCCAGTAGTAGTGGCCGCCGTCGGTGCCGGCCGATCCCTGCTGGGGCGGGTTGGTGACGGTCTGGATCAGGTCGAGGTCGGCCCAGCGCAGCGGAGTGGTGGGCGACCAGCCGGCCTTGGTGAGGTAGACCCGGAAACTACCCGGGTGGGCCGCCCAGTTGCTGTACTGCGCCTGGATCGTCGCCCCGCTGGTCAGGTGGGTGCGCGGCCAGTCCGAGCGGGCGGCGTTGTACGCGGAGAAGTCGTACGGCGACCGGTCGCCGGCGCTGCACAGGGTGCCGTCCGGAACGTAACCGGACCCCCGGCCACCGGCGTTGGAGTCGAGTACGGCGAACCAGTTGTACAGCGCCGTCGCCCCGCTCTTGGCCAGCGCGTCCTTGCACGCCGGGTTGGACGGGTTCATCCCGCCGGTCCCCGTGCGGCCGTCCAGATAACACAGATAAGTACGGGAGCCGGGCAGCATCGCCACCCCGTGCGCCTTGGCGCTGCCCTGACCCAGCAGGGCCAGGCCGAGCGCGGCCAGCAGGGTCGACAAGGCCGCCACGACCGACAGGAGCCTGCCGCGTCGGGCCACGATTGTCTCCTTCCGTTGGATCGGGCGGACGGTACGCCCCGGGAGGGTCTCGTCCGGTGGATTCCTCATGTGTGCTCCTCGGGCAGGGTGCGTGGGGGACGGGACGCGGGGGCGCGCGTCACGCGGTGGTGCAGGCGGTTCCGTTGAGGCTGAACGCGGCGGGCTTGGCGAACGTGCCGCTGTACGTGCCCTGGAAGCCGAAGGACACCCGGCCGCCGGCCGCGATCTGCCCGTTGTGGGCCAGGTTCGTGGCCGTGACCGCGCCGGACGACGGCGTGAGTCCCGCGTTCCAGGCGCTGGTGACGCGCTGCCCGACGGGCAGGGTGAACGCCAGCTGCCAGCCGTCGACCGGGGTCGCGGCGGTGTTGGCGATGGTGACGTCGGCGGTGAAGCCGCCGGACCAGACGCTGGTCCCGTACGTCACCTGGCAGGCCGCGGGGCTCCCGGGACCGCCGGGTCCGCTGCCGCCGGTGTTGACGGTGGAGGAGAACGCGGTCACGGCGAGTCCGGCACCGTTCTGCCAGGGCTCGAAGCCGGCCTGGACGCTCGTCAGGTACCAGCTGTTCTGCGCCAGCCCGCGGGAGACGGCCTGCCGGACGAAGTCCATGACGTCGAAGCTCCAGCTGCTGATCGCCGACGGGGCGACGAAGGACAGCACGTCGTTGGAGCCGTTGTTGCCGGACCACACCTGCCACTGGCGCCCGGCCACGGTGGCGGTGCCGACCTGCGAGCCCACCGGCTGGATGGAGCCGACCTTGTTGAACCAGACCATGATCTCGGTCCGGCTGACGCCGTCGGTGCGGGGCGTGGGGTCGAGCCAGATGTCGTACGCGGCGTCGTACACCGCGTTGCTCACATAGGAGTACGAGATGCTGGTGGGTGCGCTGGAGATGGTGCTGAGCTGGGCCGGAAGTTTGGTTCCGGGCGAGCAGTTGGTGTAGTGGCAGCCGTTGTAGACGGACGGGTACGACTTCGGGGCGCCGTTCGTCGGCACCGAGCCGTCGGCCTGGGTGATCCGGAAGCCGTTGTCCGTGACGTTGATGCACTGGGCCTCGCTGGTGCCCCAGCGGTTGTTCTGGACGACGTAACGGCCCTGGATCGTCGTCGAACCGTACTGTTCGCAGATCGCGGTGTCGGCCTGGGCCGCCGGGGCCGTGGTGAGCAGGGCCGCCAGTGCGGCGAGCACGGCGAACAGCACGCCGATCAGGCCACTCGCTCCACGGGCGGAGTGCGTTGACGGTCGCATGCGGGTCCTCTCGGGGACGGTCGGATGCGGGAGCGCTCCCAGCGCAGAATGGGAGCGCTCCCATTACCTCCGTTGGGCAGGGACTGTAGGGAGTGTTCATGCCCCTGACAAGGTGTTGCGCGGGGAATGTGTCGAAGAGGTTTCGAAGGCGCAGGTGAGACGGGTGAGGGCCGACGGTTTCCCGGCGCCGCTGGCTGGGAGCGCTCCCGAATGCGGGGGTGACGGCCGGTTCCCCCGTCGACTCCGCCGCGCACGGGCGCGCGGCCTGACGCGTGACGCGGCCTCAAGCGGCGCGGCCCGACGGCGGCGCGTGGCCGACGCAGCGGTGCGCAACGCCTCACGGCGGCCCCCGACGCGCCCGTACGTGCCCCTGTTCGCCAGTGGCGCGGCGGAGGGGCGGCCTGAACCGGCGTGGGGGCGGAAGCGGCCGTACACGCGCGTGGTGCAGCCGGTCCCGCTGTGAACCGTCGGAGCGGCTGGGCCGTGGACCGTTCGCGCCGCCGCAAGTGGGCGCCGCCGCCCGCATGACGCCCTGTCCCGCCGCCGTCGGCCGAGCCGCCGCCGTCAGCCGAGCCGTTCCCGCGGCAGCCCGTGCCTGCCTCAGGCCCCGTGCCTCCGTGGGCCCGCCCCTCGCTGGAAGCCGCGAGCGGAGGGCTGCCTGGGCCCTGTCCACCCATGCCTCCGTGCCCGTTTCACCTTGAGCCCGCGCCGTCGGTCGAGCCACCACCGAACCACACCCGGGGCAACTCGTTCTGCGTCAGGCTCGTGCCTCCGCCGGCGCGTTCCTCGCTGAGGCCGCGCGGGATCTCCCCGGGATGAATGCGGGCGTATGTCCCTGCCGTAGGCCGCGACACGCCTTCGCCGGCCAGCCAGCCCGCCCGCACGCGCTCACAGGGGTGCCCGGAACTCCGTCCGGGCACCCCTGTGAGCCCGTCCCTCGTCAGGCCGAATCGCGGCGTATCAGTTCGGTCCGGAGGATGACGTGGCGCCAGGCCACCGCCGGTTCGTCGATTTCCTCCAGCAGGAGTCGGACCATGGCCCGACCGATGTCGGTCAGGGGCTGGCGGACCGTGGTCAGGCGGGGCTCGGTCTGTTCGGCCAGCGGGAAGTCGTCGAAACCGATGACGGCGACGTCCTCCGGCACCCGTCGCCCCGCCGCCCGCAGCGCCCCCAGCGCACCGGCCGCCGTGGTGTCCGACGCGGCGAGCACCCCGTCGATCTCCGGATGCCGTTCCAGCAGCGCGGCCATGGCATGCCGGCCGCTCTCCTCGGTGAAGTCGCTCTCGGCGATCCAGGACGCGTCGGTGCCCAGCCCGACCGACGCCAGTGCCTGGCGGTAGCCGCGCAGCCGGCACTGGGCGGCGTACATGTCGAGCGGCCCGGTGATCGTGGCGATCGCCTTGCGCCCCGTGGCCAGCAGGTGGGTGACCGCGCTGCGGGCGCCCCCGGCGTTGTCCGCGTCGACGTAGCTGACGTGCTCGTCGCCCGAGCGGCGGCCCAGCATGACCGTCGGCAGCCCGGCCTCGGCCAGCATGTCGGGCAGGGAGTCGTCGGCGTGCACGGAGATCAGCAGCGCGCCGTCGACCCGGCCGCCGCGGGCGTACTCCAGGAACCGTTTCCGTTCGGTGTCCGAGCGGATCATCGTCAGCAGCAGCTGCATCCCGGTGTCGGTCAGCGCGTCCCCCAGCGAGCTGACGATCTCCGAGAAGAACGGCTCCGCGAACAGTCTCCAGTCCGGCTCCGTCACGACGAGCGCGACCGCGTCGGCGCGCCGGCCGGCCAGGGTCCGGGCCGCGAGATTCGGCACGTACCCCAGTTCGGCGATGGCTTGCTGCACGGCCTGGCGTGTCGAGTCCTTCACCCCCGCCGCGTTGTTGACGACGCGGGAGACCGTGCCCCGGCCCACTCCGGCGCGGGCGGCCACCTCCTCCAGCGTCGGCGTTTCAGGGCGCCGCCTGCCCATTGAGCACCTCCCCCCACGAGATCCCCGATCTTACGATTCACAGGGCATCGCGCACACGGCTTCTCCCGATGACGACCGGTATGGCGCCCACCGGCCGGGAGGCCTCCGGCGGCGTCCGGCGCCACGGCTGCTGCCCAGGCGCACGACGGCGCGTCCGGCACCACCCCGGACGCCCGGTGGCCCCGGGCGGCAACTCGGCGTGAACTCGCCGGTAAGGAGGGGGTGCGCGTGGCCCGGGCGCCGTCGTCGCCGTCCGAGCTGGTGGTCGCGCGTGCACCGGAACCGGAGCCGGCCGCGCGGGACGGATCGTCCTGCCGCTCCGGTGCGCTGGCCGGAACTCGTCACCCGAAGATCACCGGGCCCTAAGCTCGGACCCGCTGGGCGAATTCGTCGATCTTGGTGAAGGGGCCGGAACTGGTGGAGGACAAAAGGGTTGTCGTCGTGACCGGCGGGGGTTCGGGCATCGGACAGGCCACGGCCCGGCTGCTCGCCGGGGCCGGGCACCACGTGGTCGTCTCCGGTCGGCGGACCGAGCCGCTGGAGCGCCTCGCGCGGGAGACCGGCGCGCTGGCGCATCCGTCCGACATGGGGGACCCCGACGCCGTCGAGGGGCTCGTCCGGGCGACCCTGGACGCGTACGGACGGCTCGACGGAGTGGTGCTGAACGCGGGCATCGGACGTGGCGGCGCCGTCGGCGACATGTCGCTGCGCGACTGGGACGAGGTGATGCGCACCAACCTCACCGGCCCGCTGCTCCTGCTGCGCGCCGCGATCCCGCACCTGCTGGAGACCAAGGGCGCGGTGGTCGCCGTGGCGTCGGTGTCCGCGCTGCGCAACGGCACCGGCAACGCCCCGTACGCCACCTCCAAGGCGGCCCTGTTGCAGCTGTGCCGTTCCGTCGCCGTCGACTACGGCCGGCAGGGTGTGCGCGCCAACACCGTCTGCCCGGGCTGGGTGCGCACCGAGATGGCCGACCGGCGCATGGCCCGCTTCGCCGAGGAGGAGCACCTGCCCGGCGGTATGGAGGACGCCTACGCGGAGGCGACCAGGCTGCTGCCCCAGGGCCGCCCCGGCGAGCCCCGCGAGGTCGCGGAGGCGATCGCCTGGCTGCTGTCCCCGGCGGCCTCCTACGTCAACGGGGCGGTGCTCACCGTGGACGGCGGGGCGACGGCCCTCGATCCCGGGACCCTCGGCTTCGACTACCGGATCACGCCACGCGGCGCCGCCGCCCCCTGAGCCCGCCCGCTGAGCCCGTCCGCCGTCAGCGCGGTTCGGCGTGCCCGGCGGCCGGCGAGGTCCGCGCGCGGCAGGGCAGCGCGTCGGTCATGGCGGGCCACATCCGGGCGATCCCCAGCAGCGTCTGGGGGCTGCCGTGGGTCACGCCGGGCAGCGGGCGCGGGTCGGACGGCGGCACGCCGACCAGCACCGCGCGGCGGGCCTGGCCCACGGCACCGGCCAGCGCTGCGCACGCGAGACGGTCCTCCGGCACCCCCGCCCGCCGGGCGTGCCGGTGCGCCCTCTCGTAGGCGTCCGGCTGGACGTACTGCTGGAGCGTCAGCAGCGCGTCGTACGTCTCGATGGTCTGCCGGTGCGCCTGGAGCACCAGCGGATAGCGCGGCCGCAGCACCTCCTGGAGCCGGGTCCGCCGGGGGCTGGCGAGCGCCACGTGCGGCACCGCCGTCACCAGGTCCCGCCACAGCGGCCACAGCCGCCAGGAGGTCCGCAGCGCGGCGGCCGACCGGGTGAGCGCGGTCGCGGTGGGGACCAGCAGCGACGCCGCCCGCAGGAGGCCGTGCGCCCCCATCACCATGGACAGCCAGGGCAGCAGGGCGGGGGCGAGGCCGTAGAGATGGCCGAGATATCCGCACCAGAAGACGAGGGCGAGGACGCTGCCCGCCGCGAACAGCCGCAGCGACCACACCAGATCGCGTTCCGTCGTGCGCAGGCTGTACCGCCAGCAGACCACGACGGCGACGGCGTCGCCGAGCAGATGGGCGATGCTGAGGATCAGCCAGTAGGCGGTCGTCGCGGACGCGGGCCGCTGCGCCGACGCGGCTGCCGTGACCGGCTGGCCGGCCCCCAGCAGATCCAGCACGAGCAGGGACAGCAGGGCCGCCGTCAGCCCCACCGCGACCGAGCCGCGCAGCCGCGGGGAGCGCCGGCAGTCCACGACGAAGAGCAGGACCAGCCCCGCGCTGAGCACGCCGGTCAGATTGCGCAGCAGCGACACCGCGTGGACCGGGACGCCGACGGAGGCCAGCGCGGTGACGACCCCGCGCTGGAAGAGCGTGATGGCCGTGGTCGCGGCCAGCACGGTGATCCACAGTCCCCGCAGCCGCGGCTCGCGCAGCGCCGGGCGCGCCCGCCAGACGAGGGCGCACCACAGGGCGATGACACTGGCGAGTCCGAGCCGGGCCGCCAGCTCACTCACCGGCATCGGCGGTCACTCCCAGGAACGCGCCGAGACGTCCCAGGGGACCGGCCACCCGGCCGGTCTTCCCGGCGCTCTGGATCAGGCTGGCGATCATCTCGGCTTCCTGTTCCTCGATGGTCGTGTAACTGGTTCTGGCCATCAGCCGCCTGACGAGCTGGGGCGTGAGGGCGTCCAGGAGCCGGCCGGCCAGCCGTGCGCCTTCGTCCGTGAAGCCGCGGTGATGGTCACACAGCACATGGCCGATCTCGTGCAGGATGATGTGCTCCTGGTGCAGGGGAGCCGTCCTGGTCTCGTAGAAGACGTAGTCGGCGTCCTGGGTGCCCAGCCACAGCCCGCAGGCCCCGGTGGCCGCCGCCTCCTCGGGGAGCTCCCTGAGCACGAGCGGACGGCCTCTCATTTCCTCCACCCGCGCGCGGAGCGCCTCCAGGGTGAGCGACCGATCCACCCCGAGATCACGCAGAATCGCGGCGCAACGGCGTTGCAGGGCCGTGTGCTCGCTCGTTCTCCTCATCTGTCGTCACCCCCGTTCGCTGGTCTCACCGGCCGGAAGGGCCGCGGCGGCTCCCCGTCCCGGAGGCGTCGGGGGCGACGGCGGACTCGCTGTGGCGTCTCACTCGCTCGAAGACCTCCTCGCCGGTGAAGTGGTCCGGTGTGACCCCGGAAGGCTTTGCCGGCACGGAGACGACCGTGTCCCGGGGGCAAGCTGCCGACCCACCTAAGCAGGTCGTCCGCCCTTTTGCACACGCCCGCCCGGGCTTTCGGACGCCCTTTGGCGGAAAACCTCTCCTGCCCCGCGGTGCCTTCGCGGACACCTCACGGGTAAACCTCTGTGACTGCCGTCACAGGGGGGCGGGGTGGGTGTGTCAACGTCCCTGACCGCCGCGCCGGGCGGCCGTGCCACCTGGGAACTCCGGGACACCGCTCCTCGCGGACCGCCTACCCTGGAACGCATGACCAGCAGCAGCGACCGGAGCCCGGCAGTGGACGTTCCCGCCCCCAAGAGTTACGAGATCCGCACCTACGGGTGCCAGATGAACGTCCACGATTCGGAGCGATTGGCCGGGCTGCTCGAAGAGGCCGGATACGTACGGGCACCCGAGGGGTCGGACGGGGACGCGGACGTCGTCGTCTTCAACACCTGCGCGGTCCGGGAGAACGCCGACAACCGGCTCTACGGCAACCTCGGCCGGCTCGCGCCGAAGAAGACCTCGCGCCCCGGCATGCAGATCGCGGTCGGCGGCTGCCTCGCGCAGAAGGACCGCGACACCATCGTGAAGAAGGCGCCCTGGGTGGACGTCGTCTTCGGCACGCACAACATCGGCAAGCTGCCCGTCCTGCTGGAGCGCGCCCGCGTCCAGGAGGAGGCGCAGGTGGAGATCGCCGAGTCGCTGGAGGCGTTCCCCTCCACGCTGCCGACCCGGCGCGAGAGCGCGTACGCGGCCTGGGTGTCGATCTCCGTCGGCTGCAACAACACCTGCACCTTCTGTATCGTCCCGGCGCTGCGCGGCAAGGAGAAGGACCGTCGCCCCGGCGACATCCTCGCCGAGATCGAGGCCCTGGTCGGCGAGGGCGTCTCGGAGATCACGCTGCTCGGCCAGAACGTCAACGCCTACGGCTCCGACATCGGCGACCGCGAGGCCTTCAGCAAGCTGCTGCGCGCCTGCGGGAAGATCGAGGGCCTGGAGCGGGTCCGCTTCACCTCCCCGCACCCGCGCGACTTCACGGACGACGTGATCGCGGCCATGGCCGAGACCCCGAACGTCATGCCGCAGCTGCACATGCCACTCCAGTCCGGCTCGGACACGGTCCTGAAGGCGATGCGCCGCTCCTACCGCCAGGAGCGGTACCTGGGGATCATCGAGAAGGTGCGGGCCGCGATCCCGCACGCGGCGATCACCACCGACATCATCGTGGGCTTCCCCGGCGAGACCGAGGAGGACTTCGAGCAGACGCTGCACGTCGTCCGCGAGGCCCGCTTCGCCCAGGCCTTCACCTTCCAGTACTCCAAGCGCCCCGGCACCCCCGCCGCGACGATGGACGGCCAGATCCCCAAGGAGGTCGTCCAGGCGCGCTACGAACGGCTGGTGGCCCTCCAGGAGGAGATCTCCTGGGAGGAGAACAAGAAGCAGGTCGGCCGCACGCTGGAACTGATGGTCGCCGAGGGCGAGGGCCGCAAGGACGGCGCCACCCACCGTCTCTCCGGCCGCGCCCCCGACAACCGCCTGGTCCACTTCACCAAGCCCGACCAGGAGGTCCGCCCCGGCGACGTCGTCACCGTCGAGATCACGTACGCCGCCCCGCACCACCTCCTCGCCGAGGGCCCCGTCCTCGCCGTGCGCCGCACGCGCGCGGGCGACGCCTGGGAGAAGCGCAACACGGCGGAGGCCGCCAAGCCGGCGGGCGTGATGCTGGGCCTGCCGAAGATCGGCGTGCCGGAGCCGCTGCCGGTGGCCGCGGGAAGCGGCTGCGGCTGCGACTGACGGCCTGCCGTCGGACGGGAGCCCGTACGGACGTCCGGCGGAGCCTTCACTGCTGTGGGCATCCGGGCGTGCGGGCGTTTGGGCGTCCGAGGGATGGCGCCCTGCGTCGGTGCCGGGCGGGGCGCGTGCACGCGGCGGAGGCCGTAGGTGTGCGGGGCGGGGGAGAGGCGGCCCGCCGGCCCGCCACGACGTGTCGGAACGCGGCCCGGCCCGCCGACCGGCGTGCCGACCGAGGACCGCGGTCCGGGCGGCCCTGGGCGGGGCGTTAACCTGCCGACCATGCTTGTCGCCGCCGCAGTCTGCCCCTGCCCGCCACTGCTCGTGCCCGAGGTCGCCGCGGGTGCCGCACCGGAACTGGACGCCGCCCGCGCGGCCTGCTCGGACGCCCTCGGCGTGCTCGCCGCCGCCCGCCCCGACCTGCTGGTGGTCGTCGGCACCGCCGGGCCGGACGGGCTCGGCCCGTTCCCGCAGGGCACCCCGGGCACCTTCCGTGGCTTCGGGGTCGACGTGGACGTACGGCTGGGCCGTGCCACGGGCGCCGCCCCGGAACGCGAACTGCCGGCCTCGCTGGCCGTCGGCGCCTGGCTGCTGGAGCGGACCGGCTGGGCCGACGCCCCGGTCGAGGGGCTCGGCGTCGCCGACACGCTGGAGCCCGGGCGCTGCGCCGAGACCGGCCGGGAACTGGCCGCCCGGGCAGGGCGGGTGGCGCTGCTGGTGATGGGCGACGCCAGCGCCTGCCGCAGCCTCAAGGCGCCGGGTTACCTGGACGAACGCGCCGCCCCCTTCGACGCGGAGGCCGCCCGGGCACTCGGCGCGGCGGACCTGGCGGCCCTGCGTGCGCTGGACCCCGCCCTCGCCCGCGAACTGAAGGCGGCCGGCCGCGCCCCCTGGCAGATCCTCGCCGGCGCGGCGGAGGACACCCGCCTCACCGGTGCGCTGCTGTACGAGGACGCGCCCTACGGGGTGGGCTATCTGGTCGCCACCTGGTCCTGACATCGAGGCGGCCCGGAGACACCGGGTGTCCAAGGCATCCCAGGACACCCGGCCCTCCGGCAGTCGCCGCGTCCCCCGGTCACGAAGTCGGCGGCGGGCCCTCCGGGCGCGTCGGCATCGCCGGGTCGGGGGGCGGCGGTGCCGCCGTGGGACCGCTCTTCTGCGCGAGGCGGTCCACGGCCTCCTTGGCCTTGCCCGTGCCCGTCTGGATCTTGTCGCTGTACTTGCCCTTGGTCCGCTCGTCGACGGCCTTGGCGGCCTTGTCGATCCCGTGCTGGACCTTGTCCCCGTGCTGCCGAGCGAGGTCCGACACCTTGTCCTTGGCCGGGCCCAGCTTGGCCTTCATGTTGTCCAACAGACCCATGGTCCACCTTCCCTCGCCCCGGCCCGTCCGGCCGTCGCCTCCGGCCTGCCGAGCAACCGTACGAACACGGTCATTTCCACTCCATACGGTACTCGTAGGGGCGAAAACACGCGTCACCCCCGTGTCTACCCACCGCGGACACCGCGTACCCGGCGTGGAGGCGGCATCACCCCACTCGTTCGAGGGTTCGTCCGGACGTTTGCGAAACTGGTGCGGTGAGCAGCGCACCCGTCGCCCCCCGCGTCATCGCCGTCGTAGGCCCCACCGCGGCCGGCAAGTCCGATCTCGGCGTCTTCCTGGCCCGGCAACTCGGCGGCGAGGTCGTCAACGCCGACTCCATGCAGCTGTACCGGGGGATGGACATCGGTACCGCCAAGCTGACGCCCGGGGAGCGCGGCGGTGTCCCGCACCATCTGCTGGACGTCTGGGACGTGACGGTCACCGCCTCGGTCGCCGAGTACCAGAAGCTGGCCCGCGCGCGGATCGACGCGCTGCTCGCCGAGGGCCGCTGGCCCGTCCTGGTCGGCGGCTCCGGTCTGTACGTCCGCGGAGCCGTCGACAACCTGGAGTTCCCCGGCACCGACCCGGAGGTCCGGGCCCGGCTGGAGGAGGAGCTGGCCCTGCGCGGCCCGGGAGCCCTGCACGCCCGGCTGGCCGCCGCCGACCCGGAGGCCGGCCGCGCGATCCTGCCGGGCAACGGCCGCCGGATCGTCCGCGCGCTGGAGGTGATCGAGATCACCGGCCAGCCCTTCACCGCCAATCTGCCGGGCCACGACTCGGTGTACGACACGATTCAGATCGGCGTGGACGTCGCCCGCCCGGAACTGGACGAGCGCATCGCGCGGCGCGTCGACCGGATGTGGGAGGCGGGCCTCGTGGACGAGGTGCGCGCACTGGAGGCGCAGGGCCTGCGCGAGGGGCGCACGGCGTCGCGTGCGCTCGGCTACCAGCAGGTCCTCGCGGCGCTGGCCGGGGAGTGCACCGAAACGGAAGCGCGGGCCGAGACCGTGCGCGCCACCAAGCGCTTCGCGCGCCGCCAGGATTCGTGGTTCAGGCGGGATCCCCGGGTGCACTGGTTGAGTGGGGCCGCCGCCGACCGCGGGGAACTTCCGCAGCAGGCCCTGGCGTTGGTCGAACGACCGGTTACAGCCTGATCACGTCATGGCATCGGGATGCGTCGCCGGTCATCGCGGCCTGTGGCGTCGTGCCATCATCGAGCTTCGATCGACCAAGTGGAGCCTAGTTGGGAGGGCGCGTGGCGATGGAGGCCGGCCCTCGCGACACCGCACGAAGCACCGAGCACGTCACCACCGGGAGTGACGAACCCGGCCCGGGCGGGGATCACCCGGCCGAGCGCCACCCCCGGACGGGCGGCTATCCGGCCGAGAACACCCTCGGCACAGACCCTCTGGCAGCGGATCCCCTGGCCGTGGACCGTCTGGCCACGGACCCCCTGGCCGTGGACCGCCTGGTGGACGACCGGCTCGCCGACGACGGCCCCGAAGAGGCCCCGGACGGCGTCACCGCCGACGGACCGGAGCCCGAGGAGATGTACGCGGGCGGACCGGAGGTCGAGGTCGAGCTGCGCCCGCAGCGCCGGCTGCGCATCTGGCAGCTCGCGCCCATCGTGAGCCTGGCCGCCGTCGGCTCCCTGATGTTCGCCTTCCCGCTCGCCTTCGACTTCGGCGACAGCGGCGCGGTCATCGCCATGCTCGGCCTGCTGATCTGCTCCTGCGCCGCCGGCTGGGGCATGATGGCCGCCCGCCGGGTCGGCTACACCTGGCCGGGCCTGCCCCCGCGCGGCTCGGGCCGCCGCCCGGACTGGCGGGTCGTCCTCGGCTACGTCCTGCTGGTGGCCCTCGCGGTGATCCTCGCCGTGTGGCGGGTGGCCCGGCTGCGCTGAAGCGCCCCTGAAAGGGTCACGGTCCGCTCTGTACGATCGAGGAATGAGCACACGGATCGCCTTCCTCAAGGGTCACGGCACCGAGAACGACTTCGTGATCGTCCCGGACCCGGAGAACGCCCTCGACCTGTCCCCGGCCGCCGTGGCCGCGCTGTGCGACCGCCGGGCGGGCATCGGAGGCGACGGCGTGCTGCACGTCGTACGGTCGGCGGCCCACCCGGAGGCCCGGGCGATGGCCGGCGAGGCCGAGTGGTTCATGGACTACCGCAACGGCGACGGCTCGGTCGCCGAGATGTGCGGCAACGGAGTGCGTGTGTTCGCGCGCTACCTCCAGCACGCCGGGCATGTGGCCGAAGGTGACCTCGCGATCGCCACGCGCGCGGGCGTGAAGACCGTCCACATCGCCAAGGACGGTGACATCACCGTCGGCATGGGCCGCGCCCGCCTCCCCGAGGGGGACGTCACGGTGGCCGTCGGCGAGCGCAGCTGGCCCGCGCGCAACGTCAACATGGGCAACCCGCACGCGGTCGCCTTCGTGGCCGACCTGGCGCACGCCGGCGACCTGTACACCGCGCCGCCGGTCAGCCCGGCGACCGCCTACCCGGACGACGTGAACGTCGAGTTCGTCGTCGACCGCGGTCCCCGCCACGTCGCCATGCGCGTGCACGAGCGCGGCTCCGGCGAGACCCGCTCCTGCGGCACGGGCGCGTGCGCCGTCGCGGTGGCCGCCGCCCGCCGGGACGGCACCGACCCGGCCGTCACCGGCGCCCCGGCGACGTACACCGTCGACGTGCCCGGCGGACGCCTGGTCATCACCGAGCGGCCCGACGGCGAGATCGAGATGACCGGCCCCGCCGTGATCGTCGCCGAGGGTGAGATCGACGGCGAGTGGCTGGCCCGCGTGTTCGGCTGACCGAAAACCTAAACCTCCATCCCGTCGCTCGAATGGGTGATCCGTTTCACGCTCGGCCGGAGGCGGTCGGTCGGGGGTGGCGGGCTCGATAGCATCAAGCACCGGCACGGACGGGGGAACGTCGCCAACCCCGAGCCGCGTGCGCCCTGGGGGCTCCGTCCGCCGGTCCACGAGCCGGAGGTGCCCATGAGTGCGGAGGCCACGAACCCTGCGACCGCTGGACCGGTGGTGCCCCCGGTGCCGCAGTCGCTCACCGCGTCCGCGGCACCCGCGGCGACGCGCAGAAAGGCCCGGCCCCGGCTCGACCTGCGCCGGCTCGGCCGTGCCGCGCTGCTCGGCTCCGCCACCCGGGACAAGCTCCCCGACGCGATCGGCCATGTCGTGGAGGCGCACCGCGCCCACCACCCCGACGCCGACATCGAACCCCTGCGCCGCGCCTACGTCCTGGCCGAGTCCTCGCACCGCGGCCAGACGCGCAAGAGCGGCGAGCCGTACATCACGCACCCGCTCGCCGTCACCCTCATCCTCGCCGAACTCGGCGCCGAGACCACGACGCTGACGGCCTCCCTGCTGCACGACACGGTCGAGGACACCGAGGTGACGCTGGAGCAGGTGCGGGAGCAGTTCGGCGAGGAGGTGCGTTATCTGGTCGACGGCGTCACGAAACTGGAGAAGGTCGACTACGGAGCCGCCGCCGAACCGGAGACCTTCCGCAAAATGCTCGTCGCCACCGGCAACGACGTGCGCGTGATGTCGATCAAGCTCGCCGACCGCCTGCACAACATGCGCACGCTCGGCGTGATGCGCCCCGAGAAACAGGCGCGGATCGCCAAGGTCACCCGGGACGTCCTCATCCCGCTCGCCGAACGCCTCGGCGTACAGGCGCTCAAGACCGAACTGGAGGACCTGGTCTTCGCTGTCCTCCACCCCGAGGAGTACGCCCGCACCCGCGAGCTCATCGCGGAGAACGCCGCCCGCCCCGGCGACGTGCTCGCCGAGGTCGCCGAGGAGGTGCGCGGGGTGCTGCGCGAGGCCGACATCCCGGCCGAGGTGCTCATCCGGCCCCGGCACTTCGTCTCCGTCCACCGCGTGGCCCGCAAGCGCGGCCGGCTGCGCGGCACGGACTTCGGCCGCCTGCTGGTGCTGGTGAACGAGGACGCGGACTGTTACGCCGTCCTCGGTGAACTGCACACCTGTATGACGCCGGTGGTCTCGGAGTTCAAGGACTTCATCGCCGTACCGAAGTTCAACCTCTACCAGTCCCTGCACACCGCCGTCGCCCGTCCCCAGCGGCGAACCGACGCGCCCGGGGGCACCCCCGCCGCCGCCCAGGTCGTCGAAGTCCTCATCCGCACCCACCAGATGCACAAGGTCGCCGAGGCCGGCGTCGTCGCCCTCGGCAACCCGTACGCGCCCGCTCCCGACGCGCCCGCCCCCGACGCCTCCTCCGCCGAGGGCGAGCGCGTCGACCCCACCCGCCCCGGCTGGCTCTCCCGCCTCCTCGACTGGCAGCGGGCCGCCACCGACCCCGACACCTTCTGGTCCACCCTGCGCGAGGACCTCGCCCAGGACCGCGAGATCACCGTCTTCCGCCCCGACGGCGGCACCCTCGGCCTGCCCGAGGGCGCCACCTGCGTGGACGCCGCCTACGCGCAGTACGGCGAGGACGCGCACGCCTGCATCGGCGCCCGCGTCAACGGCCGCCTCGCGACCCTCAGCACGGTCCTGCGCGACGGCGACACCGTGCAGCTCCTGATGGGCCAGGACCCCGCCTCCGAGCCCTCCCGCGAATGGCTGGACCACGCCCACACCCCGGCCGCCCGCATCGCCATCCAGCGCTGGCTGGCCACCCACCCCGGCGGCGGCACCGACACGGACGACGGCGCGGCCGATCCGGACGACCGCCGCGCCGCCGCCGCGTCCCGCGCGGCCTCGGCCCGCGACGGCGGGGGCGCCGCCCCGGGCCCGACCGCCGGGGGGCGCCCCGGGGCAGTGCCCGCGCGCCCCGCGGACGGAGATTCCGCCCCGCGCTCCCGGCGCGCCGACGTCCTGGCGGACCGCCCCGGCGCCGCCGTACGGCTCGCCGGGTGCTGTACGCCCGTACCGCCGGACGAGATCACCGGCTTCGTGGTGCGCGGGGGAGTGGTGACCGTGCACCGTGCGCAGTGCGCCGCGGTGGCGCACATGAAGAGCCTGGGGCGCGCCGAGACCGGCGTGCGCTGGGGGGAGACCGCCGAGTGCCGGGTCACCCTGGTCGCTGAATCGTTCGGCCGCCCCCATCTGCTGGCCGACCTCACCGAGGCCATCGCCCTGGAAGGCGCCGAGATCGTCTCCGCCACCGTCGAGCCGCCCAGCCAGCAGCGGGTGCGCCACACCTACACCCTGGAGCTCCCCGACGCCTCCCGCCTCCCGGCCCTGATGCGCGCCATGCGGGACGTGCCCGGGGTGTACGACGTGAGCCGCGCCCAGCATCAGACGCCCACCACCTGACGCCGCCGATCCCGACCGCCCCGCTGCCCGCGCCCCCGCCGGCGGGACCTGCCCTGCGCGTCGTCCCGGCACTTGACCGGGGCATCCGCTGCGCTCGCCCCCGGTCCTTGACGGCAGCGCCCGGGCTGCTGGTGTACCGGGTCCCTGCCAGTGGCACCGCCCGCGCGTGACTCCGGCCCCCGGCCGCGATATCCGTTTCGCTCGCCCCCGGTCCCTGGACATGGCATCGGTCCTGCTCGGCACCGGTCTCCGCGATGGCGCCCGCCCTGCTCGGCGGCGCCCGGCCTGCTGGTCGCCTTGGTGGCTGGCCCGGGCATTCGTCCCGCGTGCTGGTCGGTCGCTGACGGCGGCATCCGTTCCGCTCGGCTCCGGTTCCTGAACGCGCCATCGGCGCCGGCCTCCACCGACGGCGCCCGCTCCGGTCGCCCCCGGCCGCTCGGCGGCGGCGCCCGGCCGGCTCGTCGCCCCGGCCCCCGCATCCGGCCCGCGGCCTCACCATCGGTCCCCGGCCCGGCCACCGCCCCCGGTCCCCCTCGCCCCGCCTCCTGACGACGGCGCCAGGGTTACCCGTTCGGGTGGGGCGGCCGCGCGTCGCCGTCTTGGGGTGGGGCCGCACTGGTAGCGGTGGTCCATGTCGCTCAGTCCCCGCCCTCGCCCCCGCCTCCGTACGGCGGCCCGGCGCGAGACCTCCCCGTACCACCTTCACCCCCGCGTCGAGCACGGAACCTCCGCGCACCGGACCCGCTCCGGAAAGCGCCGGTACCGCACGGCGGCCCTGCTCGCCTCCGCCGTCTCCCTCAGTCTCGTCGCCGCCGCGGCCCCGGCCGAACCCCTCGGCGTCGGTGACCGCCTCTACCCGTACCTCGGCAACCCCGGCTACGACGTCGCCTCGTACGACCTGGCCCTCACCTACAGCGGCGCCCGCGACAAGCCGCTGGAGGCCGTGACGACGATCGACGCGCGGTCCACCGCCGACCTGGAGCGCGTCAACCTCGACTTCACCCACGGCACCGTGCGCTCGGTCGAGGTCGACGGTCTCCCGGCCGGCTTCACCAGCGCCGGCGAGGACCTTGTCCTCACCCCGCGCCACCCGCTGACCGAGGGCCGCCGGTTCCGGATCACCGTGCGGCACACCAGCGACCCCGTCTACGGCGAGGGCCAGCAGGGCGGCTGGGTGCGCACCGCCGACGGGCTCGCCATGGCCAACCAGGCCGACGCCGCCCACCTGGTGTTCCCTTGCAACGACCACCCGTCCGACAAGGCGATGTTCACCTTCCGGGTCACCGCGCCCCACGCCTACACGGTCGTGGCCAACGGCCTGCCCGTCGGAACGGACCGGGACGGCTCCACCACCACCTGGACCTACCGCACCCGGCACCCCATGGCCACCGAACTCGCCCAGGTGTCCATCGGCCGCTCCGCCGTGGTCCGCCGCGAGGGACCGCACGGGCTGCCCCTGCGCGACGTCGTCCCCGCCGCCGACCGCGAGAGGCTCGAACCGTGGCTCGCGAAGACGCCCGGCCAGCTCACCTGGATGGAGAGCAAGATCGGCCGGTACCCCTTCGAGACGTACGGCGTGCTCATGGCACAGGCGTCCACGGGCTTCGAGCTGGAGACACAGACCCTCTCCCTCTTCGAGAAGAGCCTGTTCACCGAGCCCGGCTACCCGAAGTGGTACCTGGAATCGATCATGGTGCACGAGCTGTCCCACCAGTGGTTCGGCGACAGCGTCACCCCGCGCGCCTGGTCCGACGTCTGGCTGAACGAGGGGCACGCCACCTGGTACGAGGCGCTGTACAGCGAGGAGACCGCGAACCGTCCCCTGGAGGCGCGGATGAAGGCCGCGTACGGCGCCTCCGACCGCTGGCGCGAGGCCGGCGGCCCGCCCGCCCGGCCCAAGCCGCCCGCCCCCGGCCAGAAGATCGACCTCTTCCGGCCCAACGTCTACGACGGCGCCGCCCTCATCCTCTACGCCCTGCGGCAGGAGATCGGCCGGCCGGCCTTCGAGCGGCTGGAGCGGCTCTGGGTCCATGAGCACCGCGACGCCACCGCCACCACCGGCGACTTCGTCCGGCTGGCCTCGGCCGTCGCCGGCCGCGACCTCGACGGCTTCCTGCGGCCCTGGCTGTACGGCGAGAAGACCCCGCCCATGCCCGGCCACCCGGACTGGAAGCCGACGGCGGCGGCCAAGGCGGCCGAGCCCCACCTACGGCGATAACCCGGTGACGAGACGCACCGTCCCG
The DNA here is from genome assembly GCF_055569255.1 of Streptomyces sp. NPDC029296. Classification (NCBI taxonomy): domain Bacteria; kingdom Bacillati; phylum Actinomycetota; class Actinomycetes; order Kitasatosporales; family Streptomycetaceae; genus Streptomyces; species Streptomyces sp. NPDC029296. The sequence continues at coordinate 66,631 of NZ_JBVHXT010000049.1, forward strand.
TGCGACCATCTACGAGTCGGCGCACGGGACGGGACACGGGAATCTCCCGGGGTACCCGTACGTTGAACCAGGCGAGCGGCCCACTGCGACCGCCGCACCGACGCCGTAACGGCAACCCCATCGACGTAAGGATCCAATGACCTCCTCTTCTTCCCCTTCCCAGGACACCAAGCGCCTCGCGCACGCCTATCCCGAGGGTCTTCGGGCCGATGCCCTGATGGAAGAGGACGTCGCCTGGAGCCACGAGATCGACGGCGAGCGGGACGGCGACCAGTTCGACCGCTCCGAGCGCGCGGCCCTGCGCCGCGTCGTCGGCCTGTCCACCGAACTGGAGGACGTCACCGAGGTCGAGTACCGCCAGCTCCGCCTGGAGCGGGTCGTGCTCGTCGGCGTGTGGACCAGCGGTACCGCCCAGGACGCGGAGAACTCCCTCGCGGAGCTGGCCGCCCTCGCGGAGACCGCGGGCGCGCTCGTGCTCGACGGCGTCATCCAGCGCCGCGACAAGCCCGACGCGGCCACCTACATCGGCTCCGGCAAGGCCGCCGAGCTGCGTGACGTCGTCCTCGAAACGGGCGCGGACACTGTCATCTGCGACGGTGAGCTGAGCCCGGGCCAGCTGATCCAGCTGGAGGACGTGACCAAGGTCAAGGTCATCGACCGTACGGCCCTGATCCTGGACATCTTCGCCCAGCACGCCAAGTCCCGCGAGGGCAAGGCGCAGGTCGCGCTCGCGCAGATGCAGTACATGCTGCCGCGGCTGCGCGGCTGGGGTCAGTCGCTGTCCCGGCAGATGGGTGGCGGTCGCGGCGGCCTCGCCACGCGTGGTCCCGGTGAGACCAAGATCGAGACGGACCGGCGCCGGATCCGCGAGAAGATGGCGAAGATGCGCCGGGAGATCGCGGAGATGAAGACCGGCCGCGAGGTCAAGCGCCAGGAGCGCCGGCGCAACAAGGTGCCGTCCGTCGCCATCGCGGGCTACACCAACGCCGGCAAGTCCTCGCTGCTCAACCGCCTCACGGGCGCCGGCGTCCTGGTCGAGAACGCGCTGTTCGCGACCCTGGACCCGACCGTCCGCCGGGCCGAGACGCCGGGCGGCCGGCTGTACACGCTGGCCGACACCGTCGGCTTCGTCCGGCACCTGCCGCACCACTTGGTCGAGGCGTTCCGCTCCACCATGGAGGAGGTCGGCGACTCCGACCTGATCCTGCACGTGGTGGACGGCTCGCACCCGACCCCGGAGGAGCAGCTCGCCGCCGTGCGCGAGGTGATCCGGGACGTCGGCGCCACCGACGTGCCCGAGATCGTCGTGATCAACAAGGCGGACGCGGCCGACCCGCTGGTCCTCCAGCGGCTGCTGCGGGTCGAGAAGCGCTCGATCGCGGTCTCGGCGCGCACCGGCCAGGGCATCGCGGAACTGCTCGCCCTGATCGACGACGAGCTGCCCCGCCCCGCGGTGGAGATCACGGCACTGGTGCCCTACACCCACGGCAAGCTGGTCGCCCGTGCGCACGCCGAGGGCGAGGTGATCTCCGAGGAGCACACCGCGGAGGGCACCCTGCTCAAGGTCCGGGTGCACGCGGAACTGGCGGCGGACCTGGCACCGTACGCACCGGTCTCCGCCTGACCCACGGCAGGACGAGGGCCCGCCACCCCCCCCGGGTGGGGGGGCCTCGTCCTTCTCCCGGCGCCCTCGGGCTCCACGCCCCGCTAAACCCTCTCTTCCCCCGTCTTCGACCCCCTTTGCCCCCCCCCCCCCCCCGGG
>NZ_JBVHXT010000050.1:0-67896 GCF_055569255.1 Streptomyces sp. NPDC029296
GCCACCCCCCCCCCCCCCCCCCCCCCACTCCCCCCCCCCCCCCCCCCCCCCCCCCCCCCCCCCCCCCCCCCCCCCCCCCCCCCCCCCCCGCTGCCGTTTGCAGGGATATATCGCGGTATGCGGATATTTCCATGCTGGCCGAAAATCGCCGTACGTCAGCCGTTCCCGAGCGTCCGGTCGACCTCGATCTCGATCACCACACGCGCCGGATTCGGCCGGGGCACGCGCTGGTAGCGCTCGGCGTAGCGCCGCTCGGCCTCGGCCACCCGTTCCGGCTCGGTCCGCACCCGCGCCCGCCCCTCCAGCGTCGCCCAGCGCCGGCCGTCCACCTGGCACACCGCGACCCGGGCGCCCGCCTCGCCGGCCGCGGCCACGTACCGGGCCTTCGCGCTGGTCCCGCTGGTGATCACCCGGGCCAGCCGCGCGCCGGCGTCGTACGTCACCCCCACCGGCACCACATGCGGGCTGCCGTCCGGGCGCAGGGTCGTCAGGGTGCACAGATGCCGTTCGCGCCAGAAGGCGAGGTACGGCTCGTCGGGGGCGGCCGGGTCCTGGGAGTGCCTGCTCATGCGCGCAACCTAACCCCTCGGCACTTCCCGGCGAAGCTTGAGCGGAATAGACTCAACTTTGTGTACGCTGGTGAAGTCAGCACTGGAGAGCGGTCGAGGAGGAGAACGCAGACGTGGACGCCGAGCTGACCAACAGGAGCCGGGACGCGATCAACGCCGCGAGCAACCGCGCCGTGACCGGGGGGCACCCGGACCTCACCCCCGCCCACCTGCTGCTGGCTCTGCTCCAGGGGCAGGACAACGAGAACATCACCGACCTGCTCGCCGCGGTCGACGCCGACCAGGCCGCCGTGCGCTCGGGCGCGGAGCGGATCCTGGCCGGGCTGCCCAGCGTGGCCGGCTCCACCGTGGCGCCGCCGCAGCCCAGCCGCGAGCTGCTGGCCGTGATCGCCGACGCCGGCGAGCGGGCCCGGGAGCTGGGCGACGAGTACCTGTCCACCGAGCACCTGCTGATCGGCATCGCCGCGCAGGGCGGTGCCGCCGGCGAACTGCTCGCCCGGCAGGGCGCCGACGCCAAGAAGCTGCTGGAGGCCTTCAAGAAGGCCAGGGGAGGACGCCGCGTGACCACCGCCGACCCCGAGGGCCAGTACAAGGCCCTGGAGAAGTTCGGCACCGACTTCACCGCCGCCGCCCGCGAGGGCCGGCTGGATCCCGTCATCGGACGGGACCAGGAGATCCGGCGGGTCGTGCAGGTGCTGAGCCGCCGTACGAAGAACAACCCGGTCCTCATCGGCGAGCCGGGCGTCGGCAAGACCGCCGTCGTGGAGGGGCTCGCCCAGCGGATCGTCAAGGGCGACGTGCCCGAGTCGCTGAAGGACAAGCGGTTGGTCGCGCTCGACCTCGGCGCGATGGTGGCCGGCGCCAAGTACCGCGGCGAGTTCGAGGAGCGGCTGAAGGCCGTCCTCGCCGAGATCAAGGGCTCCGACGGCCAGATCATCACCTTCATCGACGAACTGCACACCGTCGTGGGCGCCGGGGCCGGCGGCGACTCGGCCATGGACGCGGGCAACATGCTCAAGCCCATGCTCGCCCGCGGCGAGCTGCGGATGGTCGGCGCCACCACCCTGGACGAGTACCGGGAGCGGATCGAGAAGGACCCGGCCCTGGAACGGCGCTTCCAGCAGGTCCTGGTCGCCGAGCCGACCGTCGAGGACACCATCGCCATCCTGCGCGGTCTCAAGGGCCGCTACGAGGCCCACCACAAGGTGCAGATCGCCGACAGCGCCCTGGTGGCCGCCGCCACCCTGTCCGACCGGTACATCACCTCCCGCTTCCTTCCCGACAAGGCCATCGACCTCGTGGACGAGTCCGCGTCCCGGCTGCGCATGGAGATCGACTCCTCCCCCGTGGAGATCGACGAGCTCCAGCGTTCCGTCGACCGGCTGCGGATGGAGGAGCTGGCGATCGCCAAGGAGACCGACCCGGCCTCCGTCGCCCGCCTGGAGAAGCTGCGCCGCGACCTCGCCGACAGGGAGGAGGAGCTGCGCGGGCTCACCGCCCGCTGGGAGAAGGAGAAGCAGTCCCTCAACCGGGTCGGCGAGCTGAAGGAGAGGCTGGACGACCTGCGCGGGCAGGCCGAACGGGCCCAGCGCGACGGCGACTTCGACACCGCGGCCAAGCTGCTGTACGGCGAGATCCCGCAGCTGGAGAAGGAGCTGCGGGCCGCCTCCGCCGCCGAGCAGGAGGCCGCCCGGGACACCATGGTCAAGGAGGAGGTCGGCGCCGACGACATCGCCGACGTGGTCGCCGCCTGGACCGGCATCCCGGCCGGCCGGCTGATGGAGGGCGAGACGCAGAAGCTGCTGCGCATGGAGGAGGAGATCGGCAAGCGGCTGATCGGCCAGAGCGAGGCCGTACGCGCCGTGTCGGACGCCGTGCGCCGCTCCCGCGCCGGCATCGCCGATCCCGACCGCCCCACCGGCTCCTTCCTCTTCCTCGGCCCGACCGGCGTCGGCAAGACCGAACTGGCCAAGGCGCTCGCGGACTTCCTCTTCGACGACGAGCGGGCCATGGTCCGCATCGACATGTCGGAGTACGGCGAGAAGCACAGCGTGGCCCGGCTGGTCGGCGCGCCCCCCGGCTACGTCGGCTACGAGGAGGGCGGCCAGCTCACCGAGGCGGTGCGGCGGCGCCCGTACAGCGTGGTGCTGCTGGACGAGGTGGAGAAGGCCCACCCGGAGGTCTTCGACATTCTGCTCCAGGTGCTGGACGACGGCCGGCTCACCGACGGCCAGGGCCGCACGGTCGACTTCCGCAACACGATCCTGGTGCTCACCTCCAACCTGGGCAGCCAGTTCCTGATGGACCCGCTGACCGGCGAGGAGCAGAAGCGGGAGCAGGTGCTGGAGGTCGTGCGGGCCTCGTTCAAGCCGGAGTTCCTCAACCGGCTGGACGACCTGGTGGTCTTCTCGGCGCTGACCAAGCCGGAGCTGGAGCGGATCGCCCGGCTCCAGACCGACCGGCTCGCCAGGCGGCTGGCCGAACGCCGGCTCACCCTGGACGTCACTCCCGAGGCGCTGGCCTGGCTCGCGGAGGAGGGCCTGGACCCGGCCTACGGCGCCCGCCCGCTGCGCCGCCTGGTCCAGTCCGCGATCGGCGACCGCCTCGCCCGGGAGATCCTGTCCGGCGAGATCAAGGACGGTGACACGGTCCGCGTGGACCGCTTCGGCGCCGGCCTCCTGGTGGGCCCGGCGACCGGCAAGACCCTCTGACCGGCCTCTCCCCGTGAAAAAGCCCCCGCCCGCCCCGGTCCGCCCGGGCGGGCGGGGGCGCTTCGTTCCCGGGCGGAGCCGGTGCCGGGCGTACGGCGAGGGTGTCGCCGGAGGCGACGGCGCGGGACTTCTTCGCCGGGCGCCGCGCGCCGCTCGGGCTGGGCGCCGGCGGCCAGGCACATGCCCGGGCCCCTCACCCCGGCCCCCCGGACGGACGACGGTCTTCACCGGCACGGGGGCGCGGACCTTCGGCGCGGCCGAGCGGCGGGGCTCCCGTGCCGGGACACTCGTGCCGGGACACCCGTGCCCGGACTCCCGTGCCGGGGCGTCCGGGCCGGTTCGGTCGGCCCCGGTGGTTCCGGCCCGGCCCGGTGGCCGCCGTGCGCCCGGCACGGCCTCCGCGCGGACACGGCCCTTGCGGCGGACACGGCCCCCGCGCCGACACGCCCCCGCGCCGCGACACCGAGCCCGGACTCCCGCGCCGCGACACCCGCGCCGCGACACCCGCGCCGCGACACCCGCGCCGCGACACCCGCGCCGGGACTCCCGTGCCGGGGCGTCCGGGCTGGTCGGTCGGCCCCGGTGGTTCCGGCCCGCCCGGTGGCCGCCGTGCGCCCGGTACGGCCTCCGTGCGGACACGGCCCCGCGCGGACACACCCCCGCCCCGACACTCCCCCCGCGCCGCGACACCCGCGCCGGGACTCCCGCGCCGGGACTCCCGCGCCGGGACTCCCGCGCCGGGACTCCCGTGCCGGGGCGTCCGGGCTGGTTCGGTCGGCCCCGGTGGTTCCGGCCCGCCCGGGTGGCCGCCGTGCGCCCGGTACGGCCTCCGCGCGGGCACGGCCTCCGTGCGGGCACGACCTCCGCGCGGGCGCGCCCCGCGCGGACAAGCCCCCCGCCCCGACACGCCCCCGCCCCGACACGCCCCCGCGCCGACACGGCGCTTCCGCTCAGGGCTGAGCGGTGGGTCGGGGCTTGCCACGCCCCTCCCCGCATGGGGGAGGATGGCGGGCATCCGCATGAAGGGAAAAACACGGTGAGCATCGACCCGTCCTCGATTCCGAATTTCGGGGGCCAGCCCGAACCGCAGCCCCAAGGACCGGCGGGCCCCGTCCTCCCGGATCAGGACCTGGTGAAGCAGCTTCTCGACCAGATGGAGCTGAAGTACGTCGTCGACGAGGAGGGTGACCTCGTCGCGCCGTGGGAGCAGTTCCGCACCTACTTCATGTTCCGCGGGGACGAGCCCGAGCAGGCCATCTTCTCGGTGCGGACCTTCTTCGACCGTCCGCACAAGATCGAGGAGAAGCCGCAGCTCCTGGAGACGATCGACGACTGGAACCGCCGCACCCTGTGGCCCAAGGTGTACACCCACACCCACGACGACGGCGCCGTCCGGCTGATCGGCGAGGCCCAGATGCTGATCGGCACGGGCGTCGACATCAACCACTTCGTCTCCTCCACGGTCAGCTGGGTGCGGGCCGCGATCGAGTTCGACAAGTGGCTGGTGGAGCAGCTCGGCCTGGAGCCGGAGGGCGGCGAGGGCGAGCAGCCCGAGGCCGGCGGCGAGTAACGCGGCCGCGCGTCCCGGCCGGGGGTCCGCCCCCGGCCGGGCGCGCCGCGCTCACATGGCCCGCAGCCGCTCGGCCGCCTCCCGCAGCACCTCCTCGCGCTTGCAGAAGGCGAACCGCACGAACGGCGCCCCCGCCTCCCGGTCGTCGTAGAAGACCGCGTTCGGGATGGCCACCACCCCCGCCCGCTCGGGCAGCGCGCGGCAGAAGGCGAAGCCGTCCTTCTCGCCCAGCGGCCGGATGTCGGTGGTGACGAAGTAGGTGCCGGCCGGCCGGAACACGTCGAAACCGGCCGCCGTGAGCCCCTCCGCGAGGATCTCCCGGCGGGCCAGCATGCCCCGGCGGAAGTCCTCGTAGTACGAGTCGGGCAGCGCCAGCGCCTCGGCCACCGCGTACTGGAACGGGCCGGAGGCGACGTAGGTCAGGAACTGCTTGGCCGAACGGACGGCGGCGACCAGCTCCGGAGCGGCCGTCACCCAGCCGACCTTCCAGCCCGTGAACGAGTACGTCTTGCCCGCCGACCCGATGCTCACGGTGCGCCCGCGCATCCCGGGGAACGTGGCGAGCGGCAGGTGCTCGGCGTCGTCGAAGACCAAGTGCTCGTACACCTCGTCGGTCACCACCAGCAGGTCCCGCTCCACCGCCAGCTCGGCGATCGCGGCCAGCTCGGCGCGGGTGAGGACGGTGCCGGTCGGGTTGTGCGGGGTGTTGACCAGCAGCAGCCGGGTGCGGTCGGTGACGGCCGCGCGCAGCTCGTCCAGGTCCAGCCGGAAGCTGCCCTCGTGCGGCCTCAGGGTCACCGGCACCCGTCGGCCGCCCGCCATCGCGATGCTCGCCGCGTACGAGTCGTAGTACGGCTCCAGCGCCACCACCTCGTCCCCCGGCTCGACCAGCGCCAGCAGCGCGGCGGCGATCGCCTCCGTGGCGCCCGCCGTGACGAGCACCTCGGTGTCGGGGTCGTAGGACAGGCCGTAGCGGCGCAGCTGGTGCGCGGCGATCGCGGTGCGCAGTTCGGGGACGCCGGGGCCCGGCGGGTACTGGTTGCCGCGCCCGTCGCGCAGCGCCCGGACGGCCGCCTCCCGGATCTCCTCGGGGCCGTCGGTGTCCGGGAAGCCCTGGCCCAGGTTGATCGATCCGGTCGCCACGGCCAGCGCCGACATCTCGGCGAAGATCGTGGTCCCGAACTCGGCGAGCCGGCGGTTGAGGTGAGGGCGTGCGCTGGAGGTCATGCCGGTCATCCTGCGCTCAAGCTCTGGAGTTCCTCAACTCCGCTTTGGGCGCTTCGCCGGCCGGGCATCTCCCCGGCACCGCGCGGGACGCGGTGGCACGGCGAGGCGCCCACGGGGGGCCGCTTCGGGGGAACGGAAGGAGGGTGGCGCCATGATCGTGGGCATCATCCTGGCGTTGATCGCGATGGCGTTCATCGCGGTGGGCCAGGCCCGCCGCAACCGGCGGACCGGGCCGTCGGCCGGCAAGGGACGCGGACGCGGGGGCGGGACGTACCGGGGGTCGTCCTCGTCCTCGTCCCACGACGGCTCGACGACCGGCAGCTGGTGGGCCGGCGACTCCGGCTCGTCGGGGCACCACGGCGGGCACCACGGGGGACACGGGCACGGCGGGCACTCCTGCGGCGGGGGATCGTCGTGCGGCGGAGGGTCGTCGTGCGGCGGGGGTTCGTCGTGCGGCGGTGGCGGGGGCGGATGCGGGGGAGGCGGCTGACACGGGGCAGCCGGGCCTCCGGACAGCGGGGGGAACCGCATCCGGGCCGCACCACGCCGGGCGCTCGCCGGACGGACATCCGGCAGGCGCCCGGCGTGTCTTATTCGCGACCGGCGCACACCATGCATGAACAGTTGAGCTGTGAGCCCCCCGAGGGATGGAAACACAACGAAGTTGGGTAAAAACCCTGTGGCGGAGCCCTAGTTCATGGTTCCCTCTAAACGCCGACACAGCCCCTCGAACGCCCCCTGACTCCCCATTCCGGCCGGGCCGGCCGGGCTGAGATTGGCTGATTTCCCCCTCATTGCGTGTTAGCGGAGCCGATCCATGCTCACGACCCTGAACACCTCCTACACCGATACGCGCGCTGCCGACCTCGCCTGGGCCCTGGGCCGCGAACCGCTGCCCGCCCTGGCCACCCTCGACCTCGAACTGACCGGCGCCAGGCTCCAGTTGCGGCTGCTCGGCGCCTCCCACCAGGTGCTTCTGGAGGAGGAGCGCGGCTCCTGTTCCGAGACGGTCGCGTGCATCCCCGGCTCCAGCACCCCGCTGCCGCTCGGCGTCGCCAAACGCGTCGGCGACTGGGAGTACGAGTTCGCCGCCCGCGTGGAGGTGCTCACCCCCGGTTCGTTCGCGGGCCGCGCCCAGGAGCTGCTGGCCCTCGTCTCCGACCATCCGCACGGCCTCGCCGGCGTCTTCCCCGGCAGTCCGCACGCCTTCACCGCGATGCTCGCCCAGCGGCACGAGGGCCAGGTGCACTGGCGCACCTGGCACGCCTACCCGCAGGACGGACAGCTGGTGGCCACCCGGACCCGGGTCGGCGAGCGGACGCGGGCGACCCGGCCGGGCTGAGCGCGGACTCGTGTCCTCCGTGGTGACATAAACCCGTAATGCGTCAAGCGCCCCTGGATCCACACGTGTGGGTGACGAAGCGTGGCCGGGAAGTGACGTAACGTCGCAGCGTGATCGAACCGCACGCCCCCGCGCCCCCGGGCGCCCCGCCCTCCTGGACGAGCCCCGCACGGCTGCCTGTCCGGCCCGGCACCGGGCGGTTCCTGGTCCTCGCGTGCGTCTTCGTCTGCGCGGCCTGCGGACTCGTGTACGAACTGGAACTGGTTGCGTTCGCCTCCTACTTGACCGGCGACTCGGTCACCCAGGCGTCCGTGGTGCTGTCCGTGATGGTGTTCGCCATGGGCATCGGCTCCCTCGGCGCCAAACGGCTGCGCTGCCACGCGGCGGCCGGCTTCGGCGCGGTCGAGTCGGCCCTCGCGCTGGTCGGCGGCGGCAGCGCCATGGCGCTGTACGCCGTGTTCGCCTGGACCGCCGGCTGGGGCGGGGCCTGGGCCGCCGGACCGCGCTGTCTGCTCGTCGCCTTCTCCCTGGCCATCGGCCTGCTCGTGGGTGCCGAGGTGCCGCTGCTGATGGAGCTGATCCAGCGCATCCGCCGGCAGGACGCGGGCGGCGCCGTGGCCGACCTGTTCGCCGCGGACTACGTCGGCGCCCTGGTCGGCGGCCTCGCCTTTCCTTTCCTCCTCCTGCCGTACCTGGGCCAGTTGACCGGAGCGCTGCTGACCGGCACGGTCAACGTGGTCGCGGGCGGCGCCCTGGTCCTCGGCCTGTTCCGCCGCGACCTCGGCCGCCGCGCCCGCTGGGTCCTCCTGCTCACCGGCCTCGCCGTCCTCGGTGTCCTCGCCTGCGCCGCCGCCCTCGCCGGCGACTTCGAACGGGCCGCCCGGCGCGCCGTGTACGGCACCGACGTCCGGGTGGCCGTGCGGACCGACGCCCAGGAGGTCGTCCTGGCCGGCGGCACCCGCGGCCGGCCCCTCGGCCTCTTCCTGGACGGCCGGCTCCGCGTCGACGGCCGCGACGAGCGCCGCTACCACGAGGCCCTCGTCCACCCGGCCCTGTCCGGCCCGCACGCGCGCGTGCTGATCCTCGGCGGCGGCGACGGACTGGCCGCCCGCGAGGTGCTGCGCCACCGCGACGTGCGCCGCCTCGACCTCGTCGAGCTGGACCCGGGCCTGGTGGAGCTGGCCCGGCACGACCCGGGCCTCGCCGCCGTCAACGCGTGCGCCCTCGCCGACCCGCGCGTCCGGGTCACCACCACCGACGCGCTCGGCTGGCTGCGCGGGGCGCGCGGGCGGACGTACGACGTCGTGATCAGCGACCTGCCCGACCCCGGCATCACCGCCGGCACCAAGCTGTACTCCCAGGAGTTCTACGGCCTGGTCCGCCGGGTGCTCGCCCCCGGCGGGCGCCTGGTGGTGCACGCCGGGCCCGTCACCACCCGGCCCCGCGCCTACTGGACCGTCGCCGCGACCCTCCGCGCGGCCGGCTTCGGCGTCTCCCCCTACCGGGTGCCCGGCCCCGACAGCGGCTTCACGGCCGGCCCCTACCGCTCGGCGGGCGCGTCCCGGACCCCGCACGACTGGGGTTTCCTGCTGGCGGCCCCGGGCCGCGTCCCGCCGCCCCTGCGCCTCGGCTCCGCGCACCCGCGCACCCTGACCCAGGCCCGGCTGACCGCGGACGCGCGGGCGGCCGAGCGGACCCGGATCGACGGGCTGCCGGGGTCCACGCTGGTGCATCCCCGGTATTGAGGGCTTGCGGGGGCCGGGGCGGGGGCGTCGCGTACGGGGGTCCGGCGAACGGGGGTCCCGGGGCCGAGCCGCGCGCACGTCCGGGTGAGTTCCGGCCGCGAGTGGGTAGGCTCCGGGACCATGGAGCACCAGGTCTTCGTCCAGGCTTCCACCGAACGGCTCGGCGCCGCCCTGGCCGACCCCGCTCGCGTCGCCCGCGCCGTGCCCGGGCTGCAACAGGACGCCGGTGCCGAACCGATCACCGGCCGCCTGAAACTGCGCGTCGGCGGACACTCCGTCACCTACCGGGGCACGGCCCGGGTGACCGCGCGCGCCGACGGCACGTACGCCGTCGAGGCCGACGCCGGCGAGGCCCGCGGCAGTGGCACGGTCGAACTGGCCCTGACCTTGCGTCTCACGGCCGCCGACGGCGGCTGCGCGGTCACGGCCGAGGGCACGGCGACCGCGACCGGCCGGCTCACGGAACTCCCGCCGGAACAGGTGACGACGGCGACGACGAGACTGCTGGACCGGTTCCTGGAGACCCTGGCGGCGGAGGAGACGGAGGGGGCGGGAGCGGCCGAGGAGACGCCGGGGGCCGGTGAGACGGCCACGGCCGAGAAGCCCTCAGGGGTCGAGAAGACGGCCGGGGCCGAGGAGACGGCGGCCGAGGAGACGGCAGGGGCCGATGAGACCGCCGGGTCCGAGAAGCCCTCAGGGGACGAGGAGACGGCGGAGGCCGGTGAGACGACCGGGGCCGAGAAGTCCTCAGGGGCCGAGGAGACGGCGGGGCCCCAGGACACGGTGACGGACGAGACCGCTGGGGCCGCCGAGACCGCCGGGGTCGGGGAATCCGGGTCCGAGGCGGCCGACGAGGGCCGCCCCTCCGTCTTCGACACCGAGGTCCCCCCGCCCTCCCTGGACCGGGACGCGGACGCGGACACGGACGCCGGCCATGAGGGCGCCGACGGCGCAGGCACCGGCACCGACTCCGCCGACGACCGGCTCGCCGAGGACTTCGGCGACACCGGGGAGCCGCCCGCCGAGGCCGCGCACGCGCGCCGGACGATGATCGGGCGCAGCGCCGAGGAGGTCGACCACGCCCCGCCGCGCGGCCGGTACGCCCCCGTGCCCGCCCCCCAGACCGTCGCCGGGAACCCGGCCCTGCGCTGGGCGGCCCCCGCCGCGGCCCTCGCCCTGGCCTCCGCGGTCGTGGTCACCCGCGCCCTGCGCAGACGGCGCTGAGCAAAGGCCCGACGGACTGCGCACGCCCCCTTGAGCGCCCCAGTAGTGTCGTCCCGTGAGCAACGAAGACATCACGCTGACCGCAGGTGAAGCGGAAGTGCGCGTCAGCCCCGCGAACGGCGGCCGGATCAGCGGGCTCAGGGTCGGCTCCCTGGAACTGCTGCGGCAGGGCCCGCGCTACGGCTGTTTCCCGATGGTGCCCTGGTGCGGCCGGATCCGCGACGGCCGCTTCCTGGACGGCGGCACCGTCCGTCAGATGCCGCTCAACTCCCCGCCGCACGCCATCCACGGCACCGCGCGCGACGGCGCCTGGCGCACCGCGCGCGTCACGGAGGACGAGGCGGTGATCACGTACGAGCTGACCGACCCCTGGCCGCACCCCGGCCGCGTCACCCAGGTCGTGGCGCTCACCGAGGACGGCCTGACCCTGACCCTGTCCGTGGAGACGTACGACGACTCCTTCCCGGCCCAGCTCGGCTGGCACCCGTGGTTCAACCGGAACCTCGACGGCGCCGGCGTGGAGCTGGACTTCAAGCCCGCCTGGCAGGAGGAGCGTGGCGCCGACCACCTGCCCACCGGCAACCGGATCGACCCCCGGCCCGGCCCCTGGGACGACTGCTTCGGCATGCCCGGCGGTGTCGACGTCACCCTCACCTGGCCGGACCGGCTGGAGCTGAAGGTGGCCGGCCGGCAGGAGTGGGTGGTGGTCTACGACGAGCAGGCCGAGGCCGTCTGCGTCGAACCGCAGACCGGGCCGCCCAACGGCCTGAACACCCACCCGCGCCTGGTCACCCCGCTGGAGCCGCTGGAGGCGAGTACGACCTGGAGCTGGCGTCGGCTCTAAGCTGGTCGGCATGACGGACGACGTGCGCGGCGCGCTGCTGCAGCAGATCAAGGACAAGGCCGTGGTGCACGGCAAGGTGACCCTCTCCTCCGGTCTGGAGGCCGACTACTACGTCGACCTGCGCCGCATCACCCTCGACGGCGAGGCCGCCCCGCTGGTCGGCCGGGTACTGCTGGACCTGACCGCGGACCTGGAGTTCGACGCGGTCGGCGGGCTCACCATGGGCGCCGACCCGGTCGCCGCCGCCATGCTGCACGCCGCCGCCGCGCGCGGCCGCCGGCTCGACGCGTTCGTGGTCCGCAAGGCGGCCAAGGCGCACGGGCTCCAGCGGCGCGTCGAGGGTCCGGACATCGCGGGCCGCCGGGTCCTGGTGGTCGAGGACACCTCCACCACCGGCGGTTCCCCGCTGACCGCCGTCGAGGCCGTGCGGGAGGCCGGCGCGGAGGTCGTCGCCGTCGCCACGATCGTGGACCGGGCGACCGGGGCCGCAGAGAAGATCGAAGCGGGCGCGGGTGTTCCCTACCGTTTCGCCTTCTCGAAGGATGAACTGGGGCTGGACTGACGACCGGGATTGACCTGGACTTGACCGGCACGTGGACCATCGGTTCATGTCTGGGAAGATGGGGCCGACGATGACGTCGCCCCCAAGGTCTAGGTCAGGGCCGTAACGCAGAACCCCTACCCGCAACACAAGGAGCGGACAGATGCCCATCGCAACCCCCGAGGTCTACAACGAGATGCTCGACCGGGCGAAGGCAGGCAAGTTCGCCTACCCGGCCATCAACGTGACCTCCACGCAGACCCTGAACGCGGCACTGCGCGGCTTCGCGGAGGCGGAGAGCGACGGCATCGTCCAGATCTCGACCGGCGGCGCCGAGTTCCTCGGCGGCCAGTACAGCAAGGACATGGTGACCGGCGCGGTCGCGCTCGCCGAGTTCGCGCACATCATCGCCGAGAAGTACCCGGTCAACATCGCCCTGCACACGGACCACTGCCCGAAGGACAAGCTCGACGGGTACGTGCGTCCGCTGATCGCGCTGTCCAAGAAGCGCGTCGACGCCGGTCTCGGCCCGCTGTTCCAGTCGCACATGTGGGACGGCTCCGCCGAGACCCTCGCCGACAACCTGGCGATCGCGCAGGAGCTGCTGGAGCAGGCCCGCGCCGCCAAGATCATCCTCGAGGTGGAGATCACCCCCACCGGCGGCGAGGAGGACGGTGTCACCCACGAGATCAACGACGAGCTGTACACCACCGTCGACGACGCCATCCGCACCGCCGAGGCGCTGGGCCTGGGCGAGAAGGGCCGCTATCTGCTGGCCGCCTCCTTCGGCAACGTGCACGGCGTGTACAAGCCGGGCAACGTCGTCCTGCGTCCGGAGCTGCTGAAGGAGCTGAACGAGGGCGTCGCCGCCCGGTTCGGCAAGCAGTCGCCGTTCGACTTCGTCTTCCACGGCGGTTCCGGCTCCAGCGAGCAGGAGATCCAGACCGCGCTGGAGAACGGCGTGGTGAAGATGAACATCGACACCGACACCCAGTACGCCTTCACACGTCCGGTCGCCGCCCACATGTTCCAGAACTACGACGGCGTCCTGAAGGTCGACGGCGAGGTCGGCAACAAGAAGGCCTACGACCCGCGCACCTGGGGCAAGCTGGCCGAGGCGAGCATGGCCGCGCGCGTCGTCCAGGCCACGCAGCACCTGCGCTCGGCGGGCAACAAGATCAAGTAAGCGGTGCCCGTGAACAAGTAGGCGGTGCCCGTGGCGGGCCCGGCGGCCTTCGTTGCCGCCGGGCCCGTCGTATGTCCCGGGCGGGGTGCGGGGCGTTCCCGTGTGCGGCCGGCGCGGTTTCCGGCACCCGCGGAGGTGCCCCGCCCCGCCCCGCTCCCGTGGGCCACACTGGACGCATGTCGATTCACCAGAACCTTCTCGGGGGGCCGCCCCCGACCCACCTGCCCGACGACCCGGAGCCGCGTCAGGCCCTCGCGGCGGGCACCGCGCCGGCGGACGTCGCCGCTCGGCACCCCACCTCCTCCCTCGCCTGGGCCCAGCTCGCCGACGACGCGTTCGAGCGGGGCTCGGTCGTCGAGTCGTACGCCTACGCCCGTACGGGCTACCACCGCGGCCTGGACGCCCTGCGCCGCAACGGCTGGAAGGGGCACGGCCCGGTGCCGTGGGAGCACGAGCCGAACCGCGGCTTCCTGCGCGCCCTGCACGCCCTCGCCCGCGCCGCCCAGGCCATCGGCGAGCAGGAGGAGTACGAGCGCTGCTCCCAGTTCCTGAAGGACTCCTCGGCGACGGCGGCCCAGACCCTGGGCTGACCGGCGCGGACGTCACCGGTGTGGCCCGTCTGGCAGCAGGCGGGCCTTGCCGTCCCCCGGGGCATTGCGGAGGATGGCGGGGTGGGGACCGGGGCCCCCGTGCCGGCATCGGCAGGGGCGGACCGCTACCCGGAGTAACACAGGAGACAGCGATGTCCCAACAGGCTCACCACCCTCATCAGGCCGCTGAGCCCGAGACCCCGAACCTGGATTTCGCGGGGACGACGCCGTACGAGGACTACGTCAAGGCCGACGTCCTCACCCACCTCCAGCACACCCTCTCCGACGACCCCGGCGAAATGGTCTTCCTGGTGACCACCCAGGTCATGGAGCTGTGGTTCACGGTCATCGTGCACGAGTGGGAGACGGCCGCCCGCGCGCTCCGCTCGGACGACGTACCGGCCGCGCTCGCCGCGCTGAAACGTTCCGTGCGGGAGCTGGAGGCCCTGAACGCCTCCTGGAAGCCGCTCGGGCAGCTGACCCCGGCGCAGTTCAACGCCTACCGCGGCGCGCTCGGCGAGGGATCCGGCTTCCAGTCGGCGATGTACCGGCGCCTGGAGTTCCTGCTCGGCGAGAAGTCCGCCTCCATGCTCGTACCGCACCACGGTGCCCCGCGCGTGCACGCGGAGCTGGAGAAGGCCCTGCACGAGCCGAGCCTGTACGACGAGGTGCTCCGGCTCCTCGCGCGCCGCGGCCACGCCCTCCCGGACGCCGTGCTGCACCGGGACGTCTCCGTGCGGTACGAGCCCTCACCGGCCGTGGAGGCCGCCTGGACCGCGATCTACGCGGGCGACCAGGGCGACGAACTCGCCCGGCTCGGCGAGGCGTTGACGGATGTGGCCGAACTGGTGTGGCGCTGGCGCAACGACCACCTGGTCGCCACCCGGCGCGCGATGGGCGCCAAGGCCGGCACGGGCGGCTCCGCCGGCGTGGCCTGGCTGGAGAAGCGCGCCCGCAAGAACGTGTTCCCCGAGCTGTGGACGGCGAGGTCCCATGTCTGAGTTGCCCCTGCGCGCGGAGAAGCTGGACGCCGAGGACGGACTCGCGTCCCTGCGCGACCGTTTCGTCCTCGACGACGCCGTGTACCTGGACGGCAACTCCCTGGGCGCCCTGCCCGCGCACGTCCCCGGCCGGCTGGCGGACGTCGTCCGCCGCGAGTGGGGGGAACTGCGCATCCGCTCCTGGGAGGAGAGCGGCTGGTGGACGGCGCCCGAGCGGATCGGCGACCGGATCGCGCCGCTGGTGGGCGCGGGGCCCGGCCGGATCGTCGTCGGCGACTCGACCAGCGTCAACGTCTTCAAGGCGCTGGTCGCGGCGGTCCGCATGGCGGGCGACGGCCGTGACGAACTCCTGGTCGACGCGACGACGTTCCCCACGGACGGCTACATCGCCGCGTCGGCGGCCCGGCTGACCGGCCGCACCCTGCGCGCGGTCACCCCGGACGAGGTGCCGGGCGCGCTGACCGGGCGCACGGCCGCGGTGCTGCTCAACCACGTCGACTACCGCACCGGCCGGCTGCACGACCTGCCCGCGCTCACCGCCGCGATCCACGCCTCCGGCGCCCTCGCGGTGTGGGACCTGTGCCACAGCGCGGGCGCGCTGCCGGTGGGCCTGGACGAGCACGGCGTGGACCTCGCGGTCGGCTGCACCTACAAGTACCTGAACGGCGGCCCGGGTTCGCCGGCGTACCTGTATGTGCGGGAGGAGTTGCAGGACCGCTTCGACTCCCCGCTGCCCGGCTGGAACTCCCACGCCGAGCCGTTCGGGATGAGCCCCGCCTACGCCCCGGCGCCGGGCGCCGTGCGGGGGCGGGTCGGCACCCCGGACATCCTCTCCCTGCTGGCGCTGGAGGCCGCCCTCGACGTGTGGGAGGGGGTGTCCATCACCGCCGTCCGCGCCAAGTCCCTGGCGCTGACGGACTTCTTCCTGCGGTGCGTGGCCGCGTACACCGAGCCGGGCCGGGTGGAGTGCGTGACCCCTGAACGGCACGCGGAGCGGGGCAGTCAGATCGCCCTGCGCTGTCCCGACGCGGGCGAGGTGATGCAGCGCCTGATCGCCCGGGGCGTGGTGGGCGACTTCCGCCACCCCGACGTCCTCCGCTTCGGCTTCACCCCGCTGTACGTCGGCTTCCGTGACGTGGAACGGGCGGCTCGGGTGCTGGGGGAGGAGCTGGCTTAGGGGGCTCGGCGTCGGGTGCGGGCGCGAGGGCCGGGGGGCCGCGTGCCGGGTGTGGGCCGGGGCGCGAGGGCCGGGCATGGTGCGGACGCGGGCCGCCGCCGGTGCGCGACATGCCCGTATCCCCGCACGTCACCGGCCTGATACCGTCCCGGCCGACGGCCGTTTCCCTCCTGGTCCGCCATCCCCGTCACGTCGCTGAGAGGTTGGAGCATGCCGGACGACGCCGCACTAGCCCGCGCCGCCGCCGAAGAGGAGTCGGCCCTCTCCCACCCGCCGGTCGCCCCGGACGTCACCGCGGCGTACGGCGACCACCCCGACCAGGTGATCGATTTCTACGCCCCGCGTCCCGGCCCGGGGGGCACCGGCCCCGTGTCGGCCGCCCCGCTGATCGTCGTCCTGCACGGCGGTGCCTGGCGTGCCCGCTACGACCGGCGCCATGTCACCCCGTTCGCGGACTACCTGGCCCGCAGGGGCTTCGCGGTGGCCAACGTCGAGTACCGGCGGGGTGGTGCGGAAGAGGGGCACGGCGGTGACGGCGGGGGGAGCGTGCCGCCCGCAGGCCGCTGGCCGGACACCTTCGACGACGTGGCGGCGGCCCTGGACGCCCTGCCCGCGCTGGTCCGGGAGGCGCTTCCGCAGGCGGACGCCCGCCGTACGGTGCTGACCGGGCACTCGGCGGGCGGCCACCTGGCGCTGTGGGCGGCGGCCCGGCACCTGCTGCCGGCGGACGCCCCGTGGCGCACCGGCCGTCCGGCGCCGCTGCGCGGTGTCGTGGCGCTCGCGCCGATCGCGGACTTCGAGGTGGCGGAGAAGCTGGGGGTCTGCGACCACGCGGCGTGGCAACTCCTCGGCGGGAACGACGGGTTCGCCCCGCGCCGCCCGTACGCGGACCCGGCGCTCCTGCTGCCGACGGGGATCGCCACGACGCTGGTCCAGGGCCGGGCGGACGTCGTGGTGCCGCACCAGGTGGCCGAGGCGTACGCGGAGGCGGCGGCGAAGGCGGGAGAGGTGGTCGGGCTGACGCTGCTGGAGGACGTGGGCCACTTCCCGCTGATCGACCCGGCGGCGGACTCCTGCGCGGTGGTGGCGGAGGAGATCGCCCAACTGGCCTGGTAGTACCCGTAAGTACCACCCGGCAACGAGCCCCGCACGGCCGGAAACCCTCCGCGCGACGGACGCGCGGCGGCCGCGCCGGGGCCCCACGACGGCCCCGCGCACCGGACAACGCCGGACTCGCGGCCGCCGACGGGGATCGGTCTCGACGGGGTACGAGTCCGGTGCGGCCGCCCCGCCGCCCCGCCGCCCTCCGACCCGGGCCGGGGCGGAGGCTGGCCACGCCGGGGCGGGCCGGGCTAGCGTCCGTTCATGACAGCTGCTGCGGACCCTGTCTTCGACCCCTGGGACCCGGCGTTCGTCGCCGACCCCTACCCGGCCTACGCCGGGCTGCGCGCCCGCGGCCGGGTGATCCAGTACGAGCCGACCGGCCAGTGGCTGGTCCCGCACCACGCGGACGTCTCGGCGCTGCTGCGGGACCGCCGGCTCGGCCGCACCTATCTGCACCGGTTCACCCACGAGGAGTTCGGCCGGACCCCGCCCCCGCCGGAGCACGAGCCCTTCCACACCCTCAACGACCACGGGATGCTCGACCTGGAGCCGCCGGACCACACCCGGATCCGGCGCCTGGTGTCGAAGGCGTTCACCCCGCGCACGGTGGCGCGGCTCGAACCGTACGTGCACGGGCTGGCGAACGAGCTGGTGGCCGCCCTGGTCGCGGACGGCGGCGGCGATCTGCTGACGGACGTGGCGGAGCCGCTGCCGGTCGCGGTGATCGCCGAGCTGCTCGGCATCCCCGCGGCGGACCGGGCGCTGCTGCGGCCGTGGTCGGCGGCCATCTGCGGGATGTACGAGCTGAACCCGTCCGAGGAGACGGCGGCCCGGGCGGTGCGGGCGTCGGTGGAGTTCTCCGAGTACCTCCGGGAGCTGATCGCGGCCCGCCGCGCCGACCCCGGCGAGGACCTGGTCTCCGCGCTGATCGCGGCCCACGACGAGGGCGACCGCCTCACCGGGCAGGAACTGGTCTCCACGGTGGTGCTGCTGCTGAACGCGGGCCACGAGGCGACCGTCAACGCCACGGTGAACGGCTGGTACGCCCTGTTCCGCCACCCCGGCCCGCTCGCGGCCCTGCGCGCCGACCACTCCCTCGTCCCCTCCGCCGTCGAGGAGCTGCTGCGCTACGACACCCCGCTCCAGCTCTTCGAACGCTGGGTCCTGGACGACATCGAGATCGGCGGCACGACGATCCCGAGGGGCGCCGAGGTCGCCCTGCTCTTCGGCTCCGCCAACCACGACCCGGCCGTCTTCGCCGACCCCGGCCGCCTGGACCCGGCCCGCGCGGACAACCCGCACATCTCCTTCGGCGCCGGCATCCACTACTGCGTCGGCGCCCCCCTGGCCCGTATCGAGCTGGCCGCCTCCCTGACGGCGCTGCTGGAGCGGGCGCCCACGCTCGCCCTCGCGGCGGAGCCGGAACGCCGCCCGAACTTCGTCATCAGGGGGCTGCGGGGGCTCGCCGTGGAGGTGCGCTGAGCCGTGACGGATCCCGCCCGGCGGGGCCCGGCGGGTCAGCGG
Organism: Streptomyces sp. NPDC029296; assembly: GCF_055569255.1. NCBI lineage: Bacteria > Bacillati > Actinomycetota > Actinomycetes > Kitasatosporales > Streptomycetaceae > Streptomyces > Streptomyces sp. NPDC029296. The sequence continues at coordinate 18,356 of NZ_JBVHXT010000050.1, forward strand.
TCGGCGGGCAGGACGAGGCTCCAGGCGCCCTCCACCACCCGCCAGCTCCGGCGGCGCACCGGGCCCGACACCCTGGCGTCCGCCCGGTAGCGGAACTCCGCCCCGGTGACCGTCACCGTGCGGCCGGAGGCCAGCAGCGGGGTCGCCTCCGCGCCCACCGACAGCGGCCGGACCTCCACCGAGGCCACCCCGGCCGGGCCCGGCGTCACCGACACCGCCTCCACCGGCTGGTCCGTGTCGACCACCGGCTCCCCGTCGACCTCCACCCGCAGCCGGGCCGCGCTCGGGGCGGGCACGGCGGCCGGCCGGGCCGGCCGGGCGGCGAGCGTGCGGACCAGCGAGCGGTACCAGGGCCGGCCCGCGGAGAGGGGCACCGGCGCGGCGGCGGGCGGCCGCGGCGGCGCCGAGGGGATGCGCAGCGCGCCCAGCACCACGTCGTCCCCCTCGTCGACCAGCAGGTCCAGCCGCCGCGCCGTGCCGTCCAGCACGGCCCGCGCCGCTGCCACCGCGCCGCCGGGCACCCCGAGCGACTCGGCGAGCGAGGTGTCCCCGACCGGGACCACCGACAGCACGCACCCGGCCAGCTCCCCCTGCCGGTGCAGCAGGGCGACGGCCCGCGCCAGGGCCCGGCCGTCGCCCACCACGACCGGCCGCCGCGACCCCCTGCGGCCCAGGGCGCGGGCGAATTCCTCCGGGCCGTCCGGCAGGCACAGCTTGGCCGCCGCACCCGCGCTGAGCACGTCTTTCGCGATCCGTACGGACTCCCCGTCCGCCTGCCGTGCCGCCGGATCGATGATCACCAGCAGCTGATCGGACATCGCGGAAGTCGCCACCTCGGTCCTGCCTCGCTTCCTCGGGTAGCATCTTTGTGCAAGAGCCCCTTGCGCTATTGCGCCAGGGGCTTCGTCTATTCCGGGGCATCCGGTCCGACGGTTGTGCGACCGAAGACGGTCGCGGTGGTACGCGGCGGTGAACGTTACGCCCATGCCCCCGACCTTGGACATGCCCCGCCCGGAAGGGGTGTACGCGCGTGCCCGCACTTGTGCTGCTCGGTGCTCAGTGGGGTGACGAAGGCAAGGGAAAGGCGACGGATCTCCTCGGTGGTTCCGTCGATTACGTGGTGCGTTACCAGGGTGGCAACAACGCCGGCCACACGGTCGTCGTGGGCGACCAGAAGTACGCACTGCACCTCCTCCCTTCCGGAATCCTGTCGCCCGGCTGTACGCCGGTCATCGGCAACGGTGTCGTCGTCGACCCGTCGGTCCTGCTCTCCGAGCTGAGCGGTCTGAACGAGCGAGGCGTCGACACGTCCAAGCTCCTGATCAGCGGTAACGCGCACATCATCACGCCGTACAACGTGACCGTCGACAAGGTGACGGAGCGTTTCCTCGGCAAGCGCAAGATCGGCACGACCGGCCGCGGCATCGGCCCGACCTACGCCGACAAGATCAACCGCGTGGGCATCCGGGTCCAGGACCTGTACGACGAGTCGATCCTCCAGCAGAAGGTGGAGGCCGCGCTCGACGTCAAGAACCAGATCCTCACCAAGCTGTACAACCGGCGCGCGATCGCCGCGGACCAGGTGGTCGAGGAGCTGCTGGGCTACGCCGAGCAGATCCGGCCGTACGTCGCCGACACGGTGCTGGTCCTGAACCAGGCCCTGGAGGACGACAAGGTCGTGCTCTTCGAGGGCGGCCAGGGCACGCTGCTGGACATCGACCACGGCACCTATCCCTTCGTGACCTCCTCGAACCCGACGGCGGGCGGCGCCTGCACGGGCGCGGGCGTGGGCCCGACGAGGATCAGCCGCGTGATCGGCATCCTGAAGGCCTACACGACCCGGGTCGGCGCGGGCCCGTTCCCCACGGAGCTGTTCGACGAGGACGGCGAGGCGCTGCGCCGCATCGGCGGCGAGCGGGGCGTCACCACCGGCCGGGACCGCCGCTGCGGCTGGTTCGACGCGGTCATCGCCCGCTACGCCACCCGCGTCAACGGCCTGACCGACTTCTTCCTCACCAAGCTCGACGTCCTCACCGGCTGGGAGCAGATCCCGGTCTGTGTGGCCTACGAGATCGACGGCAAGCGCGTCGAGGAGCTGCCGTACTCGCAGACGGACTTCCACCACGCGAAGCCGGTCTACGAGATGCTGCCGGGCTGGAGCGAGGACATCAGCAAGGCGAAGTCCTTCTCCGACCTGCCGAAGAACGCCCAGAACTACGTCAAGGCGCTGGAGGAGATGTCCGGCGCCCCGATCTCCGCGATCGGCGTGGGCCCGGGCCGCGACGAGACGATCGAGATCAACTCGTTCCTGTAGAGCGGGCGCCGCTCGTGGGGCGCCCTGCCGGTCCGGCCGGCAGGGCGTCCGTCTTCTCCCGCGCGGCTCAGCTGAAGACGATCATCGAGCCCTGGGCCAGGGAGCGGGTCGCGGCCGCGTGCAGGCCCAGCCAGACGTGCCGTTCCCGGGCGAAGGGGCTGGGGTCGTAGGGGGGCGCGGCCGCCGGTTCCTCCAGCTCCGTGGGGGCCGGGGGCGGGGCGGGGGCGGCCGGGGGGTTGGCCGGGTCGATGCCGATCGTGGGGGCCACGTACTGCAGTTCCCGCAGCAGGGTCTGCGAGGAGCCCAAGGGGCCGCCGCCCGCCAGGAGTTCGTCGTTGGACAGCGGGTGCGGGAAGTCCACGGGGACGTAGGCACCCGCGTGGTCGTAGTGCCACACCAGGTGCGACTGCTGGGCCGTCGACTCGAACATCTCCAGCAACTGCTCGTAGTCGCCGCCCAGTTCGTCCACCGGTGTCACCGGCAGCCCGCAGACCTGGAGCAGATAGGCGCGGCGCAGGAAGTGCAGGGCGTCGTAGTCGAAACCGGCGACCGGGGCGACATCGCCGGACAGGCCCGGCATGTACTGGTACACCGGCACCGGCGGCAGGCCGGCCTCGGCCAGCGCCTTGTCGTACTGCGCGAGTTCCTCGGCGAAGGGGTTGTCCGGGGTGTGGCACAACACGTCCACGAGCGGTACCAGCCACAGGTCACAGGCCAAAGAGGGCTCCTCGCATCGGCGGGTGCGCCGTCACGCACGGCAGCGGGTGGTCAGGGAAGGGTAGTCGCTGCGGCCCCCGGGCGCTCCCCCGTGGGCCGGTATCGGTCGTCTACCCGCCCGCCAGGTGTTCCAGCAGTGCCAGCGAGTGGTCGCTCGCGTCGGCCACGATCGCGCGGGCCGTCTCCGCCTCGCGCCGGGCCAGCGCGTCGACCAGCTCGGTGTGCCGGTCCCAGAGCCGGCCGCGCAGATCGGGCAGGCGCAGCAGGTGCTGCACGGCGCAGACCCAGGACTGCACGCGCAGCCGGTGCAGGAAGTCGCCGAGGTAGGGGTTGCCGAACAGGGCGCTCAGCTCGCGCCAGAAGCGCAGGTCGTAGCCGATGAGGACGGTCAGGTCGCCGGCCGTGGCCGCCCGCTGGGCCTCCTCGCCGCGACGGCGCACGGTGGTCAGGGCCGCGCCGGTGCGGGGGTCCTCCGGCGGGGTGCGGAAGGCGGGGTGGCCCGCGGTGAGGGCCTGGAACATGCCGTCGGTGACCAGGCCGCGGGCCTCGATCATGTGCCGGTAGTCGGAGACCGAGTACTCCGGCACCCGGAAGCCGCGGTGCTGATCGGCCTCCAGGATGCCCTGCGCGGACAGGTCGACCAGCGCCTCGCGGACCGGGGTGGCGGAGACGCCGTACTGGTCGGCTATCTCCTTGACGGTGAACGCCCGGCCCGGGCGCAGCCGTCCCGCCAGCACCTCGTCACGGAGCGCGTCCGCGATCTGCTGGCGCAGGGTGCTGCGCGTCACGGGGCCGTTTCCGGGCATGCTCCGTGCCTCTCCTCACACGTCCGGGTGCGGTGCTCGCGAGGACCCGCGAGCACCCGCGGGTCCCTCTTCCTTACGAGCACGCCACCTTACGCGTTCGAATCGGTGCGGCGGCAGCCGCGTGCGGTCACACCGTGTGCTCGTCGGCGGCGCTCAGCGCGGCGTCGAGGGCGGCCAGGCCCTCCTTCAGCTCCGCCTCGGTGGCGGTGCACGGCGGCACGACGTGGGTGCGGTTCATGTTCACGAACGGCCACAGCCCGTGCCGCTTGGCGGCGGCGGTGAAGGCGGCCATGGGGGCGTTCGCCTCGCCGGCCGCGTTGTACGGCACCAGCGGCTCGCGGGTCTCCCGGCTGCGCACCAGCTCCAGCGCCCAGAACATGCCCGTGCCGCGCACCTCGCCGACGCTCGGGTGACGGGCGGCCAGCTCGGCGAGGCCGGGGCCGACCACACTCTCGCCGAGCCGCCTGGCGTTCTCCACGACGCCCTCCTCCGCCATCACGTTGATCGTGGCGACGGCGGCGGCGCAGGCCAGCGGGTGACCGGAGTAGGTGAGGCCGCCCGGGTAAGGGCGCTTGCCGAAGGTCTCGGCGATCTTGCCGGAGATGGCGACGCCGCCGAGCGGCACGTACCCCGAGTTCACCCCCTTGGCGAAGGTCATCAGGTCGGGGACGACGCCGAACAGGTCCGCCGCGAACCACTCGCCGGTCCGGCCGAAACCGGCCATGACCTCGTCCAGGACGAAGACGATCCCGTACTTGTCGCACAGCTCGCGCACGCCGGCGAGGTAACCGGGCGGCGGGAGCATGATCCCGGCGGTGCCCGGGATGGTCTCCAGGATGATCGCGGCGATGGTCCCCGGGCCCTCGAAGGCGATCGTCGTCTCCAGGTGCTCCAGCGCCCGGGCGCACTCCTGCTCCTCGGTCTCCGCGTAGAAGCGGGAGCGGTAGAGGAACGGCGCCCAGAAGTGGACGACCCCGTTCGAGCCGCTGTCGTTCGCCCAGCGGCGCGGGTCGCCGGTGATGGTGACCGCCTGCTGGGTGCCGCCGTGGTACGAGCGGTACGCCGAGAGAACCTTGGGGCGGCCGGTGTGCAGCCGGGCCATGCGCACCGCGTGCTCCACCGCGTCCGCGCCGCCGTTGGTGAAGAAGATCTTGTCCAGGTCCCCGGGGGTCCGCTCGGCGATCAGCCGGGCCGCCTCCGAGCGGGCCTCGACGGCGAACGCGGGCGCGAAGGTGGTCAGCTTCGCGGCCTGCTCCTGGATCGCCGCGACGACCTTGGGGTGCTGGTAGCCGATGTTGGTGAAGACGAGCCCGCTGGTGAAGTCCAGGTACCGGGTGCCGTCGTAGTCCCAGAAGTACGACCCCTCGGCGCCGGCGACGGCGAGCGGGTCGATGAGGTCCTGGGCGGACCAGGAGTGGAAGACGTGCGCACGGTCGGCGGCCTTCACGGCGGCGCCGGCTTCGGGGCTGGGCTGAGGGGTCATGCCGGTGAGGGTAAATGTCCGCGATGCGGAAGGCATATCGGCGTCTTGTTCCGTGGACGGGGGGAATCCGCGACAGATTGTCGACGGGCGGCGGCGCGGTGCGGGTGTGGCGCGTTCCGGGCGGTGCCCGGGGTGGCCGGTTCGCGACGCGGTCCGTTCCTGTTACGGAACCGTGGAACCGGGCCCGGGCCCGGTGTCGTACCGGCGCACTATTGTCGGGCGTTGCAGACCTATGGGGGGAAGGCGGCGCGGGGATGGAGAAGCTGGGGCCGGGGGATCCGCCGGCGATCGGGGGCTACCGGCTGCTGGCGCGGCTCGGCGCGGGCGGCATGGGCCGGGTGTACCTGGCCCGGTCGGACCGGGGCCGGACCGTGGCGGTGAAGCTCGTCCGGGCGGAGCTGGCCGAGCGGGAGGAGTTCCGGGCGCGGTTCCGGCAGGAGGTGCACGCCGCGCGCCGGGTCGGCGGGTACTGGACGGCGCCGGTGCTGGACGCGGACACCGAGGCGCCGGTGCCCTGGGTGGCGACCGGGTACGTGGCGGGGCCGAGCCTCCAGCGGGTCGTCGGGCACGATCACGGGGCGCTGCCCGAGCGGTCGGTACGGATCCTGGCGGCCGGGCTCGCGCAGGCGCTCCAGGACATCCACGCGGCCGGGATCGTGCACCGGGACCTCAAGCCGTCGAACGTGCTGGTCACCATCGACGGGCCGCGCGTGATCGACTTCGGGATCGCGCGGGCGCTGGAGTCCGCGGCCTCGGGCGCGGAGGGGCTCACCCGGACCGGCGCGCTCGTCGGGTCGCCCGGGTTCATGGCGCCCGAGCAGGTGCGCGGGGACCGCATCACGGCCGCGTGCGACGTGTTCTGCCTGGGGTCCGTGCTCGCCTACGCGGCGACCGGGTCGCTGCCCTTCGGGACCGCCGACAGCGGGGTCCACGCGCTGATGTTCCGCATCGCCCAGGAGGAGCCGGACCTGACGGGCGTGCCGGAGGGCGTCGCCGACCTGGTACGGGACTGCCTGCGCAAGGACCCGGCGAACCGGCCCCCGCTGGAGGCGATCCTGGAGCGGACCGGGGTGGAGGACACCGTCACCGGGGGCCGCTCCCGCGACCCCTGGCTGCCCGGCGCCCTGGTCGCCCAACTCGGCCGGCACGCCGTACGGCTGCTGGAGGCGGAGAGCCCGGAGGAGGCCGCCGACGGCCACCGTGACCCGGGCCGGGCCGGCGGGGACCACCCGGGCACGCGCCCGGCCGGGGAAGGGGCGGGGGCGGAATGGCCCGCCCGGACGACTTCCCCCACCGGACCGGGCGCGCCTGCCGCATGGTGGGCGCCCGCTGGCGCGGCTTCCACCGCCGCGCCGGGGACGCCTCCGGGGCCGGGGACGCCTTCCGGGCCGGGGACGCCCGCCGGGCTGGACGCGTCTGCTCGGGCTGGGGCGCCCGGCGGACCTGGTACGCCTGGGTCGGGGGTGTCCGCCGGGCCGGGGGTGTCCGGTGGGATGGACGTGTCTGCTTGGTCTGGGGTGCCCGGCGGGCCTGGTGTCCGTGGGTCGGGGGAGCCTGCCGGGCCTGGTGCCCCTGGGTCGGGGCCGTCTTCCGGGCCGGGGGTGTCCGCTGGGCTGAACGTGTCTGCGCGGGCTGGGGAGCCTGCCGGGCCTGGTGTCCGTGGGTCGGGGCCGTCTTCCGGGCCGGGGGTGTCCGCTGGGCTGAACGTGTCTGCTTGGCCTGGGGTGCCCGGCGGGCCTGGTGTCCGTGGGTCGGGGGAGCCTGCCGGGCCTGGTGCTCCTGGGTCGGGGCCGTCTTCCGGGCCGGGGGTGCCCGCCGGGCTGGACGCGTCTGCTCGGGCTGGGGCGCCCGGCGGACCTGGTACGCCTGGGCCGGGGGTGCCCGCCGGGCCCGGTGTGGTTCCCGGGGCTGGGACGGCTGCCGGTGCGGGCGCCTTCGCCGGGCGGGGGGTGCCCTCCGCGCCGGGCATGCCTCCCGGGCGGGGGACGCCCGGGCCGGGCACGCCCGCCGGATCGGGGACGCCCGCCGGGCCGGGGACGCCTCCCGGATCGGGGACGCCCTCTGGTGCCGCGTTCCCCGCCGGGCCGGGCACCCTCCCCGGGCCGGGGTCGGCCGATGGTGCCGCTTTCTCCGCCGGGCCCGGTACGCCTCCTCGGCCGGGCGCACCCGCCGGTACGGCCGCCCCCTCCGCGTCGGCGGTGCCCCCCGCCCCGGACGTGTCCGGCGGTGGGTCCGTAGGGGGCGGGGTGATGCCTCCCCGGGCCGGGATGTCCTTCCCGGCTGCCGACGGACCGCCCGAGCACGCGCCGGTCTCCGACGGCGGCGCCCCCGCGCCCGGCAGCCACCTGACCCTGCCCACCGTCGTCACCCCCCGGACCCCGCCGCCCGCGGCGCCCGCCGGGTTCGGCGCGGCGTACGGGGCTCCGCAGCCCCAGCCGCACCCGCAGCACCCCCACCCGGCCTACGGCTACCCGCAGCAGACCGGGGCCGGGGCCTGGGGCGGGGCGGCGCAGCCGCCGTCGTACCAGCCCTATGCCGGCGGACTCGGCGCCACACCGCCGTACGGCCCGCCGGACGCCGGCCCGCCCGGGGAGCCGGAGCCGCGCAGCGGCCGGTCCACCGCGCTGCTCGTCGCGATCGCGCTGGTCGTGGCGCTGGGCGCGGGCGGCTCGGTGTACGCGCTGATGAAGAACGGCGGCGACACCGGGAACCAGGGCAGCGGCACGGTCGGCACGGCCCCCACCCACGCCTCCACGCCCGAGGACGGCTCGGCCGCCCCCACGGCCACGTCGGCCGCGCCCACCCCGAGCCCCTCCGGGACGTCCGCCGCCGGGGCCGTCCCGGACGCCTATCTGGGCACCTGGCGGACGACCCTCGGCGGGGCGGCCGGCACCGGCACCCGCGAACTGACCATCCGGCAGGGCGAGGTGGGGGACACCGTGCTGACCCTGGTCGCGGACGGGCCGGCCGAGGGCGGCGGGTCGTACCACTGTGTCTTCGAGGCCGAGCTGACCGCGGTGGCCGCGGAGGACGGACCGCTGACGATCGGGCCGTCCACCGTCACCACCGGGGAACCCGCCACCTCGTGCACCCCGGGCGAGGCCACCGAGGTCACCCTGCTGCCGGACGGACGGCTGAAGCGGGCCAAGGCGAGCGGCGGGGAGAGCCTGACGTACGGCAAGGAGTGACCCGCCCGCCCCGGCAGCCCGGTTGTTGAAGGGCGCGGCTCGGCGGGCGTCCGGTGCCGGTTCACCTGGTCAGCCGGGACGCCGGTTCCGGGACCCGGCAGGTCGTCCAGCGGCGGGTGCTGGGGCGGGGCGAGCCGGCGAACTCCTCCGTCGACTGCGTCCACAAGGACGATCCGGCGGCGCCGGTGACCCGCTGAGGGTCTCGACGGCGGCGCCCCCCCCCGTGGACGCGATCGAGCACGGGCGCAGCGCCTACCCGTACCGGGAGATCGAGTACGCCTCCACCTACGGCAGCCCGCCCGCCGACTCGCTGACGTCCGGCTTCCTGACGTATCTGTCCCGGGGGAACGGGCAGGGGATCATCCGCACGCACGGACACGTGCCGTGCTGGACCCCGGAGGGGATGAAGCTCTGCGGCTGAGGTCAGCGCGGCTCCGGGGGACGCTGCCTCGGCATGTTGGGGCGGCTGCCGCTCGCCGGCGGCAGGGGGAAGCGCCCCCCGCCCGCGCCGCCCGTCTCCCGCCGGGGCACGGCGGCCACCGCCGTCTGCGGGCCCTGCGGGGCCGGCCCCGCGCGGAACTGCGCCATCCAGTCGGTCGTCTCCGCGCGCACCAGCTCCGCGATGTCCTCGCAGAAGCGGCGCAGCACCGTCAGGCACCGCTCGGCCGCCTCGCTCGCGGTGCCCTCCGCCGGGCCCAGCACCTCGCGCACGCTCTCCGCCGCCCAGTCGAACTGCAACGCCTGGAGCCGCCGCTGCACCGCCTGGGCGGTGGCCACGTCCCGCATCCAGCCGGACGTGCACCCGAAGAACCGGTCGACACCCACGCCGGCCCCCGCGAGCAGCAGTGCCAGACAGCCCCAGGGCGCCGCCCCGGCGGCCACCCCGGTGAGGTCCAGCAGCGGCAGCGCCGCCCCGGCCACCGCCCCCGCCGCCGTGGTGACCCGCAGCGCACGCGCCCCGCGCCGCTTCCAGGACCGGTCCCGCAGGTACCAGGCGGCCGTCTCCAGGCCCCGGCGCTCCACCCAGCGGTACAGCTCGTCCAGCCGCTCGGCAGGTTCGCCCCAGTCCCCGAGCGGAAACGTCCGCCCGGTCAGATCGCCCGGCCGCAGCCCGGCCGCGCCCTCGCCCCGCCCGTCCTGAGGCGGACCCTCGGGCTGCATCTCCGGCTGACCCACCCGGCACTCCCTACTGATCACGACCGGTCGCGTTCCGTGACATTCCATGCCGACGCGCGGCCACCTTCCTACCGCCCAACGGGTGGCGGAGAGGGAGGTTTCCCCGGTTTTCCGCCCGGAAGGGGGCCTTGATCAGGTATAGGACAGCCGTCTTTCTCACTCGAAAGAGTGGCAGGGCGGGGACCGCGTGGACCACGTAGGCTCGTTGACGACTGAGAAATCGTCGGAGACGACGACCCGGAAGACGGCGAGGAGCTGATCGTGATCCCCGGTGGCCAGCCCAACATGCAGCAGTTGCTCCAGCAGGCCCAGAAGATGCAGCAGGACCTGGCGCGGGCGCAGGAGGAACTGGCGAACACCGAGGTCGACGGGCAGGCGGGCGGCGGCCTGGTGAAGGCCACCGTGACCGGCGCCGGCGAGCTGCGCGCGCTGAGGATCGACCCGAAGGCGGTGGACCCGGAGGACACCGAGACCCTCGCCGACCTGATCCTGGCGGCCGTCCAGGCGGCCAACCAGAACGCGCAGACGCTCCAGCAGCAGAAGCTCGGCCCGCTGGCGCAGGGTCTGGGCGGCGGCAGCGGCATCCCGGGCCTGCCGTTCTGACCCGGCCCGACCCGCCGCCTTCCGGGCGGAGGCGGAAGGCAACTACCGTACGTACCGAAAGGTCTCCAGGAAAGGCAGTCCGTTGTACGAAGGCGTGGTCCAGGACCTCATCGACGAACTGGGGCGGCTGCCCGGCGTCGGTCCCAAGAGCGCGCAGCGGATCGCCTTCCACGTCCTGCAGGCCGAACCGGCCGACGTGAAGCGGCTCGCGCACGCCCTGCTGGAGGTCAAGGCGAAGGTCCGCTTCTGCGCCACCTGCGGCAACGTGGCGCAGGAGGAGCTGTGCGGCATCTGCCGCGACCCGCGCCGCGACCTCGCCGTCATCTGTGTGGTGGAGGAACCGAAGGACGTCGTCGCCATCGAGCGCACCCGCGAGTTCCGCGGCCGGTACCACGTGCTCGGCGGCGCGATCAGCCCCATCGAGGGCGTCGGACCCGACGACCTGCGTATACGGGAACTTCTCGCGCGGTTGGCCGACGGGACGGTCACGGAGCTGATCCTGGCCACGGACCCGAATCTGGAAGGCGAGGCGACGGCCACGTACCTCGCCCGCATGATCAAGCCCATGGGCCTGAAGGTCACCCGCCTGGCCAGCGGCCTCCCGGTGGGTGGCGACCTGGAGTACGCGGACGAGGTGACCCTCGGCCGCGCCTTCGAGGGGAGACGACTGCTAGATGTCTGACGCCACGCTGCACGCCACGACGCAGAACCCGGACGACTTCGCGGTGCAGATCGCGGACCAGGTGGAGAGCTTCCTGGTGGCCGTCACGGAGGTGGCCAGGGGCGCCGAGCCCGGCTCGGCGGTCCCCTTCCTCCTCCTGGAGGTCTCCCAGCTGCTGCTGGCCGGCGGCCGGCTGGGCGCCCACGAGGACTTCGTCCCCGACGAGCGCTATGAGCCCGACCCGGGCCCCGAGCCGGACGTGGACGAGCTGCGCGAGAACTTCGCCCGGCTGCTGGACCCGGTCGACGTCTACTCCGAGGTCTTCGACCCGTACGAGCCCCGCAAGGCGCCCGTGCCGGCCCGGATCTCCGACGACCTCGCCGACATCATCACCGACCTCAGGCACGGCATGGCCCACTACCGCGCGGGCCGCACCACCGAGGCCCTGTGGTGGTGGCAGTTCTCGTACTTCTCCAACTGGGGCGGGACGGCCTCGGCGGTGCTGCGCGCCCTGCAGTCCGTCCTCATCCACGTCCGGCTGAACCAGCCCCTGGAGGAGCTGGACGGCCTGGACACCGACCAGGCCGACATCGGCGACGAGACGCTGGAGTTCGAGGCGGGCCGGGTCATGGCCGAGGAGATCGGCGCTCCGCTGGGCATCCGGCCGGCGCCGTAGGGGCGGCCGGCCGGCTGTGAGCCGGGGCACTTTCGGAGTGGGGTGCCGCGCGCTGGGCAGGGTCGGACGGGAGCGGAGGATGTCTCACCATGCGGGAGCAGGGTGGTGGTATTCGGACGCTCGTTAGACTGAGCCGACACAAACGAACCGAGCGAGGAGCGCACGTGGGCCTTGTCGTGCAGAAGTACGGAGGCTCCTCCGTAGCCGATGCCGAGGGCATCAAGCGCGTCGCCAAGCGGATCGTGGAAGCGAAGAAGAACGGCAACCAGGTTGTCGTCGTCGTTTCCGCGATGGGCGACACGACGGACGAGCTGATCGATCTCGCCGAGCAGGTGTCTCCGATGCCTGCCGGGCGGGAGTTCGACATGCTGCTGACCGCCGGAGAGCGGATCTCCATGGCCCTGCTGGCGATGGCGATCAAAAACCTGGGCCACGAGGCGCAGTCCTTCACCGGCAGCCAGGCAGGCGTCATCACCGACTCGGTCCACAACAAAGCCCGGATCATCGACGTCACGCCGGGCCGGATCCGCACGGCCCTGGACGAGGGCAACATCGCCATCGTCGCCGGTTTCCAGGGCGTCAGCCAGGACAAGAAGGACATCACCACGCTGGGGCGCGGTGGGTCCGACACGACGGCCGTGGCGCTCGCCGCCGCGCTCGACGCCGAGGTCTGCGAGATCTACACCGACGTCGACGGCGTGTTCACCGCCGACCCGCGTGTGGTGAAGAAGGCCCGGAAGATCGACTGGATCTCCTTCGAGGACATGCTGGAGCTCGCCTCGTCCGGGTCCAAGGTGCTGCTCCACCGCTGTGTGGAGTACGCCCGCCGCTACAACATCCCGATCCATGTCCGGTCCTCGTTCAGCGGACTGCAGGGCACATGGGTCAGCAGTGAGCCGATTGGGGACAAGAAGGTGGAGCAGGCCATCATCTCCGGTGTCGCGCACGACACCTCCGAGGCCAAGATCACGGTCGTCGGCGTGCCGGACAAGCCGGGTGAGGCCGCCGCGATCTTCCGGACCATCGCCGATGCCGAGGTCAACATCGACATGGTCGTGCAGAACGTGTCCGCCGCCGCCACCGGGCTGACGGACATCTCCTTCACCCTGCCGAAGACCGAGGGCCGCAAGGCGATCGACGCGCTGGAGCGCAACCGCCCCGGCATCGGCTTCGACTCGCTGCGCTACGACGACCAGATCGGCAAGATCTCCCTGGTCGGCGCCGGCATGAAGACCAACCCGGGCGTCACCGCGGCCTTCTTCGAGGCGCTGAGCAACGCGGGCGTGAACATCGAGCTGATCTCGACCTCCGAGATCCGCATCTCGGTCGTCACCCGCGCCGACGACGTGCCCGAGGCCGTCCGCGCCGTGCACACCGCCTTCGGGCTCGACTCCGACTCCGACGAGGCCGTCGTCTACGGAGGCACCGGCCGATGAGCCGGGGTACGGGCCGATGACCGGCAGGCCGACGCTCGCGGTCGTGGGAGCGACCGGGGCCGTCGGCACGGTCATGCTCCGGATCCTGTCCCAGCGCGCCGACGTCTGGGGCGAGATCCGGCTGCTCGCCTCCCCGCGCTCGGCCGGCCGCAAGCTGACCGTGCGCGGGGTGGAGGTCGAGGTGACGGCCCTGACGGAGGACGCCTTCGACGGCGTCGACATCGCGCTGTTCGACGTCCCCGCGGACGTCGCCGCCGCCTGGGCCCCGGTCGCCGCCGCGCGCGGCGCGGTCGTCGTCGACAACTCCGGCGCCTTCCGGGCCGACGCGGACGTGCCGCTCGTGGTGCCCGAGGTCAATCCGCACGCCCTGCGCTCCCGCCCGCGCGGGATCGTCGCGAGCCCCGACAGCGCCACCCTGACGATGATTGTCGCCCTGGGCGCGCTGCACGCCGAGTACGGCCTGCGCGAGCTGGTGGTCTCGTCGTACCAGGCGGCGAGCGGGGCCGGGCGGGCCGGGGTGGACGCCCTGCGGACCCAGCTGGCCCTGGTGGCCGGGACCGAGCTGGGCACCCGGCCGGGGGACCTCAGGCGGGCCGTCGGGGACGCCACCGGGCCCTTCCCGGAGCCGGTCGCGCTGAACGTCGTCCCGTGGACCGGGCCGCCCCGGGCGGACGGCCGGTCGGCGCAGGAGCTGGCCGTGCGCGAGGAGACCCGCCGGATCCTCGGCCTGCCGGCGCTGCCGGTCGCGGTGACCTGCGTCCAGGTGCCGGTGGTCACCACCCACGCGCTGACCGTGCACGCCCGCTTCCAGCGCGAAGTGGAGGTGGACGGCGCCCGGGAGATCCTCGCGACCGCGCCGGGCGTGGTGCTGTGCGACGATCCGGCCGCCGGCGAGTTCCCCACCCCGGCCGACGTGGTGGGCACCGACCCGGCCTGGGTGGGCCGCCTGCGCCGGTCCCTGGACGACCCGGCCGCACTGGAGTTCTTCGTGTGCGGCGACAATCTGCGCAAGGGCGCGGCGCTGAACTGCGTGCAGCTCGCGGAGCTGCTGGCCGGCCCGGCCGGCGGAGAGCCGGGCGGGGCGGCCAGCCGCGTCTGACGCTTTGTAGGATCCGGGTAAGAAGTGTGGCCGGGAGCATGGTCCAAACCACTTGAACCGTCCCTCTTGGCGGCAGAGGATTTCTCTCCCCGTCTTCCGCAACCGTACGGAGGGCGGGGAGCGTCTTTGCGGTCACCCTTGCGGGACCTGGGGACGTGATGATCCTGGCGTGGGGACGCCGTGATCGGGGCGTGGGGGCGCCCGTTCAAATGGGACATAAGGGAAGAGCGGGACGCATGACGGCACTTGAGGCCCGGCCGGTCGTCGCACATGTGACGTCGAACACGTACAACCCCCGAGGGGGGAGACGTGTCCAACTGGCGTGGCAGAGGTACTCGAACTCAGTGTGGCCCGCGGCGGCACGGCCCTGCGGCCTCCCGCGGCGCTCCGGCCCCGCACGTCCGGCGGCATGCCGGTGATCGCGCCCATGCCCGCAGCGCGGCCCGCCCGCATACCCAGTCAGCGTGACGGTGCCGAGGAGCTGCCCGGTGCCGTGACGGCCGAGGCCGCCGGGACCACCGTCGACCACCTCACCGAGACCTACCGGGCGCACTACCGCTCGCTGCTGGGTCTCGCCGCCCTCCTCCTCGACGACACCGCCTCCTGCGAGGACGTCGTCCAGGAGGCATTCATCCGCGTCCACTCGGCCCGCAAGCGCGTCCGTGACCCCGAGAAGACCCTCGCCTACCTGCGGCAGACGGTCGTCAACCTCTCCCGGTCCACGCTGCGCCGCCGCATCCTCGGACTGAAGCTGCTCTCCAAGCCGATGCCCGACGCGGCGAGCGCGGAGGAGGGGGCCTACGACCAGCTGGAGCGGCGGGACCTCATCCAGGCGATGAAGGGCCTGCAGCGCCGCCAGCGCGAGGTGCTCGTCCTGCGGTACTTCGCGGACATGACCGAGGCCCAGGTCGCCGAGACGCTCGGCATATCCCTCGGCTCGGTGAAGGCGTACGGCTCACGGGGCATCGCCGCGCTGCGGGTGGCCATGAGGACACCGGCATGAGCGACCGCGCCGAAGGGGGCGACTCCCATGAACGTCACGAGCCCTACGCCTGGCACGAGCCGACGCGCCACCACGGGCAACCGCACACGCCAACGCACGCTGGGAACGGAACTGTGAACCACGGCCCCGACGGCAAGGGCCCCGAGGGGCCCGGCCCGGTCACCGACTCACCGGACGGCCTCGACGGACTCGACTCGGACGAGCTGGCCCTGCGCCGCCTCCTGCACACGGCGGTGGACGACATCGAACCGCGCGGCGGCACCCTGGAGCACCTGCGCCGGGCGGTCCCCGCGCGCCGGGCCCGCAAGCGCCAGGCGGTGGTCGGCGTGGCGGCGGCGGCCCTGTTCATCGGCACCGCGATCCCCGCCCTGGTGCACGTCTCCCACGCCGGCGGCTCCGACCCCAACACCGCGATGGCCGGCCAGACCTCGCAGGCCCAGGGCGGCACCGGCCACGGCAAGGACAAGGGCACCGCCGGCGAGGACGACAAGAAGGACACCCCGAGCACCGAGGTCAAGCCCGGCAAGGAGACGGACAGGCCCGAGGGCGAGAAGGACCACAAGGACGCTCACCGCCCCGGCACCCCGGCCGGCACCCAGCCCACCGCCACCGCCCCCGCCGGCATCGCGCCGTGCTCACCGGGCCGGCTCGGCTCCGCCATCGGCACCGTGAACGCCCCCGACTCCGCGGGCGTGGTCTACGGCACCTTCCGCGTCGTCAACGTCTCCGCCACGGCCTGCAAGGTGACCGGCCCCGGCAGTGTCGCCCCGTCGGCCCAGGGCGCCGCCGACCCGGCCAAGATCGGCGCCGTGCGGCACTCGGCCGGGGACGCGGCGGCGGCCCTGCCCGACCCCTCCCTGGAGGTCGCCTCACTGGTCCTGCGGCCTGGAGCGGCGTACGAGGAGAAGTTCGCCTTCGTGCCCTCCGAGACCTGCCCGGCCGTGGGCGGCAGCACCGACGGGGGCTCCGACACGGGCGGCCCGTCCCCCGACCCGACGCCGACCCAGGAGGCGGGCGCGACCGGCGGGGCGACCGACACCAGCACCGGGACGCCGGGCGCGACGACCCAGCTGGTCACCGAGGACGGCACGGCCGACGGCAGCGTCGCGGTCACCCACACGGCTCAGGGCGGCGCACCGGCGGCGACCGCGGTGGTGCCGGGGGCGTGCGCGGGGACGGTGTACTACACGGGGCTGCTGGCGGGGGCGTGAGCCCTCCCGGCCGGCGCCGGATCCGCCGGGTCAGCCGCTCGGGACCGGGGTGCGCTCCGCGTCCTCCGGCACCAGGCCCAGCGCCGCGTCCCGCTGGAACTCCAGCTCCCGCCGCAGCAACCGGAACCACATGAACACCACGAAGCCCGCGAAGACGAACCACTCGCCGGTGTAACCGAGGTTCTGGAACGCCTTCAGGTCCAGCCCCGTACCGGTCGGCGCGGTCGCGGGCACGGCCTTCATCCCGGCCTCGCCCTTGTCCAGCGTCACCCACGCGTCGTACAGCCGGTCCGGCACCAGGTTGACGAGCGACGCCGTGCTGATCGCCGCCGTCTGCCCGGCCGGCAGCCCGCCCTGCGCGCTGACCCCGTTGTCCCCCGGGGTCTCGGACGCCTGGAGCGCGCCGGTGACGGTGACCTCGCCGGCGGGCGGGGCGGGGGCCTTCGCCGGGTCCGCCGTGCCGGGCAGCCAGCCCCGGACCACGGGCAGCGCCTTGCCGGAGTCGGTGCGCAGCAGGGTGAGGACGTAGAAGCCGCGCTTGCCGTCCAGCTCCCGGCCGGGCACCAGCAGCTGCCTGCCGTAGTGCCCGCTCGCCGTGACCCGCCGGCCCGAGGTGCTCTTGTCGACGGGCAGCATCGAGTCCAGCGGGCGCGCGGCCTCGCCGCGGCCGGAGGAGGCCTGCTCGGTCGCGGTGCGGTGGTCCTCCACGCGCCCCTCGAACCGGCTCAGCTGCCACGACCCCATGAACACGCAGAACGGGATGGCGAGCAGCACGAAGACGTTGATGCCCCACCAGCGGGGTGTCAGCAGAAACCGGTACACGCCCTCCACGGTACGGCGCCCGCTCCGGCCCCCGGGGCGCGGGTCGGCTCTTGAACCGGCTCCGGCGGCTCGGCTCCGGCCTCAGCCGCTCCTGCTCGCCTTCAGCGAGTAGATCAGCGGGACGCGGGGGTGGCCGGCCGGGAAGCGGTGGTAGCCGTCGCGGACCTCGAAGTTCGCGAAGCGCGGGAAGAGCGAGACGTCGTGCTCGTGCAGGAATTCCACGCGCAGTCCGGTCGCGGCGAGCGCGGAGACGACGTCCCCGAGGGTGTGCTGCCACTCCACGCTGCGGTTGTGGACGGTGGCGGCGTCCAGGTCGGCGTAGGTGCCCGGTTCGTTCCACACCTGCGCGTCCCGGGCGAAGTAGTCCCGCACGATGCGGGTGCCGGTCTCGTCGTCCAGGGACTCGGTGAGCGGGTGGAACTCGGCGAGGTACAGGAAGCCGCCCGGCGCGACCAGGGACGCCGCCGTCTCGGCCCAGCGCCGGATGTCCGGCAGCCAGCACAGGGCGCCGAGCCCGGTGTAGACGATGTCGTACGACGGCTCGGGCACGGCCTCGGGCGCGTCGTACACGTCACCGGTGACGAAGGCCGCCCGCTCGGGGCCGTAGCCGAGGTCGGCCGCGAGGGCGCGGGCCGCCTCCACGGCGGGCGCGGAGAAGTCCAGGCCGACGACGCGGGCGGCGCCCCGGTGAGCCCAGGAGAGGGTGTCGGTGCCGATGTGGCACTGGAGGTGCAGGAGTGTTCTGCCGGTGACATCGCCGACCTCCGCCGTCTCGAAGTCGCGCAGGTCGTCCCGGCGGGTGCGGAAGCCGGCGAGGTCGTAGAAGGGACTGGCGACGTGGAGGGGCACGCGCTCGTCCCACAGGGCCCGGTTGTCCTCCAGCCAGCCCTCGGGGAGGGAGTCCAGGGGGCGGGAGTCCTGGGGGAGTGCGTCCTGCGGGGCGGTCGGAGAGGATCCGTCGGACGAGGGGCCGTCGGACGGGGACCCGTCGTATGTGGGCGAGGAATCGGCGGAAACGCTCATGGCCGGGAAGTTATCCACAGGCTGCGCACACCCGCCACCCAATTGTCGGTTCGGCCAGGCAGTATGGGCGCATGACTGGGGCCATGAGCGAAAACAGGACACCGGACGCACCGGACATGCCGGACTGGGAGAAGCGGTTCAGGGCGCCGCGGGTCTCCCTGCCCGACTGGGCGGAGGACGCGCCGGACCGCGCCTTGTTCGTGTCGAACGCGACGGGGACGTACGAGCTGTACGCCTGGGACCGCGCGACGGGCGAGCAGCGGCAGGCGACGGACCGGCCGAACGGCACGACGGACGGCGTGCTCTCCCCGGACGGCGCGTGGATCTGGTGGTTCGACGACAAGGACGGCGACGAGTTCGGCATCTGGCGCCGCCAGCCCTTCGCGGGCGGCCCCGACGAGCCGGCCGTGCCCGGCCTCGCCCCGTCCTACCCGGCTGGCCTGGCCCTGTCCCGCGACGGCCGCACGGCGGTCGTGGGCCGCTCCACGGACGACGACGGTACGACGATCCACCTGGCGCGCGAGGGCGCGGAGCCGGTGGAGATCTACCGGCACCGCGAGTCGGCGGGCGTCGGCGACCTCTCGCACGACGGCTCGCTGATCGCGGTCGAGCACACCGAGCACGGCGACGCCATGCACGCCGCCCTGCGGGTGCTGCGCCCGGACGGCACGACGGTCGCCGAGCTGGACGACACCAAGGGCGGCGTCGAGGAACTGGGCCTGGAGGTGCTGGGCTTCGCCCCGGTCGACGGCGACACCCGGCTGCTGGTCGGGCATCAGCGCCGGGGCCGCTGGGAGCCGATGGTGTGGGACGTGGCGACGGGCGAGGAGACCGAGCTGGCGCTGGACCTGCCGGGCGACGTCGGCGCCGAGTGGTACCCGGACGGTTCGGCCCTGCTCGTCGTGCACGGCTTCGAGGCCCGCAGCGAGCTGTTCCGGTACGACCTGGCGGCCCGCGAGCTGACCCGCATCCCGACCCCGCCCGGCACGGTCTCCGGGGCGACGGCCCGCCCCGACGGCAGCGTGGAGTACCTGTGGTCGTCGGCCGCCGAGCCCCCGGCGGTGCGCTCCACGGCCGGCGGTGTGGTGCTGGATCCCCCGGGCATGGCGTGCCCGCCGTCGGTGCCGGTGGAGGACGTGTGGGTGGAAGGGCCCGGCGGCCGCATCCACGCCCTCGTCCAGAAGCCGGCGGGCGCCACGGGTCCCCTGCCCACCGTCTTCGACCTGCACGGCGGCCCGACCTGGCACGACAGCGACTCCTTCGCGGCGGGCCCGGCGGCCTGGGTCGACCACGGGTACGCGGTGATCCGTGTCAACTACCGGGGCTCCACCGGCTACGGCCGCGCCTGGACCGACGCCCTCAAGCACCGGGTGGGCCTGATCGAGCTGGAGGACGTGGCCGCGGTCCGGGACTGGGCGGTCTCCTCGGGCCTCGCCGACCCCGGCCGCCTGGTCCTCACGGGCGCGTCCTGGGGCGGCTACCTGACCCTGCTCGGCGTCGGCACCCAGCCGGACGCCTGGGCGCTCGGCATCGCGGTCGTCCCGGTCGCGGACTACGTCACGGCGTACCACGACGAGATGGAGTCCCTGAAGGCCATGGACCGCACCCTGCTGGGCGGCACCCCCGAGGAGGTCCCGGACCGCTTCGCCGCGTCCTCCCCGCTCACCTACGTCGACCGGGTCAGGGCCCCGGTCTACATCTCGGCGGGCGTCAACGACCCCCGCTGCCCGATCCGCCAGATCGACAACTACGTCGAGAGACTGGAAGCCCGCGCCGCGGTCCACGAGGTCTACCGCTACGACGCGGGCCACGGCTCCCTGGTGGTCGACGAACGCATCAAGCAGGTCGGACTGGAACTGGACTTCGCGGCACGGCACCTGCCTGGCTAGCTCGCAGTCGGCGCACGTCGGCCTCGCCGGCGTGTCCGCCACCTCTCGAGCCCCATGGCTGCGGCCCCTACCCCATGGCGTCCGTGCGCTCGGCCAAACCGCGTAGCTCGGACGAGGCCGACCGCCCGGCCATCAGCATCAGCTCTCGGATGGCTGCGCGTGCGGCAATGTGGGTTCTGATCAGGTCGGGAGCGATCTCCTCGGCTTTCAGCAGGCACGCGAGCGCGTCGCCGAGTTGCCGACGCTGCACGTGGGCACGTCCGAGATCCATCAGTAGTCTGGCCTGCCGTTCGGTGGACAGGACACTGATGTCCAGTCCTTCGGCCGTGTCCAGGGCTTCTCCTGCGTCACCGAGGTCGACGGCCGTGGAGACCGCTTGGACCTCGACGTTCGTAGGGCCGAACTCAAGGTTGAAGTCGTTACGTTCATATCCCAGGCGGGCGGCGACGGCGCGTCCCTTGTCGATCTGCTCGCGAGCGGCGGACCGTTCACCGGCGCGTGCGTGCACCAGGGCCAGCGCGAGGTGGAGCGAGCCGAGGACCGACAGCTCCTCTGGGGGCGTCGACTCGGCTTCGGCATGCCGGGTCAGGGTGTTGAGCGCCGCGGTGGCAGCGTGTTCGGCCTGATCCAAGCGCTTGAGCCGGACGAAAGCGTGCACCAGCCGGAAGACGCCGACGAAGACTCCGAGAGGGTCGCCGGCGAGTTCGGCCGCGCGGATCGCCCGGTCCGCGGCCAGCCACGCGGCATCCGCCTCATCCTGTCGTACGAAGGCCGCTGACAGGGCTTGGTAGGTGCGTGCCAAAAGCCCATGGACCTCCGGCGCGAACTCGCCAGGGGCCGTCCGGGCGGCGCGCTCCAAACGCGGCAGCAACGTGCCCAGAGCCCGGCTGAGGTCTGCGAACCGGTCTTCGTGCGTGAGCCTCCAGACCCGCTCCACCTCGTCCCGCAGTACTTGAACCGCATCGGCACGGAAGTCTTCTCGTGGTTCGAGGACGACATCCAGCGCCGAGTGCCCGGAGATGACCAACCGCGCCTGATCCAGATCGTTGGGCACCGCTTCGTCGGCAGCCCCGGCGTCAGCCAACCTTGCGTCGACGGCCTCGGGTTGGAGGACATGCAAGGGTACGCCGAGTCCGTCGGCGAGCAGCCGCAGTACGTCCAGCCGATTGACCGGCTGGATTCCTCGCTCGACCTGCGACACCCAGCTTGCCGTGCGGCCGATCACCGCGGCCAATTCGTTCTGGGTCAGGTCTCGCTGCCGTCGCAGTTCGGCCACGCGCGCCCCGAAGGCCCGACGTCCCTCTGAGGACACGGCTACGCCGCCACCTTCCTGGCGATGGCATCGAGGAACGTCACGTCCACGCCCGTCAGATAGCGTTCGCGCTCCGCGAGGAACCGCTTGGTGTGCGGCTGGGCTTCGTGCGCCTCGAAGGCGGAGCGGTCTTCGTACAACTCGTAGAAGACGCGGACCAGCGGCTCACCGACCGGAGTGTGGGTGACGTAGGCAAGCGTGCCCGGCTCATGCTGCGTAATCCCTTTCAAGGTCTCACCACACAGTGCGTCAAAGGCAGTCGCTGCCTCTTGGTCGCGCAACTTGAACCGTACGACGAGCCCGAAGCCTTCACTCATGAGCGCTCCTTCCCTTGGGCGCCAGTCTGTCAGGCGTACCCCTCCCTGCGAATAGCAAAAGTTCTTAACTCGCAGAGAATCTGCGAGTACGCTCGTAGTCGTTCCAGCACTGAGCGTGATCATGCGTGGGATGGGGGCACCTTTGTGCCCCGTTGCCAGCTGCCGTTCAGGGCGCACAACACGACAGACCCCCGCGACCGCTGGCACGGCCCGGGGGCATGGCCACCTGGAGAAAGCAGGTAGACATGCCGCACTGTAACGTCCGCCTCTCCGCCCCACCCCTCGCCGAGCGGAACCCCCTCAAGTACCGCCGATGGGAGCGACACCGGCCCTCGCTCAATCTCCCACGGATCAACGATGCAGGAGCGGCGGCCTGATGGACGACTCCAAGAGGGGCACCACATGCCGTGCCGCCCGCCTCCTGCCCTGGACCAGTCCGGAGGGCAAGCCTTGCTACCTCATCCCTGACGACGACGGGAGCGGCTACCTCTCCCGTCTGGCGGACAAGGTGGAGTCCGTTCAGTTGGGTATGGGTGAGCAACTTCTCCAGCACGCGGGGGCGTTGATCGACGACCCGGCTACCGGGCCAGTCGAACTTCGTTACCTGTCGGCGCGATTGACCGAGTCCTTGAGAGCCGCACTGTGGGTGGCGGAGAGTCGGGGAGCACGGCTGCTGGTGCCGGAGGCTGACGGGGGCGATCCGGAGCCCGGCGAGTCGCTGTTGTAGAGCCCTGGCCAGGGCCAGCCGGCCGGATCCGGCGTCGGGCGTCACGCCCATCAGTGGTTTCCCGACGTCTTCAATCACCTGGCCAGCGCGTGCTGCTCGTTCACGCCATCACGCATTGGCCGGTCCCACTCGAAGAAAGAGGAGACCGTCTTATGGGGAGCAAACCTCCGCCGCCCCCTCCGGACCGGCCCAGGCCGCCTGGTCCCCGGCCGGCTGACCGGGGCATCGGCCGGTCCTGTGAATCGACCGGAGCCTCAGCCCGTAGCGGCAGAAACCGACACAACACGAAGGAGGCTCACATGGGATGGGGAACCGGTAAGGGCGGATCCGGTGGCGACGGCAAGCATGCCGGGGGCAAGGACCCGGGTACGTCGAAGCCGTCTCCGGACACCGCTCAGCCGAAGCCTGACCCCAAGCACAAGAAGGGCTGAGCTTCGGCATGTACGTCATGAGTGATGAGGAGCAGGCCGCCGCGTGTGGTCTGCTCCGCGCCCTCAGGGCAGAACTGGGGTCCTTGAGTCCCGAGTTGGGAGCCGCCTTCCACCGTGCCCCTCGGCACATGTTCCTGCCCCGCAAGGTCTGGCTGGCCGACGAAGGCGACTGGGTGACCTGCCACCGTGACGAGGAGGCCGCGCGATGGCTCGCCGCCGCCTACGCTGACGCGCCGGTCGTCACGCAGGTCAATGACGGCCGGGAACCGGGAGACGGTGACGTCTGGCCGTCGTCGTCCGCGTCCGCGCCGTCGATCGTGTTCCGCATGCTGCGGATGCTCGACCCGCGCCCTGGGCACAGGGTTTTGGAGATCGGCACCGGCACGGGGTGGAACGCCGGGCTCCTCACCGCTCTGCTCGGCGACGGGAACGTGACGACCGTCGACATCGATCCCGCACTCACCGGCGCCGCCGTCCGCTCGCTGGAGGCGCTGGGCCTGCGCCCGCGGGTCGTGTGCGCGGACGGAGCTGGCGGACACCCGCCCTCGGCGCCGTACGACCGGATCATCGCCACCTGTTCCGTGCGTCGCCTGCCCTACGCGTGGGTGGAGCAGACCCGGCCCGGCGGGATCGTCCTCACGCCCTGGGAGACACCTTGGTTCTGCTACGGGCTGCTGCGACTGCACGTGGGTGGTGACGGGGTCGCCTCCGGGCGTTTCGCGCCGTACTCCGCGTTCATGCTGATGCGCGGGCAGCGCACGGACCTGCGGATCTACCGCGATGTGGTGCGCGACGGGCACACCCCGGAGGAGACATCGACCGGTCTGGATCCGTGGCTCGTCGCCGGCGCGGATGCCGACGCCCGCTTCGCCGTGGGGTTGCGGTTGCCGGACGTGTGGCATGCCTGGCACGAACGGCCGGACGTTCCGGGCGTTGCGACGCGGCTGTGGCTGGCGACCACGGATGCCACCTCGTGGGCCGCCGTGGACTGGGACGGCTCTCCGGACGCCCGCGAGTACACCGTCTGGCAGTACGGGGAGCGCCGGGTGTGGGACGAGGTGGAGGGCGCCTACGCGTGGTGGGCGGAGCGGGGGCGTCCCACGGTCGATCGGTTCGGGGTCACCGTCACCGCCGACGGCGGGCGGGGCTGGCTGGACGAGCCCTCCCTGAGCTGGGCGCTGTGACGCGGTGCGGTCAGCGGAGTTCGGCCAGGCCCCTGCGGGTCGCCGCCACGACCACGCGGTCGCCCTTCTCCAGTACGTGGCCGGAGGGCGTGTCCGGGTGGCCCAGGCGGGTCAGGGCGCGCCAGGAGCCGGTGTGGGAGGCCTCGTTCAGGGTGTGGCCCTCCAGCTGGGGGTGGCCGTCGACGTCGACCGCGGCGAAGAGCAGGACGCGGCGCTCCACCGCGATCGCGCCGAGGACCTGCCGGCCGAGCATCGCCCCGGCGAACGCGGGGGCGGCCAGGTGGGTGACGCTGCGGCTGCGGGTCAGGGCGTGCGGGTGGGCGGCGCGCAGGGTGCGGTAGACGGCGGTGGCGAAGTCGTCGTCGTACAGGCGCAGCACCACCCGGAGGTCGGGGCGGACCGTGCGGGCGTACAGGACGGCCTCCAGGTTGGTGGTGTCGGCGCTGGTCACCGCGAGCAGCGTCCGCGCCCGGTGGATCTGGGCCGCCTCCAGGACGCCTTCCTGGGTGACGTCGCCGAGGACCACCGGCACCCGCAGCCGCCGGGCGGTGGCCAGGCCGCGTGCCTCGGGGTCGGACTCGACGCACACGACGGGGACGTTCAGCTCGCGCAGCCGGGTCAGCACCCGGGTGCCGATCTTGCCGAGTCCGAGCAGCACCACGTGCCCGCTCAGCCCGCGCGGCGGCCTGCGCAGGGTGGAGGCGGTGCGGAAGGTGCCGAGCGCCTCCAGCCCGGCGGCCAGCAGCACCGGCAGCAGGAGCAGCCCGACGAGTGCGGACAGCAGTTGCAGGACCTGGCGGCCGAGGGGTTCCTCGAGCGCCGGGTCGTCGATGGCGAACAGGTCGAGCAGGGTGATGTAGCAGGCGCGCAGCGGATGGATGCCGGTGACCAGCCACAGGGTGACGGCGAGGGCGACCACGCAGCCGACCAGTCCGGCCAGCGACCAGCGCAGCCGCCGGGAGAAGAGCGAGGCGAGCGGCATGACGCCGGTCAGCCGGCGGGCGGGCGCGGCGGATGCCGCGTCCGTGGGGGAGGAGACGTGTTCCAGCACCACGGCGTGCCGCCCGGCGGCCTGCCGCACCTCCTCGTCGCCGGGGAGCAGGAGCGGCGGCTGCTCCCCGCCGGACAGCAACGCGAGCGTGCACAGGCCGGGGTCGGCGCCGGATCCCTCCTCGCCGGCCAGCGGCCGTTCCACGGCACGCAGCAGCAGCCCCTCGGTCTGGATGACCCTGCCGGTGCCGGCGACGGCGGTGGCCGCGAGCGCGGGCGCGGCGGTGTCGGCGTCGGACAGTACGGTCGTGGAGGCCTCCGGGCCGGCGCCCGGGCCGTCCTCCCCGCCCCCGGCGGCCAGCGCGGCCGCCTGGTCGAGGAGTTCCTCGATGTGCTGGCCGAGCCGCCGGTTGTACAGCCTCAGGACCAGCCGCAGCCGGGGGTTGAGCCGGCGGGCGGTCAGCGCGGCCCGGATGTTGGTCTCGTCGTCGTCGTACACGAGGGCCAGCGCGGCGGCCCGGGCCACCCCGGCCTCCGCGAGCACCGCCTCGGTCGGTTCGGCGGCCTCCACGACCGCCTCGCCGTCCGGGCGCTGGCCGGTGGCCGGGCCGGTGGGCTGCCCGGGTCCGCCCGCCCGGCCCACCGTCCCCACCGCGGCGCTGACCACCCGGTCGAACAGCGCCGCCGACGCGGCCCGGGCCCGGCCGACCACGGGGGGCCGGGCGGTGCGCCGGTCCGGCGGTACGACCAGGGTGACCTGCTCGCCGTAGACCCCGCGCAACTCGGCGGCCAGCCGGTGCGCGAGCCCGTCGTCACCGCACACCACCATGTGCGCCTGCGGGCCTCCCGGCCCCCCTTGATACGGAACGCTCGCCACGAGGGGAAAGAGTGGCCGAAGCGGACGCGCGGTTCCAGACAGGCCCTAGCGGCCCGCCGCCTCGAAGTCGAAGCGGGCCAGGTCGCGCAGCCAGGACTCCGCGTTGCCGTCGGACGGGGCGCGCCAGTCGCCGCGCGGGGAGAGCGAGCCGCCCGCCGAGACCTTGGGGCCGTTCGGCATCGCCGAGCGCTTGAACTGGGAGAACGCGAAGAAGCGGCGGCAGAACACCTCCAGCCAGTGCCGGATCTCCGCCAGGTCGTACGCCCCCCGCTTGGCCTCGGGGAAGCCGGGCGGCCAGGCGCCGGCGGCCGGGTCGTGCCAGGCGTGCCAGGCCAGGAAGGCGATCTTGGAGGGCCGGAAACCGTAGCGCAGCACGTGGAAGAGGGTGAAGTCGTGCAGCGCGTACGGGCCGATCTTGGACTCGGTGGACTGCAGCTCCTCGCCCGGCACCAGCTCGGGGCTGATCTCGGTGTCCAGGATCGCGGTCAGCACCTTGCCGGTCTCGTCGTCGAACTGGCCGCTGGAGACGACCCAGCGGATCAGGTGCTGGATGAAGGTCTTGGGCACCCCGGAGTTGACGTTGTAGTGGCTCATCTGGTCGCCGACGCCGTACGTGGACCAGCCGAGCGCCAGCTCGGAGAGGTCGCCGGTGCCCAGCACGATGCCGCCGCGCTGGTTGGCCAGCCGGAACAGGTAGTCGGTGCGCAGGCCCGCCTGGACGTTCTCGAAGGTGACGTCGTAGACCGGCTCACCGGAGGCGAAGGGGTGGCCGATCTCCTTCAGCATCAGCCGGGCGGTCGGCGTGATGTCCAGCTCGGCGGCGGTGACGCCGAGGGCGCGCATCAGCTTGTGCGCGTTGTCCTTGGTGTGGTCGCTGGTGGCGAAGCCGGGCAGGGTGAAGGCGAGGATGTCGCTGCGCGGCCGGCCGGCGCGGTCCATCGCCCGGGCGGCGACGATCAGCGCGTGCGTGGAGTCGAGGCCGCCGGAGACGCCGATGACGACCTTGGGTCCGCCGATGGCCGCCAGCCGCTGCTGGAGGCCGGCGACCTGGATGTTGTACGCCTCGTAGCAGTCCAGGGCGAGCCGGTCGGGGTCGGCGGGCACGAACGGGAACCGCTCGACGCGGCGGCGCAGCCCGAGGTCGGTGAGCGGCGGGGCCAGCTCGAAGGAGACGGTCCGGAAGTCCCCGGTCCGCGCGGCGTGTGCCCGGCGGTTGTCGTCGAAGGTGCCCATCCGGTGCCGCTCCTGCCGCAGCAGGTCCAGATCGACGTCGGCGACGGCGCACTGGTCGCCGGCCGGGAAGCGCTCGGACTCGGCGAGCAGCACCCCGTTCTCGTAGATCATGGTCTGTCCGTCCCAGGACAGGTCGGTGGTGGACTCGCCGAGGCCGGCCGCCGCGTAGACGTAGGCGGCGAGGCAGCGGGAGGACGCCGAGCGGCACAGCAGCGCGCGGTCCTCGGCCCGGCCGACGGTGATCGGGCTGCCGGAGAGGTTGACCAGCACGGTGGCCCCGGCGAGGGCGGCCTCCGCGCTGGGCGGCACCGGCACCCACATGTCCTCGCAGATCTCGGTGTGCAGCACCAGCCCGGGGACGTCCTCGGCCGCGAACAGCAGGTCCACGCCGAACGGCACCTCGGCGCCGGCGACGAGGATGCTGCCGCCCCGCTCGTCGTGGCCGTCGGCGATCTGCCGGCGCTCGTAGAACTCGCGGTAGTTCGGCGGGTACGACTTCGGTACGACGCCGAGGACGCGGCCCCGGTGGACGATCACCGCGCAGTTGTAGATCCGGTGGCGGTGGCGCAGCGGGGCGCCGACGACCAGGACGGGCAGCAGCTCGGCCGAGCCGGCCACGACCGTGCGGAGCGCCGCTTCGACCTGGTCGAGCAGGGCGTCCTGGAGCAGCAGGTCCTCGATGGAGTAGCCGGTCAGGCCCAGCTCGGGGAAGACGGCGACGGCGACGCCCTCGTCCGCGCAGCGGCGGGCCTGGCGCAGGACCGCTTCGGCGTTGGCGTGCGGGTCGGCGATGACGGTGTGGCCCGTGCACGCGGCGATGCGTGCGAAGCCGTGGCTGTAGAGCGACCAGAAGTTCAACGGGGCTTCCTTCATTTCAACAGACCGCACTGACGAAGCGAATCTCCTCCTGGGGGAAGCCTAGATCCCGGCCGTGCGGAGCCCGGGACCCGGCCGTGCGCCCGGGCGGCACCGGCCCAGGTACCCGGGGACGTACCGGGGCATGTACTCGGGCGCGGCTGAGTACGCGTGCTCTGTGCGGAGGCGGCGCGCGGCGCGATGGTGGGGGTATGCGAAATGGACCGAAGAAACCGGCGAACACCGCTTCGCGCCTGCTGCCGGTCCTCGCGCCGGCCGTGGCCGCGCCCCTGGCGTGGGCCGCCTGGCTGGGCTGGGACCAGCGACCGGACGTACAGGCGGACGGCACGACGACCGGCCCCTACCAGGCCTGGCAGATCCTCGGGCTGGTCGTCACCCAGCTGGCGCCGGTGTACTGGGCCACCGCCCGCCGCCATCCCCTGGCCGCCGTCCTCGGCACCTCGGCCGGCCTGACCGCCGCGGCGTACTACGACTGGTCCGGCGAGGCCAGCGGCCTCTTCGTGATCGGCGTGGGCCTGGTGGCCCTCGGCAGCCTCGCCGCGACCGCCGCCGCGACGGGAGTGATCGGCTTCGTGCGGCGAGCCCTCACCGGCGGCGGCAGGCCGCCCACGGTGGGGCACCTGCCGTAGGCGGGCGGCGGCCGAGGAGACCGGGCGGTTCGGGGTGCGCGCCGCGGTGTGCCGTGCCCCGGGCCGGCTCGGTCAGTCCGCCTCGCCGAGTTCGGCGAGGCGGGCGCGCAGGCGGGCGTTCTCCTGTTCCAGGGCGTCCATGCGGGCGCGGACGGGGCGCAGGGCCGTCTCCAGCTCCTCCTCGGAGTAGCGCGGGGTGATGTGCTGGTGGCAGTTCCAGTTGAAGCCCTCGACCTCGACGACCATCAGGCGTTCCACCCGGCCGTCGGTGCGCGGCTTCTCGAGGCGCTCGGCGAGCGCGGGATCCTCGTCGAGGCCCAGCGTGCGGGCCCGGCCCAGCAGCTTCAGGCGGGCCTGCCGGGCGTAGTCCATGAAGAACAGCGCGACCCGGCCGTCGGAGCGCACGTTGCCGGTGGTGATGTACTGCCGGTTGCCGCGCACCTCCGCCCAGGCCAGCCGCCGTTCGTCCAGGACGTGCACGAAGCCGGCCGGGCCGCCGCGGAACTGGATGTACGGCCAGCCGGTCTCGCTCGTGCTGGCGAGGTAGAACCCGTCCCGGGTGGCGAGGAACGCGGCCTCGTCGGGGCCGAGGGCGTCCGGGCCGGCGTCGGGCTGGGCGAGGGCGCGCAGACCTAACTGCCCACTGCCCTGCTCCTCCTGGACGCGGCGCACGCTGTCCGTGTAGGCGAGGTGTGCGAACCGTCCCATCTAACGTTCTCCCTCTTGGTCGGGTCCGGCCGCGCTCCCTCGCGCGGCCGGTGCGGCGCCCAGGATCGCGGCGAGCAGGCCGGGGAAGCGGCGGTCCAGTTCCTCGCCGCGGATCCGGCTGACCCGGGTGTTGCCCCGCAGATGGGTCTCGACGACGCCGCTCTCGCGCAGGGTGCGCAGGTGGTGGGAGACGGTGGAGCGTCCGACCGGCAGGTCCAGCGCGCCGCAGGGCGCCTCGCCGAGGGTGTCGAGCAGCCGCACGATCTGCAGCCGCACCGGGTCCGCGAGGGCTTGCAGCACGGTGCCGATCTCCACCGTGGCGAGGTCCGGCTGCGGCAGCCGGGTCTCCTCCGTCGTTCGCATCCTGCCTCCAGGCTCTGTGCGCCCAGCGCGGCCGGGCGGCACCGGCGCGGCGGTGACGACGGCGCGCGACTGTGGCGATGTTGCTCGACATCTACGATACACATCGAACCTCTATTACGATCCGCATCGACGTATTCGACAACCATCGAAACGCAGGTGCTCCCATGACCCCTCCCGCGGCCCCTGTGGGGCACGCCTGGCGGACCCACGCCCTGGTGCTCGCGCTCGGGACCTTCGCCGTCGGCACCGACGCCTTCGTCATCGCGGGCCTGCTGCCCGCCATCGGCGACTCCCTCGGCGTCTCCCTGGGCGCGGCGGGCCAGCTCGTCAGCGTGTTCTCGCTGGCCTACGCCCTGCTCTCCCCGGTGCTCGCCGCCCTCACCGGCCGCTGGTCCCGCCGTACGGTCATGATCACCGGGCTCGCGGTGTTCGCCGCCGGCAACGTGGTGACCGCCCTCGCCCCCGACTACGCGGTGGTCCTGGCCGCCCGGGTGCTCGCCGCGGCGGGCGCCGCGATGTTCACCCCCAACGCGGGCGCCACCGCGGCGACGCTGGCCGGGCCCGAACACCGGGGCCGGGCGATCGCCGTCGTCACCGTGGGGCTGACCGCCTCGCTCGCCCTGGGCGCCCCGCTCGGCACCGTCATCGGCGAGGCGCTGGGCTGGCGGGCCACCCTGTGGTTCGTCACCGCGCTCGCCCTGCTGGTGGCGCCGGTCATCGCCCTGCGGCTGCCCGGCGTCACCCTCGGCGGCCCGACCCGGCTGCGCCGGCGCCTCGCCCCGCTCGCCGACCGCAAGGTGGCCGGGGCGCTGGCCGGCACGCTGGTCGCGTTCATCGGCATCTACCTGCCGTACACCTACATCAGCGCCGTCTTCGAGCCCGCCACCGGCGGGAACGGCACCCGGGTGGCCGCGCTGCTGCTGGTGTTCGGCCTGGCCGGGACGGCTGGCAACCTCACCGCGGGCCGGCTGGCCGACCGCAGGGGGCCGCACGCGGTGGTCACCGGCGCGATGCTGCTGCTGACCGCGGTGTTCGCGGTGATGGCCGGTGCCCGCTCCTCCTACCCGGCGGCCGTCGCGCTGACGGCGGTGTGCGGCATCGCCTCCTGGTCGGTGACCGCGCCGCAGCAGCAGCGCGTCATGGCGCTGGCCGGCCCGGGCAGCGAACCCCTGGCGGTCTCCCTCAACGCCGCCGTGATGTACCTGGCGATCTCGCTGTCCGGCGTACTGGGCGCCGGGATCCTCGGCGCGGCGGGCGCCGCGTGGGTCGCCGGGGCGGGCGCCGCGTTCGCGCTGGCCGCGGCGGCGGTCACGGCCGCCGCCGCCCGCACCGAGCGGGCCGCCGTCCGGGGACCGGCACCGGCCGGCGCCCGGGGGCCGTCCGCCGGGTGACGGCACCGGGGCCGGCCGCCGCCGGGCAGGGGTTCAGAGGGGCCGCCGGGTGGCACCGGACGCGGGCCTTCGGCCGTGGATCAGTGGCCGGACCTGCGGTCTTAGGTCGGAAGGCGTAGAACTATACAGGCGTTGATTTTTTTCGGAGGCGGGCGTAGCGTCGTCAACGCCCCTTGCTGGCAAGGGAGTCGGCGAGTGTCCCGGCCGTGCGCAGGTGTGACATGCCCTGCGCGACCCCCGTCGGCCGGGGCCCGCCCGCCCCCTTTCGACGGCTCGCGTACGGACGAAAGGCTGAGGGATGATCCTGGTGACCGGGGCGACCGGCAACGTCGGCCGGAACCTGGTGCGCGAACTGCTGGACGCGGGAGCGCGGGTACGCGCGCTCACCCGTGACCCGCGGCGCGCCGGCCTGCCGGAGGATGTCGACGTGGCCCGGGGCGACCTGACCGACGCCGACTCCCTCACCGCCGCGCTGCACGGCGTGGAGCGGGCGTTCCTCTTCCCCGTGCACGGCCGCCTGCGACCGTTCCTCGACGCCGCGACCCGGGCGGGGCTGAAGCAGGTGGTGCTGCTGTCCTCGCAGTCGGTGGTGGACGAGCACCTGAAGCGGGAGCGGATGGGGCGGCTCAACGCGGCCGACGAGCAGGCCGTGATCGCCTCCGGTCTGCCGTGGACGTTCCTGCGCCCCGGCCCCTTCATGGTCAACGACCTGCCGTGGGCGTGGGGCATCAGGGCGGAGGGCGTGGTCCGCGCGGCGTACGGCGACGCCGCCACGGCGCCCGTCGACGAGCGGGACATCGCCGCCGTGGCCGCCCGCGCCCTGCTGGACGACGAGCACATCGGCCGGGCGCACGAGCTGACCGGACCGCAGTCGCTGACCCAGGCGGAGCGCGTACGGATCCTCGGCCGGGTGCTCGGCCGGGAACTGCGCTTCGAGGAGCTGACGCCCGAGGCGGCGCGGGAGCGGATGACCCGGCACCTGGAGGCGGAGACGGTGGACTCCCTGCTGCGCATGTACGCCCGTCAGTCGGGCACGACGGTGCCCGTGAGCCAGGCGGTGCGGGACGTGACCGGCCGCCCGGCGCACACCTACGCCGAGTGGGCGGCCCACCACGCCGGGGACTTCGGGTGACCGGCGGCGGCACCGGTGCCGGGGCCGGCGCCACCGGCGCGGAACCCGAGCGCAAGGGCGAGCGCACGCGCCGGCGGATCATGCGGGCCGCGCGCCGGAAATTCGCCGAGGTCGGCTACGAACGCGCCACGATCCGGGCCATCGCCGCCGAGGCGGGTGTGGACAAGGCGTCTGTCATCCAGTACTTCGGCACCAAGCAGGAACTCTTCCGCGAGGCGGTCAGCTGGCACGTGCCGATCGAGGAGCTGACGACCCCCGACCCGGCCCGCACGGTCGACAACTACCTGCGCGCCATGCTGAGCAGCTGGGCCGCCGACCCGGACAGCCCCATGGCGGTGCTGCTGCGGACCAGCATGACCAGCGAGGAGGCCGCCGAGCTGCTGCGCCGTCATGTGACCAAGGAGACCATCGAGCGGGTGGCGGCCAACGTCGACGCCCCGGACGCGCGGCTGCGCGCCGCGCTGTCCGGGGCGATGATGTTCGGCATCGCGACCCAGCGGTACCTGCTGCGCATGCCGGACCTGGCCGAGGCCGACCTGGACGACGTACTGCGCCTGGCGGCGCCGCTGTTCCGCACCCTGATCGCACCCGGGCCGGAAGCCGCAGCCGGGCCGGAACCCGGGCCCGGGCCGGAACCCGGGCCCGGGCCGGAACCCGGGCCCGGGCCCCGGTCCGGCTCGGCGTCCGAGCCCGGGTCCTGACGCGACCGGTGGTCAGCCGAGGGCGTCGGCCCGGTCGGCGACGAGGGCGATGAGCTCGTCCAGGTCGTACTGGGCGCGCCGGGGGCTGCCGTAGCGGGTGATCTTGCCGCGGCTGGCCCACTTGCGGATGGTGGCCTCCGTCACCCCGGCCGCGAGCGCGGCCAGTTCGGTGGGCACGAAGCGCCGCCGCTGCGGATGGCTCATCGGGCGGCCTCCTCCCGCGTGCCGGCCCGCTCGCCGTCGTGGCGCCGGGTGGCCCGCTCGCCGCGCGAGGCGGTCCGCCGCATGCGGTGCGCGACCAGCAGCCACTGCTGCGGCGGCAGCGCGTGCCCGGCGTCGCACGAGACCTGCCCCGGCGCCGTGTCGTCGCCGTCGTGCACCACGGCGCGCAGCGTGCCGGAGCAGCCGGACCGCACACAGCGCCCCAGGTCGACACGGTGGGCCGGGCCGGGACCCGCGATACGGCGGGCGGACCTGGCGAGTGCCGTGATCTCCTCGGTGAAGTCACCGGCCGCGGGATGCGCGGCCAGCCAGCCGGCATGGCGGACGAGGAAGGACACCAGGGGGCGGACCCCCTCCTGGGACGGGACGGCCGTGCCGCACTCGTCCACCACCAGGCGCGCCCAGGAGGCGAGCGTGTTCTTCATCTCGGTCCGGAGCGCCATCGCTTTCTCGTTCAGGGAAATACCGATGGCCCGGCTTCCGGTGACGCGCTGCCGCAGGCTGTACGGGGTGTGTGCTAACACCCGCCCGCATTCCTCGTAAAGCTCCGCGAGTGCGCGCAGAGCAGGGATCAGTGCATCCGCGCAGGGTTGGTCATCCGACGTTTCTGACAATGGCAGAGCTTGGCGCATTCCGTGTTCCCCGTTTTTTGAAATGGAATTGCTGTTTGTCGGACCCGTCGTTGGGTCATGGCTGGCAGGCCATGATCTGGCCAGGTGGTGACGCCTGTCGCACCTCACCTGTCGCGCGACGGCAAGAGGGCGCTGCGCGGCGGACATGGCGCGGCGCGCGCTGAGTGAATGATGGTTGGAATGTACCGGATAGGTGCGCTGGAATCGCGGTTTATCAGTCTGGCCTGCCCCCGTGCAACCGTATCAATTCAGGCCTGTAGCCCCCGGCTCGCAGTTCACAGTCTGCGTAGGCCGGGAAGGCTGAGTCAAGCAAAGAAAGGGGAAAATGGAACGCGTCGATCATTTCTCACGGGGCGGGAAATCGCAGGAGGTGTGTCCGGTTCCGTGGGCATGCGTCCCCGTATGCTCGACGGCGATTTCCCCGAAAACGCGCACCCTTTTGCTCCTCCATGTGCGTGTATGTCCGTGAATCCGGCTTGTTCCTCGTTCGGGGGGTCGGGTCGGCGGCGGCGGAGCCGCTGTTGCTGACGGATTGTCACCAAGCCGTCTGGTTAGGATGGCTTGGATCGTGCGTGGTGGAGAGACGGGGGTCGCCATGAACATGCACGCGGATCCGGCCTGGGGACAGTCCGGCGATCGCATCCGTACGGGCGGAACCGGCCACGCCGAGCGCGTCTTCCGGGTCCAGCAGGCGTTCGTGAAGCTGCGCGGCCGCACGCACGGCCCCGGGGAACTGGCCGAGGCGGCCGGACTCGACGACTCCGCGGTCCACCGCATCCTGCAGTCCGGCATCTACGAGGGCGTCTTCGACCGCGTGGGCCGCGGCAGATACCAACTCGGCACCACCGCCGCCCTGGTGGGCATGCAGGCCATGGCGCACACCCTCGACCGCCACACCGCCCGGTCGGTCCTGCTCAGGCTGCGCGCCGCCACCGGGGGCGGACTCGCCTTCCTCTACACGCTCGCCCCGTTCGGCGGTGCCCAGCGGCAGTGTGTCGACATGGCCGTCGGCGACTCCGACCTGTCCGAACTCGGCATGACGCCCCGCGAGGTGCTGGCCGTCACCCGCTCGCTGCGCACCGGCGCGTCGGGCCGCGCGATCCTCGCGTACCTCCCGCGCCCGATCCAGGAACGGGTCGCCGCCGAACCCGCCGTGGCCGAGGCCGGCCCCGGCGCGCTGGTGGACAACGACGCGCTGTGGGACTCGCTGCGCGACATACGCGACCGGGGCCACGCCATCGGCCTGGAGGAGTGCGTCGCCGGCTGGAACTCCTGCGCGGCGCCCGTGATGTGGGACGGCTGGGTCTTCGGCGCGGTCCTCGTGCTGATGCCGGACGCCGGGGCGGCGCACCCGGACGTGATCGACGCGACGACCACCGCCGCGACCCAGCTCAGCCTGTCGCTGGGCCCCCACCACCGCGTCCTGGGCTGAGCGGGCGCCCGCCCGGCGTCGCGGCCGGTGCCCTTCCGGCCGCGCGAACAAGCCCTTCGCGCCGGGCGATTGACAAACATCCGGCCCACCTGTCACGCTGATCGGGCGGCACACGTGTGCCCTCAGGCCGGTGTTCGCTCCGCCTCGTGCCAGTCGCCGGGGCGTGAAGAGCCACCTCGCCGACGCGGTCCCACCGGCCTCACCCGTCCGTGCCGTTCCCTGGCGGCCGTACCGCCGCAACGCTCGATCACCCTCACCCTCACCTTCCCTCCCGTCTGCCGCCGTCCGCCCGCGAGCGAGCAATGGCCCGCGTGCGACGGCGATCCGACGTGCCATCAGCCAACTCACCGGCGTCTCCCCGTACCGGGACGTACGCAACAGGAAAGGAGGCGCGGATGGACGCTGCCCTCGTCGACGTTCCCGTGGTCATCGTGGGAGCAGGCCCCTCGGGGCTGATGCTCGCCGGTGAACTGCGCCTCGCCGGGGTCGAGACCGTCGTCATCGACCGCCTTCCCCAGCCCAGCGGAGAATCCCGCGGGCTCGGCTTCACCCCTCGCACCATGGAGGTCTTCGACCAGCGCGGACTGCTGCCCCGCTTCGGCGAGATCGTCACCAGCAAGCTCGGCCACTTCGGCGGCACCCCCGTCGACTTCGGCGTGCTCGACGGCGCCCACTTCAGCGTCAAGGACGTGCCCCAGCACCGTACGGAGGCGGTGCTCGGCGCATGGCTCGCCGAGCTGGGCGTCCGGGTGCGGCGCGGCCGGGAACTCGTCGCCCTGACGGCCGGCGAGGACGGTGTCCTCGTCGAGACCGAGGGCCCCGACGGCCCCGAACGTCTGCGCGCCGGCTACCTGGTGGGCTGCGACGGCGGGCGCAGCACGGTCCGCAAGCTCGCCGGATTCGACTTCCCCGGCACCGCCGCGACCATGGAGATGTACCTCGCCGACATCACCGACTGCGAGGTGCGGCCCCGCCCCATCGGCGAGTCCGTGCCCGGCGGCATGGCCATGTCGGTGCCCATCGGCGACGGCATCCACCGCATCATCGTCTGCGAGCGCGACAACCCGCCGCGCGAGCGCACCGGCCCGCCGCCCTTCGCCGAGGTCGCCGCCGCCTGGCAGCGCCTGACCCACCAGGACATCAGCGGCGCCACCCCCGTGTGGATCAGCGCCTTCGGCAACGCCGCCCGCCAGGTCACCGAGTACCGCCGCGGCCGCGTCCTGCTGGCCGGCGACGCGGCGCACATCCACCTGCCCGCCGGCGGCCAGGGCATGAACACCGGCATCCAGGACGCGGTCAACCTGGGCTGGAAGCTCGCCGCCGTCGTGCGCGGCACGGCCCCCGGGGCACTGCTCGACACCTACCACGCCGAGCGCCACCCGGTGGGCCGCCGGCTGCTGACGAACACCCAGGCCCAGGGCCTGCTCTACCTCAGCGGCAGCGAGATGCAGCCGCTGCGCGACGTGCTCTCCGAACTGATCGCGTACGAGGACGTCGGCCGCCACCTCGCCGGCATGATCAGCGGCCTGGACATCCGCTACGACGTCGGCGCGAGTGGCCACCCGCTGCCCGGCCGCCGCATGCCGCACCTGGAACTCGTGACCGCCGACGGCGACAAGACCGGCACCACCGCCCTGCTGCACAGCGCACGCGGCCTGCTGCTCGACCTCGCCGACGACCCCGCGCTCCGGCACGCCGCCGCCGGCTGGGCGGACCGCGTGGACACCGTCACCGCGGCCCCGCACGGCATCACCCCGGAGCACGCGGCGGCCGGCGCCACCGCCGTCCTGGTGCGCCCCGACGGCCATGTGGCCTGGATCGCGCCCGGCGGGCCCGGCGAGCTGCCCGCCGCCCTGGAGCGCTGGTTCGGCCCGTCCCGCTGACCCCGCGCCCGCCCCACCACCCCACCTCTTGCGCCACCCGCCCGAGCACCACCGGCCGCGCCCGGCCGCGTCCGGTCGCGAACCGTCGTGAGGAGACACCCACCATGAAGCACAGCACGTTGATCGTGGCCCGGATGGAGCCGCACGCCAGTGACGACGTCGCCCGCCTCTTCGGCGCCTTCGACGACACCGAGATGCCCCACCGCATGGGCACCCGCCGCCGTCAGCTGTTCAAGTACCGGGGCCTGTACTTCCACCTCCAGGACTTCGACACCGACAACGGCGGCGAGCTGATCGAGGAGGCCAGGACCGACCCGCGCTTCATCCGGATCAGCGAGGACCTCAAGCCCTTCATCGAGGCGTACGACCCGCAGACGTGGCGCTCGCCCAAGGACGCGATGGCCACCCGCTTCTACCACTGGGAGGCCTCCGCATGACGCCCCGGCGCGTCGTCATCACCGGCATCGGAGTCCTCGCGCCGGGCGGCATCGGCGTGAAGAACTTCTGGAGCCTGCTGAGCGAGGGCCGCACCGCGACCCGCGGCATCACCTTCTTCGACCCCTCCCAGTTCCGCTCGCGCGTCGCCGCCGAGATCGACTTCGATCCCGAGGAGCACGGGCTGAACCCGCAGGAGATCCGGCGCATGGACCGCGCCGCCCAGCTCGCCGTCGTCGCCACCCGCGAGGCGGTCGCCGACAGCGGCATCGAGCTGACCGGCATCGACCCCTACCGCGTCGGCGTCACCGTGGGCAGCGCGGTCGGCGCGACCATGGGCCTGGACCAGGAGTACCGCGTCGTCAGCAACGGCGGCCTGCTGGACCTGGTCGACCACACCTACGCGGTCCCGCACCTGTACGACCACATGGTCCCCAGCTCCTTCGCCGCCGAGGTCGCCTGGCAGGTGGGCGCGGAGGGCCCCAGCACGGTGGTCTCCACCGGCTGCACCTCCGGCCTGGACTCGGTCGGCCACGCGGTGGAGCTGATCCGCGAGGGCTCGGCCGACGTCATGATCGCCGGCTCGTCGGACGCGCCGATCTCGCCGATCACCATGGCGTGCTTCGACGCGATCAAGGCGACGACCCCGCGCAACGACGACCCCGAGCACGCCTCCCGCCCCTTCGACGGCACCCGCAACGGGTTCGTGCTGGGCGAGGGCTCCGCCTTCTTCGTGCTGGAGGAGCTGGAGAGCGCCCGGGCGCGCGGCGCCCATGTCTACGCCGAGATCGCGGGCTACGCCACCCGCTCCAACGCGTACCACATGACCGGGCTGCGTCCCGACGGCGCGGAGATGGCCGAGGCCATCCGTGTCGCGCTCGGCGAGGCCCGGATCGACGGCGACGCGATCGACTACATCAACGCGCACGGCTCGGGCACCAAGCAGAACGACCGGCACGAGACCGCCGCGTTCAAGAAGAGCCTGGGCGACCACGCGTACCGCACGCCGGTCTCCTCCATCAAGTCGATGGTGGGCCACTCGCTGGGCGCGATCGGCTCCATCGAGATCGCCGCGTCCGCCCTGGCCATGGAGCACCACGTCGTGCCCCCGACGGCCAATCTGCACACCCCCGACCCGGAGTGCGACCTGGACTACGTGCCGCTCACCGCCCGCGAGCACCGCACGGACACCGTCCTGACGGTCGGCAGCGGCTTCGGCGGATTCCAGAGCGCCATGGTGCTCGCCCGGCCCGAGAGGAGCGTGGCATGACCGGCACGGCCACGAAGGTGGTGGTCACCGGACTGGGCGTCGCCGCCCCCAACGGCCTGGGCACCCAGGACTACTGGGCGGCGACCCGGACCGGCAAGGGCGGCATCGGCCGCATCACCCGCTTCGACCCCGCGCGGTACCCCGCCCGGCTGGCCGGCGAGGTCCCCGGCTTCGTCGCCCGCGACCACCTGCCCAGCCGGCTGCTGCCGCAGACCGACCACATGACGCGGCTCGCGCTCGTGGCCGCCGACTGGGCGCTCGCGGACGCCGGGGTGAAGCCGCGGGAGCTGCCCGAGTTCGACATGGGCGTGGTCACCGCCAGCTCCTCGGGCGGCTTCGAGTTCGGCCAGCGCGAACTCCAGGCGCTGTGGAGCAAGGGCGGCCAGCACGTCAGCGCCTACCAGTCCTTCGCCTGGTTCTACGCGGTCAACTCCGGGCAGATCTCGATCCGCAACGGCATGAAGGGGCCCAGCGGGGTCGTCGTCAGCGAGCAGGCGGGCGGCCTGGACGCGCTCGCCCAGGCCCGCCGGCAGATCCGCAAGGGCACCCGGCTGGTCGTCTCCGGCGGCATGGACGCGTCGGTGTGCACCTGGGGCTGGGTCGCCCAGCTCGCCGGGAAGCGGCTGAGCACCAGCGACGACCCGTCGCGCGCGTACCTGCCGTTCGACGCCGAGGCGCGCGGCCACGTCCCGGGCGAGGGCGGCGCGATCCTCATCCTGGAGAACGCGGAGGCAGCGCGGGAGCGCGGCGCCCGGACGTACGGCGAGATCGCGGGCTACGGCTCCACGTTCGACCCCAGGCCGGGCAGCGGACGCCCGCCGGGCCTGCGCAAGGCGATCGAACTCGCCCTGGCGGACGCGGGCACGACCCCGGACGAGGTGGACGTGGTGTTCGCCGACGCCGCCGCGATCCCGGAGCTGGACCGCGTCGAGGCCGACGCGCTCACCGCCGTCTTCGGCGCCCGGGGCGTCCCGGTCACCGCGCCCAAGACCATGACCGGCCGCCTGTACTCCGGTGCCGCCCCGCTGGACGTGGCCACCGCGCTGCTCGCCATCGAGGAGGGGCTGATCCCGCCCACCACGAACGTCGAGCAGGCCGACGGCTACGACCTGGACCTGGTGACGGGCGAGGCGCGTCCGGCCGAGGTGCGCACGGCGCTCGTCCTGGCCCGCGGCTTCAACGGGTTCAACTCCGCGCTCGTGGTCCGCGCCGCCCACTGACGTCCGCGCGGCGAGGCCGCCGCGCTTGTTCACGGAAGTCCCCGCGGCGAGACCGCCGCGCTTGTTCACGGAAGTCCCCGCGGCAAGGCCGCCGCGCTTGTTCACGGAAGAAGGAAAAGCCATGGCCACTCAGGAATTCACCGTCGACGACCTCAAGCGCATCCTCCTGGAGGGCGCCGGCGCCGACGAGAGCGTCGACCTGGACAGCGACGACTTCCTCGACTCCGAGTTCGAGGCGCTGGGCTACGAGTCCCTGGCGCTGCTGGAGACCGGCGGCCGCATCGAGCGCGAGTTCGGCATCACGCTGGACGACACCGCGCTGACCGACGCCACCACCCCGCGCGCCCTCATCGAGGTCGTCAACGAGCACATCGGCCAGCCCACCGCGGCCTGACCGGGGCGCCGGCGCCCGACACCGGTCGCGCACGACCGTCGCGGCCCCGCCGCCGGACCCGAGGAGCGAACACCCCGGGTCCGGCGGCGGCCTTTTCAGCATCGAGATCCGCAGGAGGAAACAATGGCGCAGCACAAGCGGGTCGCCCTGGTGACCGGGGCGACCAGTGGCATCGGTCTGGCCGTGGCCCGGCTGCTGGCCGAGCAGGGGCACCGGGTGTTCCTCGGCGCGCGCGACGCCGAGAACGTGGCCGCGACCGTGAAGGAACTGCAGAGCGCGGGCCTGGAGGCGGACGGCGCCACGCTGGACGTGCGCTCCGAGGCCGACGTGCACGCGTTCGTGCGGGCGGCCGTGGACCGGTTCGGCACGGTGGACGTGCTGGTGAACAACGCCGGCCGCAGCGGTGGCGGGGTGACCGCGGACATCGCCGACGAGCTGTGGCACGACGTGATCGACACCAACCTCAACAGCGTGTTCCGGCTGACCCGCGAGGTGCTCAACACCGGCGGGCTGCGGCACAAGAGCTGGGGCCGGATCATCAACATCGCGTCCACCGCGGGCAAGCAGGGCGTCGTCCTGGGCGCCCCGTACTCCGCGTCCAAGCACGGCGTGGTCGGCTTCACCAAGGCCCTCGGCAACGAGCTGGCGCCGACCGGCATCACCGTCAACGCGGTCTGCCCCGGCTACGTCGAGACGCCGATGGCCCAGCGGGTGCGCCAGGGCTACGCCGCCGCCTACGACACCACCGAGGACGCGATCCTGGAGAAGTTCCAGTCCAAGATCCCGCTCGGCCGCTACTCCACCCCCGAGGAGGTCGCCGGGCTGGTCGGCTACCTGGCCTCCGACACCGCGGCCTCCATCACCGCGCAGGCGCTCAACGTCTGCGGCGGCCTCGGCAACTTCTGATCCCCCGACTCCAAGGAGCTATCGCGATGACCACCCGTGAGGTCGAGCACGAGATCACCGTCGCCGCCCCGGCCGAGGCGGTGTACCGGCTGCTGGCCGACGTGGAGAACTGGCCGCGCATCTTCCCGCCCACCATCTTCGCCGACCGTCTGGAGGGCGGGGAGACCGAGGAGCGGATCCGGATCTGGGCCACGGCCAACGGGGAGGCGAAGAACTGGACCTCGCGCCGCACCCTGGACCCGCGGGACCTGCGGATCACCTTCCGCCAGGAGGTCTCCGCCCCGCCGGTCGCGGCCATGGGCGGCACCTGGATCATCGAGCCGGCCGGCGAGTCGCGGGCCCGGGTGCGGCTGCTGCACGACTACCGCGCCGTCGACGACGACCCGGCGGGCCTGGCCTGGATCGACGAGGCCGTGGACCGCAACTCCCGCACCGAGCTGGCCTCGCTGAAGACCAACGTGGAGTTCGCGCACGCCGCGCAGGAGATCACCTTCTCCTTCGAGGACACCGTCCGGATCGCCGGGTCGGCCAAGGACGTCTACGACTTCGTCAACGACGCCCACCTCTGGTCCGAGCGGCTGCCGCACGTGGCGAGCGTGCGGTGCGAGGAGGAGTACCCGGGCCTGCAGACCCTGGAGATGGACACCCGCGCCAAGGACGGCTCGACCCACACCACCAAGTCGTACCGGGTGTGCTTCCCGCACCGGAAGATCGCCTACAAGCAGGTCACACTGCCCGCGCTGATGAACCTGCACACCGGCTACTGGACCTTCACCGAGAACGAGGCCGGCGTGACCGCCTCCTCCCAGCACACCGTGGTCCTCAACACCGACAACATCCCGAGGATCCTCGGCCCCGACGCCGGTATCGCCGAGGCCCGCGCCTATGTGCGGAGCGCGCTGAGCACCAACAGCCGTGCCACCCTCGGTCACGCCAAGGACTACGCCGAGGCGCAGCGGAACCATGCGGGCTGACGTCCTCGTCGTCGGCGCGGGCCCGGTCGGGCTGATGCTCGCCGGCGAACTGCGCCTCGGCGGCGCCGAGGTGGTCGTGCTGGAACGCCTGCCCCGGCCGGCCACCGAGTCCC
Source organism: Streptomyces sp. NPDC029296 (assembly GCF_055569255.1). Classification (NCBI taxonomy): domain Bacteria; kingdom Bacillati; phylum Actinomycetota; class Actinomycetes; order Kitasatosporales; family Streptomycetaceae; genus Streptomyces; species Streptomyces sp. NPDC029296. The sequence continues at coordinate 60,815 of NZ_JBVHXT010000050.1, forward strand.
GCGCGTCGACCCTGCACGCCCGCACCATGGAGATCTTCGCCGCCCGCGGCCTGCTCCAGGCGCTCGGCACCCCGCCGAACGACGTGATGGGCCACTTCGGCGGCGTCCCGCTCGACCTCACCCTGTCCACGCCGTACCCCGGGCAGTGGAAGGTCCCGCAGACCCGCACCGAGGAACTGCTCCAGACCTGGGCGCTCTCCCTCGGCGCCACCGTCCGCCGCGGCCACGAGCTGCGCACGCTGACCGTCACGGACAGCGGCGTCGAGGCCGAGACCACCGGCCCCGACGGCCGGCCCGTCCGGGTGAGCGCCCGCTACGTCGTCGGCTGCGACGGCGAGCGCAGCACCGTCCGGAAGCTGACCGGGGCCGACTTCCCCGGGCAGGACGCCGGCCGCGAACTGATCCGCGCGGACGTCGCCGGCATCGACGTCCCCGACCGGCGCTTCCAGCGGCTGGAGCGGGGCCTCGCCATCGCCGCCCGCCGCCCCGACGGCGTCACCCGGGTGATGGTGCACGAGTTCGGCCGCGCGGCCCGGCCGCGCACCGGCGCGCCCGCCTTCGCCGAGGTCGCGGACGTGTGGAAGCGCGTCACCGGCGAGGACATCGGCGGCGGCACCCCCCTGTGGGTCAACGCCTTCGGCGACGCCTCCCGCCAGGTGGCGCGCTACCGCGACGGGCGCGTGCTGTTCGCCGGGGACGCGGCGCACGTGCAGATGCCCGTGGGCGGACAGGCCCTGAACCTCGGTCTCCAGGACGCCGTCAACCTCGGCTGGAAACTCGCCGCCGAGATCCGTGGATGGGCCCCGGACGGCCTGCTCGACACGTACCACACCGAGCGGCACGCCGTCGGCGAGCGGGTGCTGAGCAACATCCGCGCCCAGACGACGTTCCTGCTCGGCGGCCCGGACGTGGAGGCGCTGCGCGAGGTCTTCCGCGAGCTGATCGACCCCACGCACACCCGCCACACCCGCGCCCACCTGGCCGGGATGATCAGCGGCCTGGACATCCGGTACGACGTCGGCCCCGGCGACCATCCGCTGCTGGGCGCACGCCTGCCCCACGGCGAGCCGGTCCCGGCCCCCGGCCCGTCCGGCAGGCAGGCCCGCGGGATGCTGCTGGACCTCGCGCCCGGTAGCCCGTCCGGAGCCGAGCCGCGCACCACCGCCGCCGGCTGGGCGGACCGGGTGGACGTCGTCACGGCCGGGTCCCGCACCGCCGACGGCCCTTCCGCTCTCTCGGGGGCGCGTGCGGTCCTGGTGCGCCCCGACGGTCACGTGGTCTGGACCGACTCCGGCGCGGAGCGGCTGACGACGGCCCTGCACCGCTGGTTCGGCGCACCGGTGTCGTGAGGGTCCGGCACACCGGTGTCTTGAGTTCGAGGGAGTAACCGACATGTCGAAGTCCGTACCGCCGTCCCCGGCGGGCACCCGCGCGGCGACCGGCCCCGACGTCCTGATCGTCGGCGCGGGACCGACCGGTCTGCTGCTGGCGGGAGACCTTGCCGCCGCCGGGACCCGGGTCACGGTCCTGGAGAAGCGCGGCCGGAAACTGAGCAACCTGACCCGCTCGTTCACCGTGCACGCGCGCACCCTGGAGCAGCTCGACGCGCGCGGTGTCGCCGACGACGTCATCGCCACCGGCACCAGGCTGCCCACCCTGCCGCTCTTCGGCGAGCTGGACATCCACTTCGCGCACCTGCGCACCCGCTACCCGTATGTGCTGATCACCCCGCAGTTTCACGTGGAACAGGTCCTGGAGCGGCGCGCCGCCTCACTCGGGGTGGAGTTCCGCCACGACACCGAGGTGGTCGGGCTGCGCCAGGACGCGGACGGCGTCGAGGTGGACGTCACCACCGCCGACGGCACCCGGGAGACGCACCGCGCGGCGTACGGCGTCGGCACCGACGGGGTGCGCAGCACCGTACGGGGGCTGCTGGGCATCCCCTTCCCCGGTGACTCCGTGCTGCGCTCGGTGATCCTCGCCGACGTGCTGATGAAGGAGGCGCCCGCCGACCTGCTCACCGTGGACGCCAACGAGCACGGCTTCGCCTTCGTCGCCCCCTTCGGCGACGGCTACTACCGGGTGCTCGCCTGGAACCGGCACACCGACAGCTCCGCCGACGAGTCCGTGGACTTCGAGGAGCTGCGCCGGCTGTGCCGGTCCATCCTGGGCCGGGACTTCGGCATGCACGAGCCGCGGTGGGTCTCGCGCTTCCACAGCGACGAACGCCAGGCGACGCGGTACCGCGACGGCCGCTTCTTCCTGGCCGGCGACGCCGCGCACGTCCACTCGCCGGCCGGCGGCATGGGCATGAACACCGGCCTCCAGGACGCGATGAACCTCGCCTGGAAGCTGGCGGCGGCGGTGCGCGGCCACGGCGGCGACGCCCTCCTCGACACCTACGAGGCGGAGACGCACCCGGTCGGCGAGGAGGTGCTGCGCACCTCGGGCTCCCTGGTCCGCGCGGCCATCCGGCAGAGCGGACGGACCCGGCTCGCCCAGCAGGCGATGGTCTGGTGCGCCGGACACCTCGGCCCGCTCGGCGAGGCACTGGGCCGGCGCGAGGGCCTGGCCGTCTCCGGTACCGGGATCACCTATGGGCGCGGGCGTGGCGACCACCGGCTCGTCGGACGGTTCTTCCACGGACGGCTGACCGGCGGACGGCTCGACGGCGCCCTGGGCGCCGGCCGGTTCGTGCTGCTCAGCCCCGACGAGGCGGTACGCGCGGCGGCGGCGGAGTGGTCCGACCGTGTCGTCCCCGCCGCCGCGACCGTCCGCACCACGCTGCTCATCCGTCCGGACGGGTACGTCGCCTGGGCGGCCGGAGGACCGGACCCGGCGACGGTCCGCGCCGCCCTGACCCGCTGGGCGGGCCCACCGGAACCCCGGCTCCGCCTTGCGCACGCCGGCTGAGGAACGGCGGGCCGGGGGCGGGGTACGGGCAGGGGAGGCGGTACCGGTACCGGAGACGTCATCGGCACGGGAGCCGTTGCCCGAGCCGGCCCCCGTACCGGAGCCGTTGCCCGGGACGTTGCCCGTGCCGGACGGCCGGCGCGTGGATCTGTGGCTGGTGCGCTGCCCCGCACCGGGTGCCCCACCCGGCCCCCGCGTCCGCGCCGACCCGGAGCCCCTGGCCGACGCGGAGGTCCTCGCCCACCCGGAGGTCCTCGCCGGCCCGGACGTCCTCGACGTGCTCGACGCGGCGGAGCGCAAGCGTGCGGCCGCGTTGCGCCGTCCCGCCGACCGGGCCCTGTACGTCGCCTCCCACCTCGCCCTGCGCACCCTGCTCGGTGCCTACCTGCGCCTTCCCGCGCGCGAGGTGGTCCTCGTCCGCGAGCCGTGCCCCGGGTGCGGCGGCCCGCACGGCCGCCCCGCGGTCCCGGGCACCCCGCCCCCGCTGCACTTCTCCCTCTCGCACAGCCACGGCCTGGCCCTGATCGGGGTGGCGGCGGTCCCCGTCGGCGCCGATGTGCAGCGCGTGCCGGGCCCCGGCACCGTGGACGCCTGCGCCCCCTCGCTGCACCCGGCCGAACGCGCCGAACTGGACCGGCTCCCGCCCGGCGCACGCCCCGGCGCGTTCGCCCAGTTGTGGGCGCGCAAGGAGGCGTACCTCAAGGGCATCGGCACCGGCCTCGCCCGCCCCGCGTCCGCCGACTACCTCGGCGCCGACACCCGGTCCCGGCCGCACGGCTGGACGGTCGCCGACGTGCCCTGCGCGCCCGGCCACGCCGCGGCGGTCGCCGTTCTCGGCACGGCGCCCCCGGTCACGGCCGTACGCCGGTTGCCCGCGCGCCCGCTGCCGCCTCACCTCATCGACTGACGACCATTCACACGGGGGTTCCGCCATGGCCGACATCGCCTATGTCTTCCCGGGCCAGGGATCACAGCGCGTGGGCATGGGCCGCGATCTGCACGACCGGTGGCCCGAGCTGATCGGCGACCACTACCGGTCCGCCGACGACATCCTCGGCATGCCGCTGTCCCGGATCTGCTGGGAAGGCCCCGCCGGCACCCTGCGCGACACCGCGATCACCCAGCCCGCCATCCTGCTGACCAGCGTCGCCACCTGGGAGGTGCTGCGCGCGCACGGCCTGGCCCCCGATGCCGTGGCCGGCCACAGCCTGGGCGAGTACGCGGCGCTGGTGTGCGCCGGCGCGCTCGACTGGGCCGACGCGCTGCGCCTCGTACGGCTGCGCGGCGAGCTGATGGCGGGCGTCAACCGGCGGGTACCGGGCGGCATGGCCGCGGTCATGGGCCTGGAACTGGCGCGGGTCGAGGAGATCTGCGCCGCCGTCACCGCGGACACCGGACAGCTCGTCGAGGTCGCCAACGACAACGAACCCGGGCAGATCGTGGTGTCCGGGCAGACCGGGGCCGTCGACGGCGTGCTCCGCGCCGCCCGCGAGGCGGGCGCGGCCAAGACCGTCGCGCTGAAGGTCGGCGCGCCGTTCCACAGCAGCCTGATGCGCGACATCGAGGACCGGTTCGCCGATGCACTGGCCGGCGTCCGCTTCCGCGACCCCGCCGTCCCGTTCGTCTCCAGCGTCACGGCGGAGCCGGTCCCCGGCGCCGCGGAGATCGTCGCCGGCCTGCGCGCCCAGCTCGCCGCCCGGGTCCGCTGGACCGGCACCGTCACCCGGATGGCCGCCGCCGGCGCGGACCGGTTCGTCGAGGTGGGTCCGGGCCGGGTGCTCGGCGGCCTGTGCCGCCGCATCGTCCCCGGCGCGCGGACCTACCGCACGGACGACACCCAGCGCCTCACCGAGGTCCTCGACGCCTTCGCCGCCGAGGCCCCCGCCGGACGCGCGGCCTGAACCGGCGCGCCCCACCGACCAGTTGGCAAGGGAACCGGAGGGTACCCATGAGGAAACAGCTCGACGAGCTGCTCGGCATCAAGGAGGCGGCCCGTGGCGGCCCGGACCCGGCCGCGACGCGCCGCCAGCACGACAAGGGCAAGCTCACCGCCCGCGAACGCATCGAGCTGCTGCTCGACAAGGACTCCTTCCAGGAGATCGAGCAGCTGCGCCGGCACCGCGCGACCGGCTTCGGCCTGGAGGCGAAGAAGCCCCACACCGACGGCGTGATCACCGGCTGGGGCACGGTCCACGGCCGGACGGTCTTCGTCTACGCGCACGACTTCCGCATCTTCGGCGGCGCCCTCGGCGAGGCGCACGCCCAGAAGATCCACAAGGTGATGGACCTGGCGATCGCGGCCGGCGCGCCCCTGGTGTCGCTGAACGACGGCGCCGGTGCCCGCATCCAGGAGGGCGTCACCGCGCTCGCCGGCTACGGCGGCATCTTCCAGCGCAACACCCGCGCCTCCGGTGTCATCCCGCAGATCAGCGTCATGCTCGGCCCGTGCGCGGGCGGGGCCGCCTACAGCCCGGCGCTGACGGACTTCGTCTTCATGGTGCGCGGCACCTCGCAGATGTTCATCACCGGCCCCGACGTGGTCCGCGCGGTGACCGGCGAGGAGATCAGCCAGGACGGGCTGGGCGGCGCGGACGTCCACGCCCAGACCTCGGGCGTCGCGCACTTCGCGTACGACGACGAGGAGACCTGCCTGGACGAGGTCCGCTTCCTGCTGTCGATGCTGCCCGCCAACAACCGCGAGAGCGCCCCGGTCGTTCCCTGCGACGACCCGGCGGACCGGCGCGGCGAGGCGCTGTACGACCTGGTGCCGTCCGACGGCAACCGGCCGTACGACATGCGGGCCGTCATCGAGGAGATCGTCGACGACGGCACCCATCTGGAGGTCCACGAACGCTGGGCCACCAACGTCATCTGCACGCTGGCCCGCCTGGACGGCAAGGTCGTCGGCATCGTCGCCAACCAGCCGCAGTCCCTGGCGGGCGTGCTGGACATCGCCGCGTCCGAGAAGGCCGCGAGCTTCGTGCAGATCTGCGACTCCTTCAACATCCCCCTCGTGACCCTGCTGGACGTGCCCGGCTTCCTGCCCGGCGTCGACCAGGAGCACAACGGCATCATCCGGCACGGCGCCAAGCTGCTGTACGCGTACTGCAACGCCACCGTGCCGAGGATCTCGCTGGTGCTGCGCAAGGCGTACGGCGGCGCCTACATCGTCATGGACTCCCGCTCCATCGGCGCCGACCTGGCACTGGCCTGGCCCACCAACGAGATCGCCGTCATGGGGGCGGAGGGCGCGGCCAACGTCATCTTCCGCCGGGACATCAACGCCGCCGACGACCCGGAGGCGGTGCGCCGGCAGCGCGTCAAGGAGTACAAGGCCGAGCTGATGCACCCGTACTACGCGGCCGAACGCGGTCTGGTGGACGACGTGATCGACCCGGCCGACACCCGCGAGGTCCTGATCCGCAGCCTGGCGATGCTGCGCACCAAGCACGCCGACCTGCCGATGCGCAAGCACGGCAACCCGCCCCAGTGACATCGGCAACGGAGGTCTTGTGTCCATGAGCACCGCGGAGCCCCTCTTCCGGATCGTCCGGGGACAGGCCGACGCCGAGGAACTCGCCGCGCTGACGGCCGTACTGACGGCGCTCGCGCAGCGGGCGGGCGCGGCGGCGGAACCGGCCGCCGCGCGTCCGGCCGCCGCGCGCTGGTTCCGGCTGGAGCGCAACGCCGGGTTCCTGGCCTCGCACAGCTGGCAGACCGCGTCGTAGCCGGCCCGCCCGGCACGCACGTACCACCGCGGACCACGACAGAACCACGGAGCAGCACGTGTCCTCTCCCCACGCGCCCGACGAGGTGACGGCGCCGCGCGCCCGCCTTCACCCCCACGCCGACCGCACCGGCCGTACCGGCCGCGGCGCCCTCCCGGACCACAGCGGAAGGCCGCGCGCCGCCGCCGGGCACCGGCGGCGGCCCGCCCCGGCACACCCCGGTCCGGGGAGGGGCCACCGGATGGGCGACATCGCGGGGGGCGCCGAGGTGGTACGGATGGGGAACGGGTGGCAGTCGACGTTGGCGCCGGTGCGGAGCGCCGGGGAAGGGATCTCGAAATGAGTCTGCGCAAGGTGCTCATCGCCAACCGTGGCGAAATCGCTGTCCGCGTGGCCCGGGCCTGCCGGGACGCCGGGATCGCGAGCGTGGCCGTCTACGCC
>NZ_JBVHXT010000051.1:0-66536 GCF_055569255.1 Streptomyces sp. NPDC029296
CCCCCCCCCCCCCCCCCCCCCCCCCCCCCCCCCCCCCCCCCCCCCCCCCCCCCCCCCCCCCCCCCCCCCCCCCCCCCCCCCCCCCCCCCGCCCGCGCACCGAAAGGCACCACGTGATCCCCCGTTCTGCTCCCGCGTCCCGGGACGTGGCCGCTGAGGCGGCTGCCTGGGCCGCCGTCCTGGTCCGCCGACGCCTCGTCCACGCCATGGTGGCCCTGCCGACCGGTGGGTGGTTCGTCCAGCACGAGCCGCACGGTCCGGTCCGGCTCCTCGGCGGCCCGGCCGACGTTCTTGCCCTGGCCGCCGCCGTCCAGCGTCGGCTCCGCGCAGCGAGGCCCGAGAGCCGATGACGAACCCGATCGAGAACGGCTCCGCCCCGGAACCTGCCGGTGAACTCAACTCGGTCTCGGGGCGAGCAAGTTATCGCAAGAGCATTGCTCCCGATGGGAGCAATGCTCTTGCCTGGCCCGCCCCTTCAGGGGCGGGAGTGGACCGGCACCGGGGGGCGCCGGTCCACCAGGATGCGACCGAGGGCGGATCGCATCCAGAAGGGGAAACGCCACACGCCTGTCACACCCCGCGCTGTGAGCACGCCGCGCCGCCGAAGCCGCACGTGCGCCAGCGTGAGCGCCTGCGCGACGAGCACAAGCGCATGCGTCAGCCCAGCTGCCGCATGAATAACGACGAGTACCAGCTCCTCGTGCGCGCCGCGTCCGCCTGCCGCATGAGCGTCGCCGCCTTCCTCGCCCACGCCGCTCTGAAAGCCGCCCGTGATCTCGACCGCACCGCTGCCGAGATCGCCACCGAGCGCGAAGTGCTGACCGAGCTGTTCGCCGTGCGCCGGCACCTCGGCCAGATCGGCAACAACCTCAACCAGGTGGCCAGAGCCACCAACGCCGGCGCCGACGTCCCGCACGCCCGCGCGGTCCTCGACGCCGTCCACCGCGCCGCCAAGCGGGTGGAGACCTTCACCCAGCACTACCTGGACACCGAGAACCACGCCGCATGATCCCCAGAGTCCACAAGCGCGGCAAGCGCACCCTCGGGCTGCTGTACTACCTGTACGGGCCCGGCACGCACGAGGAACACGTCGACCCGCACCTCGTGGCGGCCTGGGACAGCCTCACCCCGGACCCCGGCCGCGACCCGCAGGCCACCTACACCCGGTTGCAACAGCTCCTCGACCAGCCGGTCGAAGCCCTCGCGCCCAGTCGCCGCCCGGACAGGCACGTGTGGCACCTGTCGGTGCGCGCCGCACCCGAGGACCCGGTCCTGTCCGACGAGCAGTGGGGCGAGGTCGCCCGGCGCATGGTCGCGGCCACCGGGATCGCCCCCGACGGCGACGACGCCGGCTGCCGCTGGGCGGCCGTACGCCACGCCGACGACCACATCCACATCATCGCCACCCTGGTCCGCGAGGACGGACGAAGGCCCCGTCTGCACAACGACGCGGGCCGGGCGCAGGCCGAAGCCCGCCTGATCGAGGCCGAGTACGGCCTCAAGCGGCTCAACACCGGCGACGGGACCGCCGCCCAGAGGCCCACCAGCGCCGAGCGGCACAAGGCCGCCCGGCAGGGCCGTGAAAGCACCGCCCGCGAGGAACTGCGCGAGACCGTACGGCGCGCGGTGGCCGGCGCGGCGGGCGAGGAGGAGTTCTTCGACCGGCTGGCCGCCGCCGGCCTGCTCGTCCGCAAGCGCATCGCACCCTCCGGTGACCTGCTCGGTTACAAGGTCGCCCTGCCTGATGACCGCAACAAGGACGGTGAGCCGGTGTTCTACCCCGGCGCACGCTTGGCCCCGGACCTCTCCCTGCCCCGGATCCGCGAACGCTTCACCGCCGCCCTCGATGACGGCCAGGGCGCCGCGCCCGTCGAGCCCCCTTTGCCTACGGGGCCGGGCGGCCCGTCCGCCGCGCGCCGGAGCACGGCCTCCGCGGCGTGGCAGGCGCTGCTCGTCATCGAGCAGGCCGAAGATGCGGTCGCCGCCGCGTACATCGCCTCGGCCGGCGAGGTCCTGGACGCGCTCGCGAAGACCTCGGCCGCGCACACCCGCGCGGAGCTGCGCGAGGCCGCCGCCGCCTTCGAGCGGGCCTCCAGGTCGCACGTGCGGGCCGAGCGCGGCCACGACCGGGCGTTGCGGCAGGCCGCCCGCGACCTCATCCGGGGCGGTCCCGCGCTCGGTCGCGGGGAGGACGGCGCGACCACCGCGATGGCGATCGACATGCTGTTCTTCCTCGTCACCGCCGCCACCCACTGGCACGCGAAGAAGGGCCACGCCCAGCAGGCAGCCGCCGCCCGCCAGGCCGCGGAGCACCTGCGGGCCGCCTACCAGGCCGCCGCCGCCCAGCCGCTGGGCGCCCTCTACCAGCGCGGCCGGCGCCTGAGCCGACCACTCCTCCAGCGGCAGACCACCGTGTTGCGTGAGGCCGTCCCGGAGCTGGCGGAGCAGGTCCTGGCCGAGCCCGGCTGGTACGCGCTCGCCACGACTCTGGCCGACATCGAAGCCGCCGGGCATGATCCCGCCGCGCTCCTCGCCGACGCGGCGGGACGCCGGGAACTCGGCACCGCCGAGTCCGTCAGCGACGTGCTGGTGTGGCGCCTGCGCCGCAGCACCGACCTCCCCGCCGCCACCAGCAACACGGTGGTCGCCGACCGCCGTAACGGGCGCACCGCCGGCCATTCCAGCGGCCAGGCGCACACCCGGACCGGATCCGGGCGCGGCCGGTTGTGACTAGGGCTTTTGTGAGTTGAACAGGCCGGACCCTTCGGGGACGATCTTGACGCGAGCAGGACGAGACGCAGGAGGACGCCAGGGTGTTTCACCGGATACGACGCCGTAAGCAGGATCCGATCGTCATTGAGGCGCGGCGCCGGCACCAGGAGATGTGGGAGATAGCGCAGCGCACGCCTTGGCCCCCGGCTCCAGAGGTCGAGGCCGCTGCAAGCCCGTCGGAGGCACAGGTCGATGCGGGGGCGTCGGAGCCGGTGGCCGAGGTGGACGACTTCCTTCCCCCTGAGTTGCGGATGCCCAGCCACGACCAGGTCGACGGGTGGATGATGCCCTGGCCGTGGCCCCTCGTTCTGGAGGGCGAGATCGTCACCTGCACCGGGAGCGGCGCCTACCGGGACTGGATCATCATGGCCACCCGCCACCAGGTCTGGCTGCGCTGCCGTGCTGGCCATCAGCAGCAGGAGAGGCGTCTGGACGTCGCCTGGTTCAACCGGCACTCCGGACCAGCCGACGGCACCCACGCCACGTTCGAGGACTGCCTGCGCCACCTCGGCTACTGACCCCGGTCCCTACCACCCCACCGGGCCTGCGAGCCCGCACTGCCCAACCGTCTCCCAGTACCAAGGGGTCACCTCATGCGCGTGCGCGTCACCACCGCCGTCGGCATCACCGCCGCCCTGCTCGCCCTGCCCGCCTGCTCGTCCCATACCAAAACGGCGCCTTCCGCCACGTCCTCCTCCGCCCGCTCCACCAGCCCGGCCGTGCCGGGGCCAGGCAGCAGCAGTCCGCTGTCGTCGGCCGCGCTCACGGAGCGTCTGCTCGCTGCCAGCGACCTGGGCAGCGGCTACACCCGCAAGCTCGAACGCGTCGAGCACAACGACGACGTCACCGTGCTCGGCTGCCCCGCCCTCACCGACCTCGGCGGTGACGCGGCCACCGGAGGTTCACTCGACTTCCCCCGCAAAGCGGAGACCGCCTTCACCTACGCCGGCAGCAGCGACTCGGAGGTCTCCGAGGAGCTGTACAGCGACACCCCCGGCAAGCTGTCCGATGGCATGGGCAAGATCTTCGACGCCATGACCGGATGCCCGCGGTACCAGGTCCTCGTCGGCGGGTCCGCCGTCGACATCACCACCCAGAAGACGACGCCGCCCCACCTCGGCGACGAACAGTGGAGCCAGCTGCTGACCTTCTCCGCCGGCGGGCACGACAGCGTGATGAAGCAGACCACGATCCGCGACGGCAACATCCTCGTCATCGTCTCCGGATCCCCCGCCCTCGTCGACCGGCACCTCGACAAGGCCCTGGCCAAGGCCACATCGCGGTAACGCCCACCGCGCAGATGCGACAAAAGCCCGTCCATCCCCACAGGGATGGACGGGCTTCATCATGTACCGGGCAGCCAGAGGCGGCTGGGCACCTGCCGCAAGGGCTCATACCCTCCCCAGGCCCTCGGGGGCCCCGGCCGCCTCGGCACCACCCGCATCGGGCTGAACCGTCACATGGCCGGAGCGCGCAGGAGGCGGTCCCGGGTGCTCTCCGGGAGCACCCGGCGCAGGACTGGCGCGGTGGAGCTGACCGAGCGGGCGAAGGCGGCGACCAGGTCGTGGGGGACGCCGGAGCTGAAGGATGCCACCCACAGGCACCCCCCGCCGAGCACCGGCTCGGACCACGCCTGCCACCCCTCCAGCTCCTGGCCCACGTCGCGGGTGAGGGCCTGGGGGTCGCCGTCCTGGATGAGGGGCGGCACCGTGCCGTAGCTGAGGTGGGTAGTGAACGCCGCGTCCATCGCTCCCGTGCGCGGCTGGTCGATGTCGAGGAGCCAGCCGTGCCCGGTGACGGCCTCAAGGACCAGCTCGGTGCCGCCGCACGGGGTTGCGGGGTGCCGGCGTGCGTCGAGCGCGACGAGGAAGTCGGCGATGGCCTCCCCGGGGACATCGGGGGTGAAGTACGCCGACCACTGCGCGAGCGGACTGCTCGTGTCCGCGCGGGCCGATACCTGCCAGGCGATCGGCAGATCCCCCAGCAGGAACGGCTCATCGGCCAAGAGCCACTGGGCCCACCGCAGGGTGTCGGGGCTGATGTGCAGAACGGTGCTGCGCACAACCTGCCGGTCCTCCGGTTCCTCGCCCGGCTCCTGCCGGCCGCGGACCATCGTCAGGCTCGTCCAGCCCAGAGTGGAGAGGGCGTCGGCGACGGTGTCGTAGAGGCGGCCGTCGTCGCCGGCCAGGTGGCGGGGGCCGACCCAGCAGGCCGCCGGGAACTGGCCGCGGGCGGAGGGATCGAACGGGACGTCGGGATTCAGGGGCACCTCCAGGGGTGAGGGGAACTACTGGCCGCCGCGGGCGGTGCGGCGGGCACGCCGCGGCGGCGGCTGAACGGGAGACTGCCAGGCCAGTTCCACGGCGACCTCGGGCGGCAGGACACCGAGCTGGCTGTGCTCATCACCTCCCTCGGCGAGATAGACAACCGTCTTCCCGGTCGCGTCCTTGGCCTGGACGACCTGCGCAAGCCGGTGCTCCATCGGGAAGAACGGGTTCAACGCCTGCCGAACCGGAGCATCACGCTCACAGGCGGACAGCAGGTCGATGAGATCCTGGACGGTCATTTCCGTGGACGGCACGGAAACCTCCTCACGAGGGGAAGCGGCGGGTACGCCGTTCGGCCGGATCGGCCGCCGGTCGAGAGGAAGGCGCCTTCACCGAGCAGAACCCCGCAATGCGGGCGCGCAGTACGCCTTGGCTGGTCCTCAACGCCCGTGGCACGGCGACGGTGACACCGCCCGCCGGCGTCTCGGCCATCCGGTCCCCGAGCCCATCACGACTCCGGTGGCGTGCCAGCCTTCGTGGCTGGTGCCGGGCCGCGAATCGCCTACCTGACCTGGGCTTTCCCGGGGAGGTCGTCTACCTTGACATGCCCCGGACTCGTTGGCCAGTCTTTCGGGGATCTTTCCTGTCTGCCCCGGGCGAACTGCGGTCCGCCGCCAGAGCAAGGCAGCGGCGCCCCGGTGAGGTAAGGCGGCTGGACGTTCTCAGCGCGAGGCGCCGACCGCCGCCGGCTTCTGGGCATCATGGCAGGCCGGGCAGATGACCTGGGCGTTACGGCCGTACCGGTGGGTGAGCCCCTGGCAGCGCGGGCAGTATCCGACCTCGTCGGATGAACAGCCCAGCAGACGCGCTGCGGCGGTCCGGTCCACCGTCGGGTCGATGCGCTCAAGAACTCCGTCCACGCGTACGAATATATCCGGCCATAGGTCGCAAAGCGCCCACGCAGCGATGAATTACGCCAGGTCGATACCGAGGTCGGTGTCCGGGCGGCAGAAGGTGCAGGGGGTGACGGTGGGGTCGGTGAGCGCGGCGCGGGCCTCGTCTGCCCTGATCCGGTGTGGCGTGCCTTCGATCATGGAGCAGTCTGCGAGGTGGATGAGTGCCGGCTCCGGGCCCGTCGGGGTGCGTTTTTGTTGCACGACGTAGCCGGCCCTGACCTGCTCCGGGGCGAAGGCGGGCAACGGGCCGGCGCCCTTCACCGGGCGGGCGGGCCGCTGTCGCTGCGGGGACGGCCGCTCGGCGCGGGCCAGGGCCTCCTGGACGGCATCACGCTGAAGGCGCAGGTACCGGCCGATCGTGTCGTTCTCCGCGACCTGCCGTTCCAAGTGCGCGAGGATTGCCCGCAGGCGCGGTGGGTCAGGAGGCAGCTCGGTCATGGCGTGCACCGTGCAGCGCTGCCCAAGCTCCTGGCCTCCGGCCCTGCCAGTACGGATGGAACATCACCTGCACCGACAGGTGGATGACCCGGCGGCGCAGCGCGGTACGCGGTCGCGCGGCGAGCTGACGGTAGGCGGTATGCCACTCCTCTTGCGCGCGGGCGAGGTCGTTCGGTGTGGGGCTCATGACTGAATTGAATCACTAGTTCGATTTCCGGTGCATCTCGGTGCCGGGTTAACCGGTTCCGGACATCAAGGGGGCGAGCGTTCTCAGTGCGTCCCGTAGGCCAGCCCTCTTTCGGGCCCGATTCCGGTAATCACCGCTCGATGGGCCTCTGCCCCTGGGTACGCTCGGCGGCCATGACGATGAGCGGTGCGCAGGTTCACGTCGAGGCGGCGCAGGCGGCGTGGGACCAGGCGAGCATCCTGCGCTCGCCAGACCAGCCAAGTGCCTGGCCGGCCCTGTCCGAGCGCATCGCGGCGGCCACGGCCCTCTACGGTGCCGGGGAGCTGCACCGGGGGACGGTGTGGCTGATCGGCGGCGCGCTGCACCTCGTGGGCGGTGGGCGCCTGGGCGGTGAGGGATTCGCCGAGCGGTTCACCAAGACGCTGATGGACAAGGTCGGCCAGTGGGGCGATGTCGTGGAGCCGTCCGATCTGCCGATGGTGCGCCGGGTCGTGACCGCGGTCTTCGACGGACATGATCCGGTGGTCTGGCGGGACCAGGCCGGGCCGGTCCCTGACAGCGAATCGCGCGCGATGGGATGTGCCCTGGCGCTGATCGCCGACTTCGTGGACCACGTCGACGGACCGGGAGCATGTGAGCGCGGGCTGCTGTCCATGCTCAGCCGCGCCATCGACTGACCGGCTGCGGCAGGACGGGAGGCTGCCCCCGAGCCGTGAAGACGGCACAAGACCGCGCCCCCGGACCGCGAGGGCGGGTTCCGGGGGCGTGGCTGTGTTCGGTTCAGTGGTCGGCGGTGTTCTGTGGGCTGCTGTTGCTCGCGGTGCGCCGTCGCGCGGCGATGACGGTGCCGGCGCCGCCTGCGGCCAGGAGGCCGGCGCCGGCGAGGATCCACGGCGTTGCGTCGGCGCCGGTGTGGGCGAGTGAGCCGGTCGGGTTTTCCGAGGCCATGGGGACTGCCGCTGTGGTGGCGGCCGGTGACGGCTGGGTGCCCTTGGTGTCGGGGGTGGTGGGTCCGGATGCCGGGTGTGTGCTGGGAGGGCCGGTTGGCCGCTGGTGTGGGGTGGCCGGGGTTTGCGTGGTCGGTGTGCCGGTCGGCTCCCTGGAGTGTCCGGGCTCGGTCGGCCTGCTTGCCCTCTTGGAGTTGGTGAGGGTCACGGTGACCGGGGCGCCGGGGCCCGCCCTGAAGGTCTTGGCCGGCTTGTAGACGTCGTAGCCTTCGGGGGCCGTGATCTGCCTGGCCCAGAACTGCGTCTCCCGGCTGGTTGTGGGCAAGACGCCGGTGGCGGTGCCCTTCGGGCCCGTGGTGAGGGTGGTGAGCGACTGGTTGCCGGCGCCGACGTTCACCGTCGCACCGGGCAGGGGCCTGCCCGTCGTGGCGTCCTTGACCTGCAGCAGGATGCGGGCGGGCTTGAACGGGTCGATGACCGTCAGGCGGGTGGTGGCCCCTGGGGTGACGATGACGTCCTGGTCGGCGACGACATCGTGCAGAGAGCTGCCGGAGGAGGTCTCCTTCAACCGGTAGATGCCGACAGCCAGATCCGTGAAAGTCAGCCGGCCCTCGGCGTCGGTGGTACCGGTGCCGGCTTCCTGTCCGGTGGCATCCAGCAGCAGAAAGGCGGCGCCGGAGAGGAGTTCGCCGGCGGCGTCCTTCTTGATGATGGCAACACTGCCCTGCCCGGCGTCCGGACCGTCGGAGGAGGCAGCCGAGGGAGTGGGGGTGGTTGCAGCGGCGGTCGCGGTCGGGGGCCAGGCCAGGACACCGGTGACCGATGCGGCGACGGCGGCAAAACGGACGAGGCTGAAGCGCACGAGCGGTGAGACTCCTTATGGCTGGGCAGGGCGCGGCAAGGATCAACGGGTTCGGCTCGTCGCCGGTCTCGGGGGTGGCGCAGCGACCGGGGCGAGCGGCTTGTTCTGCACGACTGTTGTGGGCGGCGAGGTTGACCGTATGCAGAGATCAGCGGGCGCGGCGTATGCCGGGGGCGGCGGGCGGAGCCGGTGCCACTCGCGCGGTGCGGCCGACGGTTCGTTGCAGTGCAGTTGCTGCCCAGGTGCCGGGGAACCAGATGGACGTGTACTGCTCGATCGCCTCGCGCAGGCCGCCTGTATGAGCGCCCTCCCAGGGCACCCGGTCGGGCCACTGCTTGAACTCCTTGAACGTCCCGTAGTCCTGGTCGTGCGGCTGCACACCACGGGTGGAGTCCCGGTGGTCGAACGTCTTGTGCTCGGCGAACCGCAGCACCGTGACGTCAAGTTCCCCGTGGTCCTGGTGGACGGTGACGAGCCGTAGTCCGTCGTACTCGTTGGACCACCGGGTGCGGCTGAAGTCGATCCGCAGCCGCAGCGGGCCGCCGGGTGCGGGGGTGGCGTAGTAGGTGTCCCCGACGACGGCGTTGTCGGGGAAAGGCAGGTCAAGTGCGGTGAAGAACGCGCGTGCGTGCAGAGCCAAACGGGTCTCCTGGCTGGGTTACCGGCGTGTACCGGTGGCAAGCCGCCTGGTGGTGCTCCAGCGCGGGACACTGGCCGCATGCTGGGTGTGCGGGCGGATGGTGGCCGTCCGCTTGACGTCGAGCGGGCTGGGGGCCGGTGGGCGGATAGGCGTGAGCTGGGCCCTGCCCTCGACGTAGCTGTGGGTGTCCTGGCGCCAGCGGGGCAGGGGCGCGGGGTCGGAGATGCACTCGGTGACCGCTTTGAGGAGGAGGGTGGGGGTGTTGGTGCTGGCGGTGGCGTACCAGTAGGG
Organism: Streptomyces sp. NPDC029296; assembly: GCF_055569255.1. Classification (NCBI taxonomy): domain Bacteria; kingdom Bacillati; phylum Actinomycetota; class Actinomycetes; order Kitasatosporales; family Streptomycetaceae; genus Streptomyces; species Streptomyces sp. NPDC029296. The sequence goes on from NZ_JBVHXT010000051.1 coordinate 9,360, forward strand.
GCAGTCTGGCGGGCCGGCCCACAGTTCCCAGCGGGTCTCCCGGGTGGTCAGCTCGGCTTCCGGGTCCAGGTCGCCGGTGGCGTACTGGAGGGTGGCCAGCTCGTCGGGTGACTGGATGGCGAAGGCGTCCCAGTGGGGATGGTCGATGTGCCAGCCGCGTGCGAGCAGCGGTGTGATCACCGGAAGGGGGTCGGGAGCCCAGTCTCCCGCGCCGGGGTTGGTCAGGTAGCTCCCGGGTCCCTGCTGGTACGCCTCGGCGAGGGCCGTGGTGAAGGCGGTGACGATCTCCGTCGGGCAGGAGTGGTTGAACCAGGCGCTCCAGGCGGGCGGGCCGAAGGGGTCGTGGTAGGCGGTGATGCGCCACAGGCCGTCGTGGTCGACTTCGGGGAGGAAGCCGAGGCGGACCTTGTGGTCGGGCGTGGTGAGGTAGGCGTTGCCCAGATCGTCGTGGTGGGGGTTCCAGCCGGTCTGGAGCAGGGGCTCCAGGGCGGGGTCGCCGATTCCGGTGCTTGTGGCGAGGTAGCGCGGGAAGACATGGACGTCCCCGTCGGGGGCGTCGGTGTGGGGCTGCATGGGGTTCCTGGTGTGCGGCGGTCAGCGGGTCCGGCCGGCCGACGGGGACGGTGGCGCAGGGGGCCGAGGCGCGGTCGGGGCGTGGGGGCGGGTGGTGAGGGTGAGGCGGCGCAGCGCGGTGCGCACGGCCTGTTCCTGTTCTTCGACGGGTCGCTGGTCGAGGAGGACGAGGGCTCGGGCGATGGCAGGGTCGAAGGGCGATCCGATGTCGCCTCCGACGATCTGGGCTGCGGCCTGTGCCTCAGCCAGAACGCCGAATGCGGGCGGGACACCGAGGAGGTCGTCCGCGTGGTGGCGGGCTCCGTCGAGCGCTTGGATGAGACGGAAGTCGTCGTCCAGGCAGTCGGCCAGGAGGTGAAGCACCCGGACGGTGGCGTTCTGGAGCCGGGTGCGGAAGTCCGGGTCGGTGAGCCAGAACCCGTTGGGTGCCTCCGCCTGCGAGCGACGGGCCGGGGTGGGCGCGTCGTGTGCTTGCTTCGGCTGTTGTTTCTGCGTCTGGGGGAACCAGAGGGTGGTGTACTGCTCGATCGCCCGACGGAGCTTGGTCGTTGCGGCGCCCTGCCACGGTGGCCCGTCGCGCTCGCTCCAGTCGCGGATGACGGCGTAACCGTCGTCTCCGGGTTCCCGGTGAAGGGCGTCGTCGCGGCTGCGGAAGGTGTCGTGCGCGGCGAACGTGAGGACCAGGCTGTCCAGCACGCCCTGCTCGGCGTGGAGGATCTGCAGGCGCAGGCCGTCGTATTCGCCGGCGCGGGTGGTGCGGGCGAAGTCGATCCGCAGCCGTAGCGGCGAGCCGGGTGCGGGGGCGCAGTAGTAGGAGTCACCGATGACGGTGCCGTCGGTGAGCTGGAGCTGCTCGGTGAAGAACTGCTGGGCGTACAGGGGCATGGGGTGCTTTCGCGTGAACGGGGTGGTTCAGCGGCGCAGCCCCGGGCGGGCCGCCGGGTGTGCTGGGGGCGGTGGCGTGCTGGTGGTCCAGCGGCGCACGCTGGGGGCCGGCAGGACGGTCGGCCGGCGGGCTGCCGCGGCGCGGCGGACGTCCAGCGGGGTCGGCACGGCGGGCTGGGGCGGTGCGACGGGCGTGAGCCGGGCCAGCTCGGCCAGGCGCGGGCGCAGGGACGTCCTGCTGCGGATGACCGGGGCGGGGTCGGCGAGGGCGGCGGCCGTGGCGGCGATCAGGTGCGAGGGGGTGCGCGCGGTGAAGACCGCTTCGGCGCGAGTGGCCCAGCCCGGTGGTCCGGCCCACAGGGTCACGGTCTCGGCGTCGGAGTCCGGGGCGGCGACATCGATGCTCGCTCCGGCCAGCCCGTCCGGGGCGACGATGTCCACGAAGCCGTGGCGCGGGGTGTTGCGCTTCCAGCCCGCATCGAGGAGGGGGCGAATGCCGTCGGTCCAGTACACGGAGGGCTGGGTGAGGAAGGTGTTGCTGTCCTCGGCCCACTCGTCGGCGAGGGCGCGGGTGAGTCCTGCGACGATCTCGGGGGGCGTGGCGTGGTTGATCCGTGCGGTCCAGCGGGGCGGGGAGACGGGGTCCTCGGCCGCGCTGATGACCCAGGTGTCGTAGTCGTCGCCGAACCAGCCGATGCGGATGCGGTGGTCGGGTGAGGCGACGACGAGCTGGCACGGCCCGGTTTCGGGGTAGTGGTGGGGCCAGTGGGCCACCGGGTCGAAGCTGGGGTCGGCGTGGCCGGGCAATCCGGCGAGGTAGCGCGGAAAGACGTACACGTCGCCGCTGCTCGAAAGGTCACTGTCGGGAGGCAATGAGGTCCTGGAGGGTGGAAGGGCCGGATGGTCAGCCGACGGTGTGCAGCAGTGCTGCTTCGAGATCGCCCGGGCTGCCGGTGTAGTGCAGGGTACGCAGGCCCACTGCTTCGGCGGCGCGGCAGTTGTCGGCGCGGTCGTCCACGAACAGCACGCGCCGGGGGTCGCCGGCGCCGGTGGCCTTCAGGGCGTGTTCGTAGGCGGCCGGGTCCGGCTTGCACACCTGCAGCCGGGCCGAGTACAGGGCCTGGTCCATCATCCGGCGCCAAGGGTGGGTGTCGAGCACGTCACTGAGGTGGGCAGGGGCGTTGGACAGCAGCACCATCGGCAGCCCGGCGGCGTGGGCACGCCGCAGGACGGAGAGGACTCGCTCGTCGGTGCCGGTCCACATGTCCGTGTCCGCGGTGAGGAGTTCGTGCAGCAGGCGGGGGCCGGGGTGGGAGCCGAGGACGCGGGCCCAGTACGCCAGGTCGCTGAGCTGGCCGGCGTCGTAGGGTTCGCGGGCGCTCCAGAAGGCGCGCTGGAAGCCGGTCAGGTCGTCGTCGGGCCAGGAGGCCGTGCGGGCGAGGCGACACCACTGCTCGTGAGTGGGCTGCAGGCCGATGACGCCGTTGTAGTCGAAGATGACGGCGTCCAGGCCGGTCGTGCGGGTGCGGGTCAAGGGGCGGTGTTCTCCAGGGCGCGGTGGGCAAGGACGGCGAGCGCGGCTGCGAGGAGGGCGGGAAGCAGCAGGGCCGCGGGCAGGGTGGTGGCGCCGGCGAGGATGCCGATGAGGGCGGGGCCGGCCAGCAGGCCGAGGTAGCCGGTCACCGAGACGGTGGCCACGGCCTTCGGCCCGCCGGCCCCGGCGGCGGTGATCAGGCAGGGGACGGTGGTGGACAGGCCGAGCCCGAAGACCGTCCAGCCCGCCAGGGCGGCGGGCACGCTGTCCGCCAGGACCCCGGTGGTCAGTCCGGCTGCGGCGAGGACCGCTCCGATGCGGACTACGGCCGGGGTGCCGAAGGCGGTGGTGAGGCGGTCGCCGGTCAGCCGGCCCAGGGTCATCCCCGCGCTGTAGAGGGCGAACGCGCTCGCCGCGGCGGCCGTGGTGCCACCCAGGGTGTGGACGTGCACGGCCGCCCAGTCGGCTGCCGCCCCCTCCCCCAGCAGGCTGGCTGCCGCCAGCGCTCCCAGCAGCCACAGTCGTCCGCGCGGCAGCACCACAGACCTGCCGCCGCCGCTGGGTGTGGGCGGCTGGTCGGTGCCGTCCAGGGCGAGGGTGGTCGGCCCTGCCGCGAGCACGGCGACCGTGAGTGCCAGGCCGGTGGCCAGGAACAAGGTGCGGTGGCTGGTCGCGGCGGTGGCGGCGGCCAGGGCGGCGGCGCCGAGCGCGCCGAGGGAGTAGGCGGCGTGCAGGGAGGACATGATGGGCCGGCCGTAGGCGTTTTGGCAGCGCACCGCCGCGGAGTTCGCGGCGACGTCCACGACACCGTGCGCGGCTCCGAAGGCGAGCGCCGCCACGAGCAGCGAGGCCAGGGTGCGGCACTGTCCCAGCAGAGCGAGGGATCCGGCGAGGCCGACGGCTCCGCTCATCAGGAGCGCGGGGAGCCGTTTGGGCCGGGCGAGGCGGCCACCGGCCTGGAGGCCGGCGACCATGCCGAGGGCGGCGGCGAGCAGGACCCAAGAGAGCTGGGCGGTGCTGAGGTGGGCGGCGTGCTGGACGGCGGGCATCCGGGCGCCCCAGATGGCCATCACCACGCCCAGGCCGAGGAAGTAGCCGGTCAGCAGCATCCGGCTGCGGCGGGCGGCGGCGGTGGGACGGCTCACGCGGCGCGACCGCTGGCGACAGACTCCTCGCCCGCGAGGGGGGTGATGTCGATGTGGAGGCGGCGGGCGGCCTGGTCGGCACGCTTTCGTGCGAGGCCGGCGGTGGGGGCGGTGGTGATCAGGTAGCCGATGCGGGCGGTGAACATGGTGCCACCGTCAGCCGGGAGGAGGAGCTGGTCGCCGGCCTGGTGCTGGAAGTGGACGCGGTCCAGCCAGCGGGGGCAGATGCCGTCGAAGTAGACGCGGCGCAGGGTGCCGGAGACGGTCGGGTAGATCAGCTGGATCGCGGCGGCCGAGGAGCGGGTGGGGGTGAGATCGGGTGCCCGGCCGCAGGCGATGTCGGCGGCGGCGCGCGGCAGGTCGATGCCGGTCGCCAGGTGCACGAGGTGGCCGATCATGTCGCCGGCGATCCGGCCGTTGACCTCGACCAGCCGAGGCCGGCCGTCGACCAGCCGCATCTCGACATGGCTGACGCCGTCGTTGATCCCCAGCGCGCGGATCGCGGCACGGGCCGCGGGGGCGACCCCGTCGAGCAGCGGGTCGGCGGCGTCGACCGAGTGGGCCAGTTCCTCGAAGTACGGTGGTTCGCTGACCGTCTTGCGGGTCACCGCGACCACGGTGGTCTCGCCCCGGTAGGTGACGCACTCCACCGACACCTCGGACCCGTCGAGATACTCCTCGACCAACACGCTCGTACTCTCCTTCCCCAGACCGGCAGCCTTGGCGGCGAACGCAAAGGCGCTCGCGAGCTGGTCGGGGGTGTCGGCGCGGATCACGCCGATGCTGGCCGCCTGCGCGGCCGGCTTCAGCACGACCGGGTAGCCGATACGCTCGGCCGCCACCCTGGCCTCGGCCCCGGTGCGCACGCTCACCGAGGCGGCCGAGGGGACTTGGTGCCGGGCGAACAGCGCACGCGAGGTGGCCTTGTTGCGGCACGCCCGCATGACGTCGGGGGCGTTGGTGGGCAGACCGAGCTGGCGCGCGAGGCGGGCGACGGCAACGAGGTACCACTCGGTCCAGGTGAACAGGCCCGCCAGGTCGTAGCGCTCGGCCAGCGTTTGCCCGGCGGCCGACAGCTGTACCGGGTCGGCCGGGTCGGGCACCACCACACAGTCGCGGAGGTACGGCACCTCCCAAGACGGCTCCTCGCCGGTGATCAGGACGACGTCATAGGCGGCGGCCACGGACTCAAGGCAGTACCCGCGGTACGCCTCGGCTTCCGTGTCGGCGGCGGCGACGACCAGGACGACAGGACGGTCGGACACGAAAAGGGACTCCTCAAAATTCAGACGAGACGACAAACAGGGGCTGGGTGGCTTTACGGGGTGCGCCGTCGGCGGACCTCGATCACGGACGCCCACTGCGGATGGGCGGCGAGCAGCCTGCGCGCGTACAGGGCGGTGTAGTTGTTGTTCAGCCCCTTCACCCCCACTGGCCGGCTCCAGCGCAGGGCCTCGAACAGGGCCTTCATCCCGACCCGCTCGGCTCCGGCGGCCAAGCGGTCATCGACCAGCCGTTCCAGCGCGCGGTAGATCCACGGATGCTCGGCGTCGAAGGCACGGAACTGCTCACTGATCGTGGGTGCGTCCCGGTGCGGGGCATCGAGACCAGGCAGTTCGTCCTGCACGGTGGGCATGCGGGGCGTCGTTCCTCTCGGGGGCGGGGGTTCAGGCCGGTGTGGTGCGCAGGGTGCGCAGCCGGGTGAAGGCGGCGGCCAGGCCGAGGGCCTGCAGGAGCGCGGTGGCGGTGACGGCGTGCCCGATCTGGCCGGGCGGGAGGGCCGCGATGAGCAGTCCGGCGGCGGGGAAGGGCAGCAGGAGCAGCAGGATGGTCAGGCTCAGGGTGCTGGCGAAGACCTCGGGCGGGATGAGGCGGGAGCGCAGGGTGCGCAGGACCACGGTGAGGCCGCCTTCACCGGCCATCAGCACGGCGACCAGGACGAGGTAGCCGCGATAGGTGTCGGCCTGGGCGACGGCGAGGGTGGCGGCAGCGGCGACGGCGGCGGCGGTGGCGCCGACGGGCCACAGCCCCCACCGGTCGATCGCCCGGCGCGCGGCGGTGATCGCGAGCAGGGAGGTGAGGGCGGCGGCGGACCAGATCAGTCCCGCATCGGCGCTGGAGCGGCCCAGTTCAGTGACCACGATCACCGGCATCGCCGCCTGCAGCAAAGCGATGGCCGTGTTCGACAGGAGCAGACCGCCCACCAGCCAGGCCAGCGCGGGCAGGGCGCGCAGGGTGCCCCAGCCGGCCCGCACACCGCTCGCGCTCCGCCGCTCGCCTGTGGGCGTGTGCTGACGGCGCGGGAGCAGGACCGCGGCCAGCAGGGAGAAGACCGCGAGTGTGCTGAGCATGAGCGCCGGGCCGCCGTACTCCAGCAGCAGACCGGACACCAAAGGACCCGCCAGCATCGCGGTCTGGTCGATGCCCAGCAGCACCGACTGCACCCGGTGCGCCCGCGCTCCGGCCATGCGGCTGGCCTCGCCGCCCGCGGTCTCGGCGGCGATGTAACTGCACTCGGTGAGGAAGCCGCTCACCGGGGCGAGCGCCATCACCGCCACCGCCGCAGGCACCCCGAAAGCGGGAACCGCGAGCAGGAGTGCGGCCAGCAGCACGGCCAAGGTCCGGCCGACGCAGGCGGTACGGAAGACGCGGGTGATGCCGTGGCGGTCGACCAGGGAGCCGGCCACCGTGAACGCCACCAGTCGCGGCAGCCACTCCAGGGCGAACGCGAGTCCGGTCAGCGCGGCTGATCCTGTGGTCGCGACGACGATGAGCGGGATGCCGTATGTGGTCATCGCGAACGCGGCCCCGTCGACCGATCGGGGCAGGTAGACACCGCGGAATAGGGAGGAGCGGCGGTCGTGCCGGGTTCTGGCGGCCATCACGCGGCCAGCACGGGCTCGGCGCCCTGGGTCAGTTGGGGGTTCTCCTGCAGCCACTGCTGGAGCAGGGCACGCGTCCCGTCGAGATCCTCGGCAACCGTCTTCGAAACCCGGTCGGTCTGCTCGGTGGTGAGGACGGGCATGGCGAGCAGGGTGAGGGTGTGCTGGACACGGCTGGTGAACTGGCAGGCCGGTGCCGGAAGGTGGTGGCGGCGTGCGACGCGAGCGAGCGCGTCGTAGATGTCGGCCAGGCCCGAGCCGGACGGGGTCAGGTTCAGGCCCACACCAGGCTGGTGGCACACCAGTCCCAGGGCGCGAGCCTGTCGGACGGTGTGGTGCAGGTGGTGGTCGGGCAGGTCGGGCAGGGTGCGGGTCAGGCTGCGCGGGGGGATGGGGCCGTTGTCGTCGATCTCGGTGAGCAGGCGGATCAGGCCGGGCCTGGAGAGCACCGTGCAGGCGTGGCGGAGGCTGGCGGTGTGGGAGAGGGTGGTCATCGGCGCGGGCCTCCGGTGGGCAGTGCCGCCAGCGGGCGGGACGGGGTGGCGTGGGAGAAGAGATCGGTTCGCTGCCAGACCGGCGTCTGGTCGGTCCTGGCCGGTGCGGGCGTGGTCGTCGGCGCCTGCGCTCGTGGCGGGCGGTTGAGCCACATCCGCTGTCCCGGCGTGGCCTGGGCGCTGCCCCAGATGGGGTGCTGTCCGGCCTGGGCCAGGGGCTGGCCGGCGGACCATGCCGACAGAGCGCTCAGCACCGGTGCGAGACCTTCCCCGGCGGGAGACAGGCGGTAGGGCTGCCTGTTGCCGTCGGTGGCGACGAGTCCGTCCTCCACCAGCTGCCCCAGCGGCCCGTAGACGTTGGACGGGTAGCTGCCGGGGATGACCTCCTGGGCCAGAGCCGGTCCGCTGACCTCGCCCCGGATCTTGAGCACCCACAAGATCGCGGCGGCGTGCCGCCGGTTCAGCAGCGTGAGGCTGTCCTCGACCTGCTCGATCGCGGGCAGCGGCTGCTCGGGCTTTTCCAGATGCTGCTCGGCCCAGGTGACGATCAGCGGCAGGACCGGCAGCAGCGTGGTGGCCCGGTCGGTCGCGCTGTAGGTGACGTGCCGCGGGCTGTGCTCGGTGCGCTCCGCGAGACCGGCATCGCACAGCTGCTTGAGCTTGGGGGCCAGCTGGCCGTCGCGGAGCCACGGCACCTTCGCCGCGAGTTCGCTGAAGCGCAGCGGCTGGCCGTTCAGGGCGAGCAGGATCCGAACGTTCCAGCGCGGCGTGATCATGGCGAGGGCTTCGGTGACCCGGGCGACGTCGGCGTCGATGTCGGGAGGCAGACCGGTGAGGGCCAAGGAAGGAACTCCTGTGATCGTGACGGATACGCGTGCGGGTCAGCGGCTCGGTGCGCTGGCCGTGGGCGCGGCGGGCGGGGCCGGGGGCACCGTGGTGGTAGGTGGGGCCGGCGACGGCTCGGGCGGTTCTACCTGCTCGGCCGGCTCGGGGGGCTCGACGCGGACCAGGCTCTGCAGCACGGCCGACGCCGTGACCGCCTGGGTGTCGCGGACAGCGACCGCTTCGGCGAGCCGGCGGGCGCAGTCGAGCACGTGCACCACCTCGTGGGCGCTGATATGCCGCTCGGGGTGAATGAGTTGAGCGAGGCGTTCGCGGTGGACGGTGATGCTGCGCTCGGCCAGCGCGAGTGTGCTGTGCAGGCCGAGGAGGGCGGTGAGCATGCCGGGCGGCTGGTCCTGGGCATGTGCTTCGAGGGCGGCGAGCGGGGCGCCGTAGAGGTCCTCGATCCGTCCGGCTATCTCGGTGGACGTCGGGTGCATCACGCCGGGGCTTTCACAGTCGGCGGGCCCGCATCGCCCCGGCACCCGTGGGTGCCGGGGCGACCGCGGCCGTGGACGAGGTGAGGGAAAGGACCGGTTGCGCGGTGCGTGCGCCCCGCGAGCGCTGCCCGGGTGCGGGCATGGCGTGCAGGAGCTGATCGAGCGCGGTGCGGTAGCCGGCGCGGGCTTCGAGTGCCGCCTGCAGCCACTGCTGGTCCCAGCGCAGGGCCTCGGCGGACAGGTCGTTCATGTCCCGGTCGGGGGCCATCGCGGCGTGGATGCGGTCGCGGACGTGGGCGACCTGTTCCTCGGCCACGGCCAGGAAGGAGCGCAGCTCCAGTGCCCGCGCCAGCGCCGGGGAGGCGTCGGGGAGTACCGCGGCTGTGTACAGGTCGGCGACCGGGGCGCCGAAGACCTGGTGCAGGCGGTCGTCCGCGGAGCTGGGTTTGTGCCGGGCGCTCACCGCGCAAGGCTCCTTCCCGGCCGCTGAGCGGTCGCCGGCCGCGGCGCCGGGCTGGTGGGTACGGCCGGGCCCTGGCGCTGGCCGAAGCGGGCCAGCAGCCGGGTGGCCAGGCCGTGCTTGCCCACGGCGTTCGGGTCGAGCAGCCACCGCACGACCATGGCCCGTCCGTCACGGACGGCGACGGCCTTATTGACGCGCTGGGCCAGCTCCGTCGTCGGGTCGCCCACCTCGCTGGGCTGGCTCTCCAGCGCGGCCACGAGGGCGTCCTCCGCACGGTCGAGCGTCGCCTGCGATTCCAGAAGCATGCCGTGCCACTTGACGATGTCGGTGGCGTCGGAATTGTAGGTCGGCGCTGCGGCAACGGCGGCCTTCAAGTGGTCGATGCCCATGGCGAAGCGGGCTTCGATCTGTGCGGTGAGCACGCCCACGACGTCGTCCATCGGATCGGGTGGAGCGGCGGACAAGAAAGACTCCTCTTCCAAATACACGGTGGTCCCGAACGGCCGGGACGACGCGGCGGCAGACCAAGCGGCAAGGGCGCTGAAACTCCGCCGCCGTTACTGGCGGGGTATTAGTCGAGGCACATCGGAGTGTCGCGGTAGACATAGGCGGCGGACACCCAGCCCTTCACGCCCGTCGTGCGGTCCATGATGTAGCGCCAGCTCCCGCTGGTCCTGTGGACGGTGAACCTGTGCCCGCGGTACAGGATGCCGACGGCGGTGGACTTGACCGACGCCTTGGAGCGGATGGTCACGGCCTTCGTGCCGACGATCCAGGGCCCCGGGTCGTTGCAGGACTGGGTCAGGGCGTTGCCCGGAGCGGCCGTGGCGGTCGTTGCCGACGCGATCGGCAGGGCGAGGGCGCCCAGGAGTGCGGCGGAGACGGCAATTCTGGTTGCGCGCATGCGGAAGTAGCCTCCATGCAGGGGAGAAGAAAGAAAGGGAGTGCCGACCGGTGTTGTCCCGGCGGCCGTATAAGAGTCCGGAGAATCGCCGGTTTGGCCAACCGGCGATCATCGGGTATGTTGCGCCGCGCCAACCGCAGCCGGAGCTTTGAGCGAACGCACCGATAGCCGGTGAACCTCTGATTCTGACTGCGGAAACCGGGCCGGAAAAAGCTGGCTTCCGTCCGGTGCGGCGGGCACCCACGGCGGACCAGCCGGACAGCACCACGAATTCGTGGCGCGGGCAGCCGGTTAGCGAGTCAGCGCCGTTGTGCGGGCGTGGACGGCCACGCCCCCGGTCGCGGTGCCGACGGCGAAGCCTGGGCCGGCTGGGGACGGCGGCTGGCGGCCAGCGCGGCGCGGCCGGTGCCGGTCAGGCTGACCGGCTGGCCGGCGTGGACGGGATGGCTGGTGTCGATGTCCACGAGGCCGGCGGAGTGCAGCCGCTGCAGGTGGGCGTAGGGGATACGGGTACCGGCAGCGCAGGTCACCGACAGGCGGCTGGTCAACAGGTGTTCGTGGAGCTTGGCGCCGCCGGCGATGGCCAGCAGTGCCGCCTGATCGGCGGCAGTGATCTGCTGTTCGCCGGACCGGGGGGCGGATCGGGCGGCGGTTTCGATCGGCGCCAGCGCGGCGAGGACACGCTGTGCGGCATCGTCGCGGGCGTCGGCGGCTTCCTCCATCTGGTTCACGGTGCGGTCGATCCGCTCGAACCAGGCGGCATCGATGGGGTATTCGCCCGAGGACAGCCGGTTCAGGAGGGTGCGGTAGAACGTGACGCTGGTCTCGGCCGCTGCTAGTTCGCGGTGCCGGTCGACCAGTTCGGTGTGGGTCTCGTCCAGAAGGCCGCGGTCGCGGTGGGCCCACAGAGTGTCGACGTCATGGCCGGTGGCGGCCTCGATACGGGGGTCCAGCTGGGACACGGCGCGCCGGGTGGTCGTGGGCGCCGGATCGGGAGGCAATAGCGGCTCCTTGTGGTCAGCGGGTGTGAAGCGGGGAGGCGCTCTGTGCCGGGCGGGGCAGGCCCGGCATGGCGGACGACAGCGGGACCCTGCGGGGGGCGGGGCGGCGGGGGGCCAGTTGCGGGGAGCGGGAGCGTGCCGCGTGGGTGCGGGCGCTCAGCGGCCGGCGGCGCATGCCGAGCCGGCGGCCGACCTCGTCGTAGACGTCATTACCCGCCCTCGGCCGGACGGCGACCACATAGACGTCGCGTGTGTGCGCGGACGTCTGGGGTGCCGGGCGGATTCCGTAGACGACGCGCCAGTCCCGGCGGGCGTCCACGAACAGTTTGCGGTAGCCCTCCAGGTCGCCGGTCAGGCGGGTCCCGAAGCGTTCGGCGTTCACCACTTCCTGCAGGTAGGCGAGGGTGAGGTCGCGGATGTCGGAGGGCGCCTGGAGGAGGTCGGTCAGCGCACGGGGGTCGAAACTGAGGCCGAAGGCCGGCCGCTGGCCCTGGTTCACGACGCCGGCCCGGGCTCACCGGGCCCGGGCGCGGGGGCCTCGGGGTCCTTCTCCGTGCGGGCGGAGGGGGGCGGTCCGGGAAGGAGTCGGTGGGCGGGGCGCTCGGGGGAGGTCATGCAGGCGGACAAGGGGCCACCGGGCGCGCGGATCGCCGCCATGGCGTGGGTGAGGAAGTCGCGGTGCCACACGAACATGCCGGCCAGGCCCGCCTCGGGGTCCTTATGCTGCTGGTAGGCCAGCCAGAGGGCGTGCAGCCAGGCGACGACGTCGCTGTGTTCCTGCCATTGCAGGCACCAGGGCGCCGCGGTGGTGACCTCCGCTCCGTAGACCGGGAGGAGGAAATCGTCGACCCAGTCCGACAGCGCGTCCAGCTCGTCCTCGTACACCTCGCCTTCCAGCTCCAGGATGGGCCGCGGCTCCGGCGCGGCCGGTGCCGGCGGCCCGCCGAAGCCGGGCATGCCGAACGCCGCGAACGGCGACGGCGAGAGGTCGGAGGGCGGGGTAGAGGCGAGGTGGTCCAGCTGCCGGGCCTGCTCCGCGGTCTGCTCCATCAGCCGACGCACACTGGCTTCGATCCCCTCCAAATGGGTGTCCGGGATACGCACCGGGTCCGGTCCCCCGTCGGCCGGGGGCTCAATCGATTCGGACATGAAGGAAAAACCTCCTGAGTGCCAAGGCAATAAGGGCAAACGGAACCCGGTAACGCACCGGCTGAATGCTGCGGGCGTCACCCGTGGGTGTGGCGAGGGATTGTGGCGTCAGGCGGTGAGGACCATGTCGTCCTGGCCGAGGCTCTGGCGGATGGTTTCCGTGAGCCGGTCGGCGGCGATGGACGCGTAGTGCCTGGTCTTCTCCACGCCGATGAAGTCCCGGCCTTCGAGGAGGGCGGCCACGCCGGTGGAGCCGGAGCCGGCGCAGAAATCGAGGACCGTGCCGCCCGGCGGGCTGATCTTTACCAGCTCGCGCATCACCTCGACCGGCTTTTGTGTGATGTGCTGGCGCTTGGATCCCGACGGCTGGGAGGCGGAGTACAGGCCCGGCAGATAGACGGGGTTACGGGAGGCGTCGATCGCGCCCTTGGACGCCCACACGACGAACTCACAGTTCTGGGTGAAGCGGCCCTTCTGGGGCCGGGCCTGGGGCTTGTGCCAGGCCACGACGCCGCGCCACAGCCAGCCGGCCGCCTGGATCGCGTCCGTGGTGATGGGCAGCTGACGCCAGTCCGTGAACAGCAACGCCACGCCGCCGTCCTTGGTGAGGCGGTGAGCCTCGCTCATGATCTGCGTCAGCCAGAACCCGTAGGAACGCTGATCCATGTTCTCGCCGGTGAAATCCGGCAGCGTGTGCTTGGCGTCGGCGGAGGTGTACTTCTGCTTCGCGGAGCGGCTGGTGCGCTCCTTCGCCGTGCGCCCGCCGGAGTTGTACGGCGGGTCGGTGATAACCGCGTCGACGCAATCGTCCGGGAGCTTGGCCAGAACGCTCAGGGCATCGCCCTGATGCAAGGAAAAAGGCAAAGAGAGAACCCCGATTCGGGTGGGAGCAGGTAGAGGTCCCCATCGCGTCGCAAAGCCCAGCGGACCGGCTTCCGGGCATGAAGAGGCCCGACGGCCGGCCGGGTGGGGAGAGCGAGGGGAGTGGAAAAACTGTAGACGCGAATCGGCCGACGACCAAGAAGTGCCCTGCTGAGGGGCCGGATTCCGGCCCCTCGCCTCCGACTTTTTGGTCAACGGCCGTTTCGCGTCTACTGTTTTTGCACCCGGTCGGCGCACCGCCGTTGCCCGCTATTCTCCTGTGCCTCGTGGAGGTTCCCCGTGCCCGCGCACACCTAGACCACTGCCCGGCAGCGCAGGCGAGCGGCTACTCGCCCGCGCCAGCCCGTTCCCTTACGCCCGCCCCGGCCGCCGCGGTCCCTTTCCACCACGCTCCGCGCCCGCGCGGCCGGACACTGCACCCGGAGGATGCATGACCTCTCGTTACCCGCCCCTGCCCGAAACCGGTGACCGGACCGTGAGCGCTTCCGGTTGAAGGCGCTCGCCGCCGGCATCGGCGTCGTCTTCCTCTCCCCTCTCCTCCTGGGCACAGGCGCCATGATGATGGCCACCTCCAGCGAAGCCGCCCAGAACACCGCCTCACCGGACTGCCTGACCGACGTGGACACAGGCAAGATCGCCGACCAGGTCACCGAGATCCTCGACGGCGCGGGCACCTCCAAGGTCCACATCAAGGGCCTGGACCTGCCCGCCGAGCAGATCCCGAACGCGCAGACCATCGTCGCCACCGGCATCAGCCTCCACGTGCCCCCGCGAGGGCAGATCGTGGCGCTGGCCACCGCGATGCAGGAGTCCCGACTGCGCAACCTGTCCGGCGGCGACAGGGATTCACTCGGCCTGTTCCAGCAGCGGCCCAGCCAGGGCTGGGGCACCGCCGAGCAGATCCACGACCCCGTCTACGCCAGCGAGCGGTTCTACAAGGCACTCCTACAGGTGCACGGCTGGCAGCAGATGACCGTCACCCAGGCCGCCCAGGCTGTGCAGCGCTCCGCCTACCCGGACGCCTACGCGCAGTGGGAGCCGCTCGCGACCGCCCTGCAACAGGCCATCTCCGCCACCTTCCCCAACTCCGGGAACTCCGGGACCAAGGACAGCAGCAAGGACGACGCGGCGCCCGCCGCCGTCTGCGACACCGCAAACGGCACGTCGTTCGGCCCGATTCCCGAGGGCGCCGTTCCGAAGGGCTACGCGATCCCGAAGGACGCCGATCCGCGGGCCCGTAAGGCGATTGTCTGGGCGATGCACCAGCTCGGCACGATGTACCAGTGGGGCGGTTCCTGCACCAACCCGCGCGGCCCCGACGCCATGGCCCGCTGCGACTGCAGCTCGCTGATGCAGCAGGCGTACAAACACGCCGGCATCACTCTCACCCGCACCACCTACACGCAGGTCCACGAGGGCAAGGCCGTCTCACCGAAGGCCCTGAAACCCGGTGACCTGCTCTTCAGCCGCGGCACGGCCGCCCGGCCCGAGCACGTCGGCATGTACATCGGCCAGGGCCTGGTCATCGAAGCCCCCCGTACCGGAAAACCGGTACGGATCACGCCGCTCAAGGACTGGACCGTCCTCGCCGCCCGCCGCGTCCTGTGACGCCGCCCCCTCCCGCACGCTCAACGCACCTACCCCCGTCTTCCCCACCTCCCCGACCGCCCGTGCCTTCTGGCCCGCACACGCAAGGAGCCCTCTATTCCCGTGTCCCTGCTCGCCGACCGTGTCGTCCAGCTCGCCTACGATCCGGGCATCTCCCCCAAGGGCGGCGGTCTTCCGGGCCTGTCCGTCCTGAAGAACGTCGTCAACTCGATCAACCTGTTCGGCATCATCGCGGTCGTCGGTGCTCTCGCCGTCAGCCTCGCGGTCTGGGCGTGGGGCCACCACACCGGTGGTCACCAGGCCGAGGCCAACGGCAAGAAGGGCGCCACGGTCGCCGCCGGCGCCGCCCTCGGCCTGGGTGCGGCCAACGGCATCGTGGCCTTCTTCTCCAACCTGGGGTCGCAGGTCCACTGATGCTCAAACGCCTCACCGACTACAGCCTGCGCTGGTCGCCCAACCGTCGCATCGTCTTGATCGGGATCGGCCTGGTCTGCCTGCTGGCCCTGGCCGCCGCCACCGCCTTCCTCACCGGCCGCGACGACCGCCCCAGCACCGCCGCCCCTGCCCCGTCACCCGCGCACAACTCCCCCGCCCCGACCAGCCAGCCCTCCTCCTGGAGCGGCCCGGTGGCCGGGCCGCCGCGGATCTCCGATCCGGTGGAGTTCGCGAAGGCCGCCGCGAAGATGCTCTGGTCCTACGACACCCGCACCGCCAGCCAGGCCCAGCATCTGACCGGCATGCGGGCGTGGATGACGAAGGAAGACGAGTACGGGGACTGGGCCTCGGTGGCGGCGCAGATCCCGGATCCGGTGCTGTGGTCGCGGATGGCGGACCAGGAGCAGCACGCCACCGCCACGATCGCCGAGGGCCACTACCCGGCCGCCTTCAAGCAGGCGCTCGCCGAGGACCCGGCCGCGATCACCACGGCGTACATCTACGCGGTGACCGTCACCGGCAAGCAGACGATCACCTGGGCCAAGGGCGGCTCGGGGGCGGAGGACCGCTCGGTCACCCTCGCCGTCCAGTGCCGCCCCTCCACCGACTGCTCGCTCGTCGCCATCGCCCCGCGCGTCGCGCCCTGACCTAAGGAGCACCCCGTGGGGTTTTGCAACCTGCCCTTGGCGGACAAGGTCTGCTCGGTCGGCGAGGCCATCGACTTCGCCTCCGACCCGGGCAAGTACATCGGCAACTGGATGGCGAGAAGCGCCGGCGAACTCGCCGCGTCCGCGGCCGACCTGGCGTCCAAGGCCGTCGATGCCACCACTCGCGTCGACTTGAACGCGGGATGGTTCCGCGACAACTATGAGACGATCCTGCCCATCGGCCTGGTCGTCCTCGTGGCCACCTTCTGCGCGCAGTTGGTGCGTGCCGCGATCCGCCGCGACGGCCAGGCCCTCACCCAGGCGTTCGCGGGCACCGCCTCCGGTGTCGTATTTTCGTTCGCCGCTATCGCCCTGACTACCGTGGCGATCGAAGTGACCGACGCCTTGTCCGACGGATTGTTCGAGGCCGCGGGCACCAACCTGGCCTCCGCGGTGCGTCGCATCGTCAAGGTCAGCGCCCTGGCGCAAGTGGCCGGGCTGGGCTGGCTCGTCGCCGTCTTCGCGGGACTGGCCACCGCCATCGGCGCGGTCCTGTTCTGGTGCGTGATGATGGTGCGCAAGGTGGGCATCCTGGTCATGGTCACCCTTGCCCCCTTCGCCGGCGCCGGTGGCGGCTGGGAGGCCGCGCGCCGCTGGCGCAAGGGCTGGATCGAGGCCACCGCCACCCTGGTGGTCTCCAAGCTGCTGATGACGATCATCTTCGTCCTTGGTATCGCCGCGATGGGCAACTCCGACACCAAGGACGGCCTGGCGGCCCTGGCCGATGTCCTAGCCGGCATCGTGATCATGGTGCTGGTGCTGCTGTGCCCGTACGCGACGTTCAAGTTCGTGCACTGGGCGGCCGAGGGCTCCGACGGGGAGACGCTGCATCGCGCCGGTGGTGCCGGTGCGCAGATGGCCCGGCAGCACGCCGAGCGCGCCGGGAGGAAGGCCGTCTCCATGGCGGCGACCGCCGGAGCCGGCGGTGCCTCCGCTGCCGCTCCGCAGGGCCCGGACAGCGTCCCCGGTCAGCACGGCTTCCCCGGCGATATCGCCGCCGGCCCGTCCAGCAGCACACAGGACTCGCCACCTGACACGGGCCCGGGTGACGCGGCCGGCGGCACTGCCGTCAAGACCGGTGTGGAACAAGCCGTTCAGCCACCGCCGGCCCATGTGTCCGAGGGCACCAGCGGACACACAGCAACCGGCCCCAGCACGACCGGCAGCACCGGTGCCAGCTTCGGCTCGGGCTCCGCAGCCGCCGACGGGACGCAAACTGGGTGGCGGTCGACCCCGCCGACGACGACTCCGCCGCCGCAGGGTGCCGCCCCCTCCCCGGGCACGCAGAACGCCGGAACGGGCGGGCCGGTCTCGCCTCCGCCCCCGGCCGGTCTGTGACCTCCTGCCCGATGCCCGATCCCCGGGGGCGGGAGTTCTCCCGCCCCCGGGCCTTCGCTCCAGGACCCGCCCTTGTCCGATCTCACCGCCACCCCGACCGTCAGATTCCCCCACCGCAGCCGCCGCGGCATCCTGCTCGGCCTCACCCTGCACCAGCTTGTCCTCGTCGCCACCGCGCTGGCCCTGCTCCTGATCACCGTTCTTACGACCGGGCTGCTCGGCGTCATCGCTCTGGCCCCACTGTGGGCAGCGGTCGCCGCCCTAGTCGCCGTCCGCCGGCAGGGCCGCTCCCTGATCGACTGGGCCCCCATCGTCGCCCGCTACGCCTGGCGCCGCCACACCGGCCAGACCCTGTGGCTCGCCCAGCCCGTCACCCGCCCCCGCCAGGACGGCCTCCTCCACCTGCCCGGCAGCGCCGCCTCGCTGAAGGTTGTCACCCCCGGCGACTCCGCCAACGGTGCCGCCGCCGTCCACGACCCGCACCAGCAGACCCTCACCGCCGTCGCCCGCGTCTCCTCCCGCGCGTTCGCCTTGCTCGACCCGTCCACACAGGCCCACAACGTCAGCGGGTGGGGCCGTGCGCTGGCGGGCACCGCCCGCACCGGGCACGTCGCCACCGTGCAGGTCCTGGAACGTACCGTCCCCGACTCCGGTGACACCCTGGCCCGGCACTGGATGCAGCACGGCCGGCCCGAAACCCCGGTCGCCGGACAGGTGTACGCGGATTTGGTCGCCTCCGCCGGACCGGCCGCCGCCCCGCACGAGACCTACCTGGCCATCTCCCTCGACCTCAAGGCCGCCAAGCGCCTGATCTCCCAGGCCGGCGGCGGCATGCCGGGCGCGTTCACTGTCCTGCAGCAGACCACCGCCTCGATCGCCCAGGCCGCCCGCAACGCCGGACTGATGATCACCGGGTGGCTGACCGCCCGGGAGATCGCCGCCGTCATCCGCACCGCCTACGACCCCCACGCGCTCGCCGCGCTCCAACAGTGGTCCCCCACCGGCCACGCACAAGCCGACCCGGCCGCCGCCGGGCCCGTCGTCCAGGTCGAGGAGTACGACCGGATCGCCACCGACTCCGCCCGGCACGCCACCTACTGGGTGGAGAACTGGCCCCGCACCGAAATCGGAGCAGGCTTCCTGCACGGGCTGATGTTCACCGCCGGTGTGCGCCGCACCCTGTCCCTGACCTACGTCCCCCAGCAGCTCGAATCCGCGCTGCGCGATGTCCAGCGCAAGAAGGCCGCGATCGTCGCCGACGCCTCCGAACGCGCCCGCCGCGGGCAGGTCGACAGCGAAGAGGACTCCATCGAGTACGCCGACGTCAAGAACCGCGAGCGGCAGCTGATCGCCGGGCACGCCGATGTCGCCCTGACCGGCCTGGTCACCGTCAGCGCCGACACCGACGCCGCCCTGGACGCCGCGTGCGCGCAGATCGAGACAGCCGCCGTCACCGCCGGCGTCGACCTCAGACGGCTCTGGTACCAGCAGCCGGACGCCTTCGCCGTCGGCGCGCTCCCCCTCGCCCGCACCACCCTCTAACGCCCCTTGGGGACTCGCACTGACACCGAACGCCGCCAACGACGAGCTTGTGCAGGAGCTGCGGGCTCTGCTGGCCTCCTGTGAGGAGCTGTCCGCCCGCCACCGTGCCGAACTCGGCAAGTACCTCGACTCCGAGGGCAACGTGGTCCAGGACAAGCTCTACGAATACAACGACGCCCGTATCACCACCGCCATCGAGGCCAGCGACCACCTCGATGCCGTGCGCGCCCGCCTGGCCGGTCTCCTCGGACCGCCGGCGCCCAGCCCGTTCACCCTCACCTTCGCCGGCCTGGAACGCCACATGGGCGAAGCCCCCACCAGCTTCGTCGTCAACGCCATGGACCTCGGTGACGCCCTCCGCGTCCTGGCCGGCCTCCCCAGCTGGCGTGAGTGGTACCTGGCCCACGGCGGAACGCCGGACGGCCGGGACGCGGACGTCGTCTACCTGCCACAGCAGAGCCACCCCGGCCTTCCCACGCTCGGCGCGTACAACGACATGCGCGGCGAACAAGGATCCACCGAGACCGGCGGCACGCTCATCCACCGCGCTCATCCCCCCGCAGTGACCGCACCGGCTCCGGCCCCCGCTCCCGCCTCCCCGGCGGCAAGGACCATCCATTGACCCAGCCCCACTCCAGCGTGCCCAACTCGCACCCCTACCTGCGGGCCGCCACCGCAGGCGTCCGCCACCACGCACGCGCCCTGACCCGCCCCGGGCCTGCCGGTCCGCCGGACCGGGCCCACCTCGATGTCCTCCACGCCCACCTCACCGAACTGCACCGGCTGATCGACCAGCTGGCCGAGGCGGCACGTCCCCCGCACCCCGCAGCGGGCCGGCACCTCGCCGCCGCCCACACCCGGCTGTGGCAGGCCGCCACCGACGTCCACGCGGCCTTCCACCTCCTGCCCACCGCGCACACGGACTCGGCGACGTGCCGTCCCGAGCAGCTTCCCGACGGGCCGCCGTTCCTCACCATCTGCCAGCGCCACCTCGCGGCCGGACACATCGTCCGCCGCAAGACCACCCCCACCGACCTGCGTGCCCCGCACACCACCTCGTGCGTGCGGTGAGCCTCACCCGAGAAGACGAGGCGCCCTATGAACCACCGGCCCGCCCGCCGCGCCCGCCGGGCCTCCGCCTCCCCGCTGTTCACCCCGCACGGAACCGACCGCGCCGCCCGGCGTGCCGCCCGCCGCAGGCTCGCCGAAGCCGCCGCGAAAGCCCGCACCGAAACCACCGACCGCACCGTGGCCGGCGCCGGGTCGGCCGAGCGCGACACACCGCCGCCGGTCTATCCGGCGGGCGGACGCCCCGGCCGGGCCTCGGCGCGCGGAAACCGGCTGAAGCTGCCCGCCCACCGCATGACCACCGCCATCGCGGCCGGCGCCTACCCCTTCCTTGCCGAAGGCGGTCTCGGCGCCGAGGGCATCTACATCGGCCGCGACGTCCACGCCGAAGCGTCCTTCGTGTTCGACCCATTCGCGCTGTACGGGAAGGTGGAGGGCTTCACCAACCCCAACGTGCTGCTGGCCGGGGTGATCGGCCAGGGCAAGTCCGCGCTCGCGAAGTCGTTCGCTCTGCGCTCGATCGCGTTCGGCTACCGCGTGTACGTCCCCTGCGACCCGAAGGGTGAGTGGACGCCGGTCGCCCAGGCGTTGGGGGGCACCTGCGTCGCCCTCGGGCCGGGGCTGCCCGGCCGCCTCAACCCGCTGGACGCCGCCCCGCGCCCGGACAGCATCAGCGAGGTCGACTGGGAGGGTGAGATCCGCAAACGCCGTCTGCTCCTGCTCGGCTCGCTGGCCCGCACCGTGCTGGGGCGGGACCTGATGCCGATGGAGCACACCGCGCTCGACGTCGCCCTTGACGTCGCGGTCACCCAGGCCGCCGGCACCGGCCGCACTCCGCTGCTCGGCGATGTGGCCGCCGCCCTCAACCAGCCCGCACGGCTGGACGAGGCGGCCGGGACGACGGCCGGTCAACTGGGTGATGCCGCCCGTGACCTCGCCCATGCCGTGCGCCGCTTGGTGCACGGTGACCTGGCCGGCATGTTCGACGCGCCCTCCACCATCCGCTTCGATCCACGGGCGCCGATGCTCACCATCGACCTGTCCCGGCTCGGCGGGTCCGGTGACGACACCGCCCTGGTGCTCGCCATGACCTGCGCTTCGGCCTGGATGGAGTCCGCCCTGACCGACCCGCACGGCGGCCGGCGCTGGATCGTCTACGACGAGGCATGGCGCCTGATGCGCCACGTCGGCCTGCTCCAGCGCATGCAGGCCCAGTGGAAACTCTCCCGCGGCCTCGGCATCGCCAACCTGATGGTGATCCACCGGCTGTCCGACCTGCTCACCGCCGGTGACGCCGGATCACAGGGCCGGGCCCTGGCCGAGGGCCTCCTGGCCGACTGCTCCACCCGGATCATCTACCGGCAAGAGACCGACCAGCTCCACGCCGCCGCCTCCCTGCTCGGCCTGACCTCCGTCGAAGTCGACGCCATCGCGCACCTCAACCGCGGACGCGGCCTGTGGAAGGTCGCCGGCCGGTCCTTCATCGTCCAGCACCTCCTGCATGCCCACGAGCTGGCGCTCTTCGACACCGACGCCCGCATGCACTGACCCGCACCGGAAGCCTCCTTGCCGCACCAACCGTCCCCACGGTCGCCCGACCGTCCCGAGCCCGGTGACCTCTACCGCAGGGCCCGCCGGGACGCCGAACCGTTTCTGGCCAGCCATCCTCTCCCCGACCAGCCGCTCGCGCTGCCGGACCTGGCGCCCTACCTTCAGGCGCTCCCCGACGCCCGGACGCCCGCCGAGGTCAGTGCCGTCACCCACCAGTTGGTCGCTGCCACCGCTCCCGTCCTCGACCACATCGCCGGTCACTTCGTTACCCTCGCGCTCTGGGTCGGCACCGAGCACCGGCACACCCCCCAGTCGGTGCGCCTGCTGCGCCAAGCCGCCCAAAACATCCGCACCGCGCTGACCAAGGTGGCCGAGGCTGATCTAGAGAACCTGCGCGCCCACTACACAGCGCCCACGACAGGCACAGAACTCGCAGGCACGACATCCCCCGCGGTTACCGCATCATCAGCCCCGGCCGCACCCTGGGCCGGACCGCGCCGCTGACGTTGCTCTGGCCACCTCCCGCCCGCTACTACTGGAGAGGCTGTGTCTCACCAGCGGGAGCTGTCTGACTACTGGGCTAGCAGCAGATCAGCAACGCGTTGGGCCATCTTCTCCCCTGCGTGCTGCTTGATGAGTCCTTCTTTAGCAGCCGCGCGAATCTGGACCGTGGTACCGTCCGCAGCACCACGAGTCACGACAACCGTGACTACTACCGGATTCAGTGCCGCGAACCCTCCTCCGGCCAAAGCACCAAGCGTCACATGATCTTCACCGGCTTCGACCAGCCCAGGGTTCACACCGCGTGCAACCGCGGCGAGGGCCGCGCGGACTCGCTCCAGAGCGGCAGCGAAGGTCACTGGCAGTTGTAGATCAACTTCGTGTATGTCCTTCGGAAGAATCCCGGCGCCAAGCTGTGCACCAAAACGGCCGCCGCTGCCACCGTACTCTTCGCCAAGCGCTCCGAGAGCCTCCTCCAGGAGCCCGTCCTCAGAGTGGTCCTGCATTTGATGCGCCCCCTCGCGTAACCTGCCTATCCAGCCGGTGATACCCGCTGGATGAAGTCCCGAAGCACCGTCTGTGCCATGGCGCCAGTGCGGCGCTGGCCGCAAAGCGAGATCAAGGGCTCCAGGTTCGGGGGCTTCACACGCGAGCCAACGGGCCTTTAGCTGGGTCACGACCAGACAGACATCGGCCTTATACATCTAGGAGAACCCCACCTGCCCCCGCACGCCTCCAACACCTTCCCCACCGGCCTCGCCGCGCACCTGCCCGGCAACTGGCTCCGCAGGGACACCAAGGTCCTGCCCTTCGAAGACCAGTGCCGCCTCGCAGAGCGGGTCTGGGACTGCGGCACCGCCCACTCAGCCCTGCTCGACTGGCCCGACACCCCCATCACCGTCCTCGACGGGCCCGAAGGCCACCAGCTCGTCGTGATACCGCGCCCCCGCTCGTCGGGCCAGTACCTGGTAGCGCCCCTGCGGCCCGACGGTGTGCGACCGCACCACTTCAGCGGGATCAACGAGCCGACCGGCATCTCTGTGCCCGACGATCCCGTCCGTGCCGCCGCCCAGGTCACACGCCGCGTCCTGCCCCACTACGCCGAAGCGCTCGCCGCCGTCCGCGACAAGGTGCGCCTCCAGCCGGACCCACCGCACCGGCCAGCCGCACCCGAGGTCACCGAATCACTCACCCTGATCTGGTATCCCGACGGTGTGGTCGGCGCCCCGTATGACAGCGTGCCCGCCGCGGCCCGCCCCGCGCTCTACCTGTGCTGCTTCCAGTACAGCCCCGACGAGGCGGCGTTCGTGCTGTCCGCCTCGTACAACGCCGCGACACGCGCCCTCCTGCTCCACAGGGTGCTCCTGAAGCTGACCGCCCAGGGCATCGGCGTGAACCTCCGTCACGCCGCCCCCACTCTTCCCGCACCCTCCCGCACAACGGCTCCGGCACACAGTGCACCCCCTGCCCCGAAGCAGCCGACGGCCGCGCGGCGATAGAGACCCGGGCCCTTCACGTGCGACCACCCGGACTGTCCGATGGGGACCAGCGGATGCTGCTGCACGGCATCGCCGACCAGCTCAACACCATCGCCGACCAGCTCCCGCTGCCCGACCAGGTCCGTGCCGACCCGGCGATCGGGGAGATCGTGGACGACGAAATACGCAACCTGGCACGCCTGCTGGTCTACCTGGCCGGCGAGAGCGCCTTCCGCCAACGGGCCTCGGCCCGCTATCCGGACCAGACCACGCCCTCCCAGCGCCGCACCACGCTCGCCCTCGCCCGTGCCGCCGAACCCACCAGCGGCGCACTCGCCGCCCTCGGCAGCGCCGTCCACCACCTCGGCGTCCTGTCCGACCTCACCCACCAGGCCCCGGGACACGACCGCGACCGAGCCGCGGCAGCCACACACCAGCACCTCACCGCACACGTCACCGAGGCCCGCACCCATCTGATCCGTGCTGCCCAGCAACTGCGTCACGCCGCAGACACCCGCCCGGCGCCACCCGCTTTGGCCCCGCCTTCCCCGCAGGCGAGCCCGGCCCGCGCCCGCTGACCCGGTCCCTCCGCCCCGCGCTCGCCCCTTCCCACCTCTGCCATGCGGCGGCTGCCGCACTACCGGCCGAACCCAACCATCCCCGACTTCTTCTTCCAAGAGCCGATTCTGCGAGACCCCGACTTCGAGCTGTACGACAACGTCGGCCGCGACGCCGACCAGATCGCCGCCGCCCGCTACGGCATCGCCACCGACAACGACCTGCTGCGCTGGGCCAAGCGCGACGCCGCAGACTTCCTGTCCCGGCACCCGCTGCCGGAGCAGGACCTGCCGAGCCCCGACCTGACCTCGTATCTCGACGCCCTCGCCGCCGCCGAGACCCCCGCCCAGGCCAGCGCGGTCACCCAGCACCTGCTGGACGCCGCCCACCCCCTGCTCCACGCAGTCAGCGAGTACCTCGTGGCCGCCGCCCGATGGCGGGACCAAAACCGCACGGCGGAGCCGGGGTCACCGCCGAAGATGCTGATGACCGCGGCCAGCCACAGCCTGTCCGTACTGGCCCTCGCCTACCAAGCGGACCTGGCACTCCTGCGCGCCGAATACGACCCGGCACCCGCCCCGCCCAGCCCGCAGCAGGGCCCGAAGGCACCCGGCCTTCCCCCCTCGCCTCCCAGCACCCCGCCCGCAGGCCCCGCCCCGGGCCGCTGACACCAACCCCTTCTCTGGAGTTCTTCTGTCGACCCGTTCCTTCATCGCCCGTCCCACCGCGAGCGGCTACACCGGCATCTACGTACATCTCGACGGCGATCCGACCGCGAAACTGCCCCTGCTCCTGGCCGCCTTCCAGTACCGGTTCGCACGGGACCTCGATGCCATGACCCGGCATCTCGTGGACGACGTAACCGTCGGCTGGGAAGAGCTGGGCACCGACCTCCTCGACGGCGCGCCGCCGTACATCGTCGAAGGGCTGACCCGCGGCGACCGATGGCCCAGCAAAACTTTGGACCACCTCATCACCCCGGACGGCTCACCGCCCGCCCGTATGACGGTCACCGAGAAGGACGCGGCCGACCAGGACCTGGAGTGGGGCTACGTCCTGCGCCCGGAGGGCATCGAGGTGATCAGCGTGCCCTACGCCGATGCGGGCCCGGTCGTCGGCTGGGACACCTCCCCCCTCACCTGCTTCAGCGACCCCCGTTACTGGCTCGGCGCCGCCCAGCCGCCGCTCGCCACTACGGCCGGTCCAGCGCCAGCCGCACCCGCGACGACATCCGTGCCGTCCCGTACGGCAGCCCGCCGCTGAACCGCCCGTACCGCACTCTGGAGATCTTGCCCTGCCCACGCAGCCTGTGATCACGGTCGTCATCGCCACCCGCCTGCGCGAGGACCGCCTCGGCTTCCTGACCGCCCTGCACACCAGCCTCACCCGGCAGACCGCCCCGTGGGAGGCCGTCATCGCCCTCGACGGCGCCGACCCCGCACGCCTCCCAGCTCCGCTGGCCGACGATCCACGCGTACGCACCTTGGCGTTGCCGCGGCCCGTCGGCGCCGCCTGCGCCCGCAACCTCGCCCTCAACCTCGTCGGCACCCCGTACGTGAACTGGGCGGATGATGACGACCTGTTCCCCGACGGCGCGCTGGCGGCACGGCTCGCCACCCTGGAGCAGACGGGGGTGGGCTGGTGCGCCGGCTGGAGCGAGGACCTCCACCCCGACGGCGCCACCACGCTGTGGCGGTGCCCGACACCGCCCGGCCGGCACGAGGCAGGGGATGTGTGGACGTACTGGCGCTCGCCGGCCGACACCATCCCCATCGGGCCCACCACGATCCTGGCCCGCACCGATCTGGTGCGCGCCGCCCCGATGGGCGGCCTCGTCCAGGGCGAGGACTACATGACGGCCATCGGCATCACCAGCCTCGCCCCGGGGATCCTGCTGCCCCAGCCGGTCTACCGCTACCGCAAGCACCCCGGGCAGATGACCGCCCAGCCCGGCTACGACCAGCTGGAAGCCGCCGTCCGCGAGCACGCCTGGCAGTACGGCCGCAGCCTGCGCTCGCTCATACGTCGCGAGGCCGTCCATGGCTGACGCGCAGATCACCCTCGCCTACAGCCGGGGCTTGGGCGTCGTCGCCATCGCCACCGGCAGGCAGTACGAGATCGCGGAAGAGGTTCTGGGCGAGACCGGGTTTTGCCGGGGTGAGGGTGGGGTGTACTGCTTGCCCGATGCGGACGAGGCGGCGGCCAGAGACGCCCTGGGCTCTTTGGTCCGGTCTGCCCGGGCGTCGAAAATCGAGGTGACGGCCAGCAGCCGGCGATTCATCGGGGACACCGCCCGTGACATCGCCCGCCTCCTGCCCGGCCAGTGGGACACGCAGGTCGAGATCTACTCCCACCCGGTGTGGCAGGAAGACCTCATCCCCTACCTGTGGGGCAGCGGCGACCTCGCCGACGCCGTGCGGGCCGCCCAGGTCCCCTGCGTCGCCACCCTCACCAACCGGGCCACCGACACCACCCTGCTGCTGGCCGAACGCCCCGGTCACCGGCACGACTACCTGGTCGGCGCCTTCGCACCCGAGGCGTTCGGCGAGGTGGACGGTTCACGAAGCCCGCGCAGCATCATCGTGCCGCCACTCCCCGGCCGTGCGGCACAGGCGATCACCGAACGCTACCTGCCCGCCTACGAGCGGGCCGTTCACGAACGGCGCATCACGATGGTGGCCGAAGCACTCCACCTCATCCAGTCAGAACTGGATGCCCGGCACGAACCGCGTGCCATCTCGGGGGCCGAGACTGCCTTGCCGACTGGTCCCGGGGGTTCTGCCACGGCGGCCGGTGCCTTCCTGGACCGTGCGTGGCGGGAGTTCCTCACCGTCGTGGACCACGCCCCGGTGCTGCTGGACCGGTGCCGCCCCGCGGCCACCCCCTGGCCGCAGGACGCCGAGGCCCTCGGCCGGCTCGCCGCCGCGCTCCTCACCGCGCAAGAAACACGTGATGACCTGGCCAACGGTGCCGTGCTGACCCGCGCCGAACACCACCAGCGCGCCTGGCCGGTGATCGCGACCTGGCTCACCCACAGCGACAGCTTCCTGCGCCAGGCCCGCGCCGCAGCACCGAGCCCACCTCCCACACCCGCGCTGACCGCACCACCGCCCCGTGCCCTGCCCGCAGGCAAACCCGCCCACCGTTAGGAAGGCTCCTTCTTGGACCCTGGCACGCACTTCGCCTTCGGCACCCACCCAGAACATGGCTTCGTCGCCGCGTTCACCGCGACCATGCCCGCCCACCTGGGCCACTGGTTCCTCACCCGCGAGCAGTTCGAGCCCGTCCCCGGCCACCCCGCACTGTTCCGGCTCACCGAGCCCGACCGTGACGGTCCGCGCCGCGCCCGCCACGCCGTCAACGACCTACGCTCCCTGGGCTACACGGTAGACGCCGACCTCCGCCTGGACCCCGACCCACCGTCGCGGTCAGCGCGCCAGGCCCGGCCCCACGCTCTGCCGGAGCGGCGCGCCCGGCTCGCCCAGGCGGCGGCCGTGCGCTCGCCGCAGCACCGTGCCACGCCGCCCACCACCGCACCCGCCGCGCGCCCGATCCCGCCGAAGCCCGCCTACGCCCCGACCGTGCACCTGCACACGGGACGGTCGCGATGACACCCGACGACGAGACGATCCGCATCACCCGCGGGCGGGGCGGCGAGGTCGAAGTCAGCGGAAGGATCGACGCGGTGGCCAAGGATGTGCTGCTCCGGGCAGGGTTCCTCTTCCTGCCGGCGCTGCGCGGCCGGGTCTGGGTCCGGCTGCCGTTCGACCTCGGCCGCGACTGGGAGAACAGGCACGCGACCTGGGCGGCGGGCATGCTCTCCACCGCCCGCTACCGCGTGGACCTCGACCCCGGCCTGCGCTACACCCCGCCCGACGAGCCGGCCGCACCCGCACGAGCGCCAGCCATGAGCGCCCAAGCACCGCCCAACAGGCCCCAGCGCCGCTGAAACCCGTCCGCCAGGAGAACCCGATCCCCGACACCACCCCGCCCAGCGCCACGCACCTCGCCGACCGGGCGCGCAGTTTCCGGCTGCGGATGGCGGTCATCGACCGCGAGAGTGAGACCGCGCTCGATGCCACCCGGGACCGCTACGGCCGCACCGTCCACCACGACGCCGCCGCAGTCGAGCACGGCCAGCAGTTGCTCACCGTCGCCCGCAGCGGCCTCGACCACCTGCCACCGGCCCCGCACACCGAAGCCTGGCGTGACCTGCTCGACGCCCTCGCCGCCTCCCACACCGAGATCACCCACGCCCTGACCCACCCAGCCGGACCGATGGGCTCAGCCGAGCAGCGTCAGCAGCACACTGCCGTGTGGCCGCACCTGGCGTTCTGGGCCGATTACGGCCCCATCGCCGCCGATCTCGCCGACCAGCACCATCAACCCGGTCCCGAACTCTCCGCCGAGGACAAGCGCCGGTGGACCGACCAGGCCCGTGCCGCCCGACGGCGGGGCGAGCTGGAGCCGATCGAGTCCTGGTACGCGGCCGACGGCCGCCTCATCACCCTCGCCTACCTGGTCCAGGACGACACCTCCATCGTCATCGGCCTGGCCGGCGACCTGGATGCCGTGGCGGGCTGGGAGGTCATCGGGCACTACGACGACGAACTGGCCGCCGGCCGGGCCCTGCCCCGCGCGGTCCCGCCCGGCGTCCTGCGCCCGGACGCCCCCTCCCGCTTCAACCGGCCCGAGCCCACACCGGAGCACCCCGTGCAGGAACTGCTCCAGGACGTGGTCGAGGCCCGCACCGCCGGAGAAGTATCCGAGGCCCTGCTCACCGCCGCAAGCCCGGCTACGAAGCCGGCCCCCTCGTCCGGCTGGAGCGCCTCCTCGACACCGCGGCCCGCTTCTCCTACGCCCTGGACACCGTCCGCGGCCAGCAGACCGGCGCCCGGCTCGCCGCCCTCAGCCGGCAACTGACTTTCCTCACGCAGGAAGTCCACGACGCGGCAGAAGACCTCGGCGCGACCGTCGGCGTCCTGCCCCCACACCGCACCCCGGCTCCACCCCGGACACGACCCCGTCCCGCAGTGAGCACCACGCCTCCCACATCACCGGCCCGCAACACGGCCACCACCCGCCGGGCGTAGGCCCGACCGCGCTGCGGCGGACTCTTCCTCCCTCTCCATCCCTGCGACCTGTCCCGAGGAGAATGATCTATGGCTGTCCGCACGAAGTGGACCGTCGAACACGCCTGCGGCCACGAAGTTGTCCACGACCTGTCCGATCGCGCCGCCGACCGGCGGGCCGGGTTCGCCCGGTGGCTCGCCGCACGGGACTGCACGGACTGCTGGAAGGCCGCCCGCAGCGCCGACACCGCTTCCAAGGAGGAGTGGCTCGCCGCCAAGCGCGCCGAGGAACAGCGGGCCGCCGCCGAGTGGGCCGCCCAGTTCGACATGCCCCCGCTGGAAGGCCCCGAACGCGCTCTGGCCTGGGGCGAACGCTCCCGCCACCAGTTCATGGCCGCAGCCCACACCGCCCTCGTCATCGAAGGCACCTGGGACGACGCCGACTGGGCGGAACTGGAAGAGAAGGCCCGCACCATTACCCGCGCCGGATGGTGGATCGACCAACGCGACACCGACGGCACCGACCTGCCCGAACTCCTCGATGCCGCCACCGAACAGGACCGTGGGACGGAGAACCCGTTTCGCTGACTCTCTCGACTAGTAGCGCTTCATTACAGCTCAAGCACGGCCTCGGACTGGACCATTTCGCAGGCCGCACCTGGCGCGGCTGGCACCATCACGTCACCCTCGTCACCGCCGCACAAGCCTTTCTCACCCTCAGGCGGCACGACCCAAAAGCCCGTATACCGGCCTGCCCCTCTATCAGGTCCTCGACGCTCTTCAGGACCTGCTGAGGTGCTGGACCGGTACCTGCGCCACCTGCGGACGACCCCTGCCCAGCCCTCGGAGAAGCCGCAAACAGCCCAGAACCTAACGAAGCACTAGTAGTCGGCCTCCTCCTCGACCGAGTAGACCTCCGGGATCGGATGCCCCACCGGCTTACGGAACCTGTGCCTGTCGGCATTGCACTGCGCAAGAAACTCAGAGGTCTCGCCGCCGCGAGAGTTGCCGCCGCACTCACAGCGCCAGTGCCAAAGCGTTCGAGTGCGTGGCCCGTCATCCGCGTTGCTCGACCGCGCCGCGACCTCCCGGATCACACGCCCAATGAGTAGTGCTGCTCCACCCACGACCACCGCAGTCACGCCCGCCCATCTTCCGCTCTTCATGCGCGGAACCGTACCGGTCACAACCCGTAGGCACGAAAGCCCCGGAACTGGTCCGGGGCTCACGCTGGACGCCGGCTACTTCTTGCGCTTTCGGGACCGCCGCCTCCGGGCGATCTCGTCTCGCAGGTCGTAGTAAGCCGACGTCACCTTCTGGAACTCACGCAAAACGACTGGCATTTTCCTCAGTACGAGGGTGATCACGCCCAGCCCGCAAAGGATCGTCACTGCCCAGTTGGGGACTTCCACGTCGACCTTCCTGGTCTGGTGGTCAGTCCGGGCATAGGCAGGCTCGGTCTGACCACACTTCATGTGGTCAAAACCGAGTCCTGCCCGACTCATCACAGACTCAGGTACAGCAACGCGTCGCCACCGCAGTTCAGCAAGCACTCCAATCGGATCAACTCCGTCGACCGGACTCCTTGCAGGACACCTCCAGACAGTCACCTCGGTCGGCGAGGCCGCGGGGGTCAATCCTGCTGCCCCCCGGGGCCTCAAGGATCCCAAGGAGGCGAAGCGGCTGACGAGCAGCACAAGGCGCCAGGGCATTCTTCACACCTGACGTATCCACGGTATCAAGCTGGGCGCATGAACACCGAGCTTCCCTTCGCCTGTGGCATACCTCGCAATGATGCTCCGTACTGCTCGGCCCAACGGTGCTGCGAGCGATCTACGTCCCCGATTGGCCTGCACCAACAGCCCGAGAAGCGGACGGAACATAGCCGGGACTCGCCGGTTAGCCAAACCGGCGATCCTGCGGACCATTGATCCTCCCGCCACTACACGTCCCACGTGGAAGGATTCGCCTTGCTCCCACCGCCCTGGACCCCGCCGTCCACCCCTGCTTTCGCGCCGACGCCTGACCCGCTCACGCCCGCCCGGGACATCACTCACGGGCACTTCCAGGCGGGTGACCAGATCGTCGTCATCAAGGGTGTGGCCGGCGGTGAGCTGTGGGGGGATGCGATGTGGGTTGTCGCCCCGTCCTGGCATACCCCGACCGACGAGGACGGATGGCGGCTGCGCGATCCCAATGGCGGTGCACAGACGTTCGTCACCGCCCACCCTCGCTACCTGGTGCATCTGTCGCGGCGCTGCCCGGACTGCCTGATCTTCCTGCGGGCCATGGAGGATCACCTGTTGCCGAGGTACGCCGGCCACGCCAGCGCGGTCGTCGACTGCGGCTGGTACACCACGACGGCCCTGGGCCAGCTCGTTCACATCGCCGAGGCTCGCAGCGGCCGGTGACTCCCTCCGCCCGCTGTGCCGGCCACGCCCTCGCCGTGGCGGCTGTACGGCCCCCGGCGTCACCGAGCAGTTCCCCGTCCGCATCACCGGAGACGTACCAGCGTGATTGCCCGTTTCAACGAATCCTCCGGCACCCCGCACGGCCCACTCGGCGAAGCCCTGGGGCACGTAGTGAGCGCGGAGGAGGTGCTGTCGAAGGACATGGTGGTCGCCTACTGGCCGGGCCTGGACGCCTACATCCTGGACGGTGAAACCTCGGCGTGGACGGCCGCCCAGTGGGCCGAGCACCTGGAAGACCCCCTGCTGGAATACCCGTTCGCCGCCAGCCCCGCCGGTGACCGGATGGCCGTCGTCCACCTCGACGTCCAGCTCCACCCCGACGACCGCCGCCTGAACGGTGCGGAGTGGGCGGAGGTTGCCCACCGTCTCGCCCGCGCGGCCGGCTTCGAGAACCCCGGTGACACGGCCGGCTGCCGGTGGATCGCCGTGCAGGCGCAGTCCGGGCGCCTGGATGTGATCGCCAACCTCATCCGGCTGGACGGCGCCTGGCAGGATCTGCCCGCCGGTCTGCTGGGACGGGTGGGAGCGGAGGCTCGCCGTATCGAACAGGAGCTGCACCTGGCCGCTCCCGCGCCCGCCGTCGGCACCCGACCGGGTCCGTGCCGGATGCGTCCGCGCAGATGGCGGGCGTCCTCACCCAGCTCGCCGATGAACGGTCCGGTCCGCTGGCCGCCGTGCGCGGTCTCATCGAGCACACCGCGCACCGCGCCACACTCCAGCCCGGTAGCGGCCCCAACATCGGGCACCGCCTGGAGCTGATCGCCCGCCGCCTGCACCGCATCCAGCAGGACCTCGACGCCACCGCCACCCGTCTGACCGCCCGCCCCGGCCGGGTGCTGGCAGTCCCCGTTGTGCCCGCTGCCCACGCCGCGGACGGGCTTTCACCGTAGGAGAAACGCTTCCCTTTGCCTCTGTCCGACCGCTATCTGACCATCCGCCGCGACCCGGACTCCGAGGAGGTCCTCGCGCGCGACGGTGACCTTGAAGCCCACAGCATCCTGCAACGCGCGGGCTTCGTACCCGTCCACCGCCTGCACGAGACCTACCACCGAGCCCCCACCGGCCTTCCACGGGACGAAGAGACCGGGCTCGCCACCGAGGCGGTCGCCCGGCTGCGCGCGGTCGGCTACCACGTCGACTGCGATGCGGACTTCGACACCAGCCACCGCCCCCTCCGCTACCAGGCGCTCGGCGAATCGGTCGCCCACCTCGCCGAGCGCCTCCGGCAGGCGACGACCACCGACGAGGCCGCCGGGATCCTGACGGAGCTGACCGCCCCCTGCGACGGCATCCTCGACGCCGTCGGTCACATCCTCACCGCCGCAGCCGAGTTCCACGACGGTCTGGGCACGGACTCGGCCCCGTACACCGCACGGCGGCTGCGCTGCCTGGCCGAGGAGACCCTGCGCGTAATCGCCACCGACCTCGTCCACACCCGCAACGACCTCGCCGACCGGCACGCCCCGCACCCCGGCCGCACCGAGTGCACCCGAGAGGTCCCCGCCGGGGAGCGCGAACGGTCCGCCGTGTGTGCCTGCCCGCCCCCGCCGCGCGCCCTTTTCGTCCCTCCGCCGCCCGTGGCCGCCGGACCGCGCCGCTGAACATCTCCCTCCCCCGTTCTTCTCGCTCAAGGACCTTATGCACGACCACGAAGACTCCGAACGCCTCGCCTCCTTCGCCGACGTCCTGGCCGGCGAACTGCCCGGCGCCTGGAGCAGCACCCACCACCCCGCCGGACACCGAGAGGCCCTGGCCGCCCTGGACGAGCGGATCTGGGACCTGGACCTCGTCGCCGATTCCCTCGCCGAGCATCCGCTGCGGCAGGCGGCCGTCCTGTCCCGGCCGGACGGCGCCCAGCTCGCCGTCATCGACCGGTACGACGAACTCGGCGGCTTCCTCATCGCCGCCGTCGCCCCGCGTGACCTGCCCGACGAGGCGTACCGCGGGGTGGCCGAGCCGAACGGGATCGCGGTGGCGGACGATCCCTTCCTCGGTGCCGAGCAGGTCGCCGGTGACCTGCTCCCCCGCTACGAGGCCGCTCTCGCCCAGGTCCGCCACAATGCCCTCGACGCCATCGTGCCCTCGCAGCCGGACCGTCTCGTGCTGAGCTGGCAGCCGGACGGCAGCCTCGCCGCCGCCCCCGCCGGGGACACGGCCGTGACCGTGCTGGTGGCCAACGGCTTCGTCCAGCAGGAGCAGACCGGCATCTACCGGCTGTCCGGCGACGACACCGTCGAGCAGGCCCGTGCCGTCCGGGAGACAGGACGGCAGCTGCGTGCCCGCGGCATCGCCACCGCGATCCAGCACCCCTCGGGCCACATCGCCCCGACCTCCACCGCACCAGTCACCCCGCCGGTCCCGGCCACGGCCCGCACATCGGCCCGTTCCCGGTGAAGCCGGCCGAGTTGCACTTCGACGTTCAGCATTACGTCACCATCACCAAGGACACCCGGACCGGGCTGGTCCTCGCTCTGGGCGGCACCGAACAGGTGGCCGGGATTCTTCAGCGCTCGGGCTTCCTTGCTGCCGACAGACCGCGTGCCACCTGCCACCGCCTTCCTTACGGTCTTCCCTTCCATGAGCAACGCCGCAAGGCCACGGCCGCCTCACAGGCCCTGCTCGCTGCCGGATACACCGTTCACCTCGATCCGTATCTGAACGATTCGGCCGGACCGGACAGTGGCCGGGAAGCCGCATTGCGCTACCTCGTCCACCTGGCACGACGGGCCGGTGACGCATCAAACGCCCGGGAGCGGGCAGCACTGCTGGCCGAGATCGGCGGTCCCGACGAAGGACTGCTGCCGCTGATCCGGCGGGCCGTTGTCACCGTCTGCCTCAGGTCCCTGACCGACGGCGCAGACCTTCAACCGGTCAAGCAGCTCGCGAGCACAGCCGACGCGCTCACACGAGCCGCCGATCAAATGCTCCGCGCGGGCAAGGACATCGCCCATACGCCCACCGTCGCGGAAGCACCGCGCCCGGCACCACAGCTGCCGTCCGCACCCGCCGATCACCGGAGGGTCCCGTAGCACCCCGCATTCCACCGCCGATGAGCCGGCACACCCCCCGTGCCTGGCGACCGCGCTGTTCCGCCGCTACCTGCGCACCTGCGTCCCCACCGGCCCTTACCGCCTTCTGGCTGGTACGCGCGCCGAGGCCGTGCCCGATGAGACTCATCCGCCCGGCCGGCGCTGATCTTCGCATTCACGCTCTTGGAGGAGCATGCCCTACCCGAACCCGCGCATCGTCGGGCAGACCGACCAGATCGCCCTGTGGATGCGGCAGGTGTCCCGCCTCCTCGATCAGCTGCCCGCCGACCAGGCCCTGAACGTTATCGCGCGCATCCTCCACCCGGACGACAGCCTCCTGGACAGCTTCACCCGCCTGGTGGAGACCGGGGCCCGTATCGCCAGGGACCAGGCCGAGCGCGGTGTACTGCCACCGGAGGTGTGTCTGGCCCTGGGCCGGGCCGCGAACGAGCTGCACAGCATCGGCCTCGACCTCGAAGAACACCAGGTGACGCTCGCCCGGATGGCCACGCCGGGTACACCGGAGGCCCGGCCCGCGTCGCCCGCGCCGCTGGTCGCGAGGCGGCACCGATGAGCAAGACCCGTTGGCCGGGACCGGGGCCGGGCGAGCAGGCCGAGCAGCACTACCTCATCCAGCCGCGGACGCTGGCCGGCGGAGGAGACATCCGGCACGTCTCGGAGTTCCTGCGCGCCTCGGGCTGGCGGGACAAGTCCAAGACCGGCGGGCCACTGGTCATGCAGAGCGCGGACCGCGCGATCCGCCTGACCTACGACCCCTACGTCCAGCCGGGCGGCTGGGTGATCCAGGGCACGGCGCGCGGGGAGCAGGCCGAGTGGTGGGCGATGTTCGGCCGGCAGACACCGGTGGAGATCATCGCCGGACTGACCGACGCACTGACCCAGCCGCGCTCCGCGCACGCCCCCAACGTGTGGGCGCCGCTGGCCCAGCAGGACTGGGTGGCGCGGGCAGAGGGCCGCCACTACACCGCCACCAGCCCCGACGAGACGGCGTGGCTCCACTTCCGCCAGGACAGTGAGGGCAACGCGATGTGGTGGTCAGGCGCGCGGGATGAGCAGGGCAACGGCTGGAGTGCCCAGTTCTCCGCGAGCACCCCCCTGCGCCTCGTCCAGGCGTTCTCCACGGCGCTGGCCTCACCGGAGCCGGTGATGCGCCCGCGCGGACGCGTCCCGCACAGCAGCAAGATCCAGACCACCTCCGTGTCCGTCTTGCCCTCCCAGCTCGGCGCCTGGCAGCAGGCCCGCATCGCCGCCGCCCGCGCCGCCGCCTGGGCCCGCAACTCGGCGCGCGGCGCCCGCCCCACCACCGCCCGGCCGCACGCGAAAACCGGCGCCTTCCGCACGCGCCGCTGACCCGACCCGCCCAGGAGTTCCGTGCCCGACCTCACTCCGGATGACATCCGCATCGTCACCGACACCTTGTCTCGTCTCACCGAGTATCTGCGCCAGTCGAGTAAGCCGGGGTGCGGCTCGTGCCGGTGAGCGAACAGCAGCTCGCGCAGTTCGCCAGGACGCACGAGTGGCGCATCCCCTTCGACGCCAGCCCGCGGCACCTCGCCGGCCCCGGTGACGCCCGGCACGTCACCCACGGTCTGGTCGCCGCCGGGTGGAAACGCACCTCCGACCCGCTCAGCCCTCAGCTCGTCCTCACCAGCCCCGACCACCGTTACCGCCTGGACTTCACGCCGGGGAACGGGATGTCCTCCTGGTGGCGGCTTTGGGCCGAGGCCACCGAGACCGAACGGAGCTGGGCCGCCGGGTTCGGCGAACTCGTGCCCGCCGAGATTCTCGGCGCCTTCACCGACGCCCTCATCGCCCCTCCACCACAGCGGCACAGCACACCCCTTGACGTGCTGGACACGGCCGGATGGCTGATCGACGGCCGTGAAGCGGTCAGTTCACCGGATGCGACCTGCCGCGTCGAACGGCACGCCGACCGGCCCGACGACTCCCCGGCGGCCTGGCACGTAGAGGTCTCGGCCCCAGACAGCCCTCGCTCCCGGATCTGGCACGCCCGCTTCGATGCCGGCACACCTCTCCACCTGGTCACGGCGTTCATCACCGCGCTCGCCGACACCGCCCCGCTCCAGCGTGGCATGTACGACCGCACCGCCCTCCCAAGCGTCACCCAGCAGCGCAGCGCGGTCACACCGGAGCAGATCATCGAGGCCCACAAGAAGCGCCTGAACACCCTGCGCGCCCTGGCCCGCGCAGCTCGACGGCTCAGCACCACAGCCGCAGGCGTCCCGGCGCCATCGGCCGCCGCGCGCCCGACTGCCCGCCGCTGACCCTCCGAGCGCGCACTTGCACCCGGCCCGACGCCTCGGCCAGATCCGGTGAACCCGTGCTTTTGCGCCGGGTCGATAACCCGCGGCGAACCATCGCTCCCCTGGAAGGAGGGCAGCCTTGCCCGCTTTCTCCTCCGCCGGCTCCAGCCGGAACGCCCAGGCCACCAACACCCTCACCAACAGCAAGGAATTCCTGCGCGGCAATCCGCTGGCCGCCGCCACCCTGCCGCTGCCCGACCCGCTCCTCGACACCGACACCGACACCGGTGTTCCGGTCCTGCTCGGTGACGTCCTGCGCGACGCCGCCCACCTGGCGTCCGACCAGACCGACCGGCCGGTGACCGACGAGATACGCCTGATCATCGAGGGCCTGCTGGTGACGCCCACTGCCGGGGGAGCGCGCTGGTGACACGGCCGTACATCCCCACCCGCGCCAACGACCCGCACGGCCTGATCTGGTACGAGACCCGCCCCCGCTACCTGGCCGGCGGCGGCGATCCCCGCCAGATCACCCAGACCCTGCGGGCCGCGGGATGGCACAACCTGTCCGACCCGGACTTCCCCCACGTCGTCCTGGCCAGCCCCGACCGCAGCCACAGCGTGGTGCTGGAGCCCCAGCCGGGACCGTACGGAAGATGGTGGCGCGTCCGGGGACAGCACGACCAGGGCAGCTGGTACAGCGAGTTCGGGGCGAACACGCCTGTGGAGATCCTGGGTGCCCTCACCGACGCTCTGCTCGAACCCGTACCCGAGCACACCGAGGACGTCTGGTCCCAGCTCACCGCGGCCGGCTGGCACTACCGCCGCGACGAACACGGCAACGAAGACGCCTCCCACCCCGACGGACACCTGCACCTACGCCGCTTCAGCGACGATGCCCTGGGCTTCCACTGGCTCGCCGAAGCCACCACCGAGCGGCATGAACGGGTATGGACTGGCTGGCTTGAGGACCGCATGCCCCGGCATCTGATCGCCGCCTTCACCAAGGCCCTGGCCACTGACGAACCCGTCCAGCGAGCCCGGGGCGACGTCCCGCACCTCTACCTGGTCACCCAGCAAGAGCGCGGTCCGCAGGCCGAGCAACTCGCCGCCGAGCACGCCGCACGGCTCAAAGCGGTGCGCGCCGCCGCCCGTAAATCCCGCCGCGCTGCTGCGCAGAGCACACCCGGCGTACCGGCCGCCACCGCTTCCACCCCACGCCCGGCCGCACGCCGCTGACCTACGAAAGGCACTTTGCCCATTTCCCCCGACCCCACCACTCAGCGTGAGTTCCTGCGCCGTCTCGACCGGTACATCGGCGAGGCCAAGAGGATCCTCGACGCCTGGAACTCGTATTCCGACCTGCACACCGACCTCGACGGCTGGCCGTATGACGACCGCGCCTACGGCCTGCGCCAGAGCCGGCGCGACGCCGAGACCGCCGCGGCGTTCGAGGAGGTGCGTGCCGGCGCCCGGTACCTGCTGGAGCGCCTCGAGGATCAGTTGCCTCTGGTGCCCGCCGATGGCGCGCAGACCCGCTGGGTCCACCAGCTTGGCGTCCTGCGCGACGCGCTGGACCGCCTCGACGCGCTGGAAGGGGAGTGGCTCGCCACCGAGGACAGTCTCCCGCGGGGCAGCGAAGCCTTCGAGACCGCGCTCGCCGAGCACCATGCCGAGTGCTGGAGCTACCTGGACGACTGGGCCACCCACGGCCACGTCATCGGTGAGATCAACACGGCCGTGAAGCGCCCCCCTGCCTCCTGGTCCCGGCCACCGGCCGCGCGACCGGCCCCGGTCACCGGCCGCACCACCATGGCGCGGAGGTGTCCGTGCACGACTCTCAGACGGTCGAGATCGACTTCGTCGCTCCGCGGTATCTGGCCGGCGGCGGTGACCCCGCCTGGATCACCGTCCCTCTCCACCGCGCCTGCGGCTGGAGCCACGGCCACGACCCCCTCATGCCGCGCGTCATCCTCTCCAGCCCCGACCAGAAAGCGCTGCTGCGGCTGGTGCCCGACCCGGACAGCGCATGGTGGACCATCCAGCACGCCGCCGGACCCGACCGGCCCGCCTGGTACGTCAGCTTCGGCGCCCGCACCCCGGTGGAGATCATCGCGGCGTTCACCGACGCCCTCACCGCCCCCACCGGCGATGTGGCAGACGCCTGGGGCCCCTTGGCGCCGCTCCGCGACGCGGGCTGGTCACCGACGACCCATGACAACCGGCTCGTCTCCCCCGACGGCGCGGTACGCGTCGACCTGCACGAGGCGACCGGCACCTGGTCTGGTGGGTGACCACCACCCTGAACCAAGCCCAGCGGCCGGTGTGGCAGGCCCACTTCGGCGAGCACACCCCACCGCACCTGATCACCGCGCTCACCACCGCGCTCACCGACCCCGCCCCGGTGGCCCGTATCAGCACGGTGAACAGCCTCCCCACCCGCGACCCGCACCTTGTCACCCACACTCGCGCCGAAGTACGGGCCTCCCAGATCGCCTTCGTGCTGGAGGACCGGGTCCGCGCGCTCGCCGCCCGTCACAAGGCCCCGACGGCACCACCCGGCCTTCCCCGGCAGCCGTCCGTCGACCCCGGCCACACCCGCTGATCCCCCCTCCACCCTCACCGGAGCACGCAGCCCTTTGCCCCCTGCCTCCACCAACACCTCCGACGGCTACGACCTCGCCTTCCGCCTCCTCATGGGCGTCCTCGCCGTCGTCGTCCCCCTGTCCCACCTCGCCTGGATGTCCGGCAACCTCACCGCCTACCTCGCCGGACATCCCTGGGCGTCCTACCAGCCGACCACCGCCCTGCTCCACCCCGACCAGCTCTGGCCCGACGTTGGTGAAACGTCCCTGCTAGTCGGCGCCCGCATCGTCCCCGTCACCGTCCTGCTCGCCCTCGGCGCGACGGCCGGCCTGCTGTGGGCGCGGCACAAGAACAACGGCGGCGGCCGGAAGAAGAAGATCGCGGCGATGGCCAAGCCGAGAGACATCGAGCCCTTGATGGCCAAGGCGATCACCGACAAGGCGCGCTCGCTGCGCCCGAGTCTGAAGAGCGCCAAGCACATCGCGCCGAAGGACACGGGCATCCTCCTGGGCAACCTCCAGGGCACCCGGCACGAGGTCCGCATGGGGTACGAGGACGTGGCCGTCGCCATCATGGCCCCGCGGTCGGGAAAGACCACGTCGCTGGCGATCCCGTCCATCCTCAACGCCCCCGGCCCGGTCCTGCTGACGTCGAACAAAGCTGCGGGCGATGCGTTCACCACCACCTACGACGCCCGCGCCACGGTGG
Source organism: Streptomyces sp. NPDC029296 (assembly GCF_055569255.1). Classification (NCBI taxonomy): domain Bacteria; kingdom Bacillati; phylum Actinomycetota; class Actinomycetes; order Kitasatosporales; family Streptomycetaceae; genus Streptomyces; species Streptomyces sp. NPDC029296. The sequence continues at coordinate 49,531 of NZ_JBVHXT010000051.1, forward strand.
GACGGGTGTGGTCGATGGACCCGCAGCAGATCGCCCACGCGGCCCGCGAGATGTGGTGGAACCCGCTCGCCGACGCCAAGACCCTCGACGGTGCCGGCCGCCTGGCCGGCCACTTCCTCGCCGCGTCCGTGGACGCCTCCCAGCAAGGCGACTTCTGGTCCAAGGCCGGATCCAACATCCTCTCCCAGCTCTTCCTCGCCGCAGCGCTCGATGAGCGGCCGATCACCGACGTGATGCAGTGGCTGGCCTTCCCCGCCGACCGCACCCCGCTCGACATCCTGCGCGACCACCAGTTCACCGCGGTCGCCGCCCAGCTCAAAGGCACGGTGGAAGGCCCGCCGGAGACCCGCGACGGCATCTACGAGACCGCCCGCCAGTACGCCGCCGCCCTCCTCAACAGCGAGATCGCCGCCTGGGTCACCCCCCAGAAGAACGTGCCCGAGTTCCGGCCGGCCGAGTTCGTCACCTCCACCGACACCCTGTACCTGCTGTCCAAGGACGGAGGCGGAGGCGCGTCCGCGCTGATCGCTGCCTGCGCCGACTCCGTGATGCGGGCCGCCACAGCGCAGGCCGAGCGCGCCGGAGGCAGACTCGACCCGCCGATGCTAGCGATCCTGGACGAGGCCGCCAACGTCTGCAAGATCAGCGACCTGCCCGACCTGTACTCCCATCTCGGCTCGCGCGGGATCATCCCGATCACGATCCTGCAGTCCTACCGCCAGGGCCAGAAGGTCTGGGGCGATGCGGGCATGGACGCGATGTGGTCCGCCGCCACCGTCAAGGTCATCGGCTCCGGTATCGATGACCCGGACTTCGCGGACAAGCTGTCCCGGCTGATCGGCGACCACGACGTCGAGACCACCTCCACCTCCACCTCCGAGTCGGGGAAGTCGACCTCCGTCAGCATGCGCCAGGAGCGGATCCTGCCCGCCGACGCCATCCGCGCCCTGTCCAAGGGCACCGCCCTGCTCTTCGCCACCGGCATGCGCGCCGCCATGCTCGACCTGCGCCCCTGGTATGCCGAGCCCGGCGCCGGCGAACTGACCGCCGCCTCCGCCCGCGCCTCCGAAGCCATCACCGCCCGCGCCGTCGCCAAACACACCCCCATCTAGGCCGACTTCGGACAGGCCGCATGAGCACGCCCCGGCTGCACCTGGTGCCGGTCCGCTCCCGCCAGGCCAAGGACTTCGTCCGGACCTGGCACCGCCACCACGCGCCCCCGCCAGGACAGATCTTCGCCGTCGGCGCCGCCGACGACAACCGCACCGATCCCGCTGACCCCTTCTGGAGACCGACCATCACCACTCCCCAGATCGACCTCCTCAAAGCCGTCGAAGACCTGCGCCGGCTCGGCGCGGACTTCGACACCCTCAAGACCGGCGTCACGCGTCTGAAGACGGAACTGGGCAGCGAGCTGCTGAAGCAGCTCGTCGCGGTCATCGCCCAGGTGCACGAGCTGGCAGGCCGTACCCTGCGGCAGCTGACCGTCCTCGACGCCAGCCAGTACACCGCCGTCCCCGGCAGCCGCGCCTGCCTGAAATCCCTGAGCACCGTCGCGGAAGCCGCCTGTCTGGCCGCCCTCGACCTCGCCGAAGCAGTGGCCGACACCCGCTGGAGGCGGCCGGGTTCTCCGGCGAGCCGCCCTTGGACGACGCCGCCCGCCAAGCCCAGGAGGCCAAGATCCGCGCCGACCTGGCGGACATCCTCGCCGATGCCGCCCACCAGCTGGACGTCTGCGCGACGGGCTGCCACTACACCGCCTCCGGGATCATCCGTGATCTCACACGGCATCCGCAGCACATGCCGCCGCTGCCACAGCTCACCCGCGCCCAGTACACGGCACTGGAGAAGATCGCCCAGGGCGAAGCCCGCTTGTGGCGTTCACTGCGCGGCGGCCGGGAGACGATCCGGGCCGGTGACGGCAGCACCATCCACAGCAAGCCGTTCCACCTCCTGGCCAAGAACCGGCTCGTCCACATGCAGGAGCGGGACTCCTCGCTCGGCGGCCGGGACGTCACGGTCACCGCCGCCGGATGGCTGGTCCTGGACACCCAGCGGCCCTCGCCGCCGGCGGCAGCACCGGTCCGGCCCGTGTCCTCTGCCGCTTCCACGGCCGGGCGGCGGCGATGAACACGTTCGCGGCCGAGGACCTCGTGCTCGTCTCCCCGAGGTACCTGGCCGAGTCCGGCACCCGCATCGCCGACGCACTCGGCCCCCTGATCCACCTGTTCGGCTGGTCCTACGATCACGACCCGGCCAGCGGGCACATGCGCCTGGACAGTCCCTGCGGCAGCGCCTTCCTCGACTTCGAACCGACCCGGTTCGACGGATCGTGGTGGACCATCCGCCACCACGACCCCAACTGGACAGCACGGTTCTCCCGGCAGACCCCCATCGAGGCCATCGCCGCCGTCACCCAGACCCTGCCCCAGCTCCTCGGCGACACCCGGCACACCGACCGCATCCCCCTCACCACGAGCACCCTCGACCAGACCGCCGCCCTCAACGGCTGGACCACCACCCACACCGAGACCACCACGGCCCACACCTCCCCCGACGGGCACTGCGTCCTGACCCACGAACCCGACGAGGAACGGCCCTGGCGGTTCACGCACTCGGTGTACGACGGGTTCGACACGGTATGGACCGCGACCCTCAGCCGCGACGCCCCCGACCAGCTGGCCGGGCAGTTCTTCGCCCACCTGGCCGACCCGGCACCGGTCGAACCACTCTTCGAAGACCTGCCCTACCTCGTCCAGCACGGCTCAGGGGCGCTGATCACCCCCGCGACTTCAGCGCCCGTCCGTCCTTACGTCCACCACGCCGCCGTGCAGGCAGCCCGCGCGCACGCCGGCCGACCCCCGAAGCGATGACCTTGCCCGACCTTTCCCTGCCCGAGCGCCTTCTGGTCCTCGGCGCCGACTTCACCCGGCACCACGACGTCCTCACCCGCTTGAACTCGGCGCATCCCGCCCACGTGACCGCAACGACAGCCGAACACATCCCGGTCACCCAGGCCCTGGCCCGGGGCGCGCTCGATGCGCGCGACGCCATCCGTGCGGCGCCAGGGCTCTACCACTCGCCGGATGTCAAACGCGCCATCGACCGGATGACGCAGCTCGCCACCCTCGCCGTGGTCGCCGCCGATCACCTCATCGACGCAGTCGACCTGCTGTCCCACACCATCGTCCACCACCCCGGACAGGGGCCGGCAACAAGTCTGCCCAGTGAACAGACAGCACAGGCCGCCAGGCACACCCGCCTGGCCGGACAGCTGACCGCACTCGGCACCGAGGACTGCCTGGCCGCCGCCGGTCTCCTCGCCCGCGAACTGCACTGGCAGCGCCCCGGCGCCTTCCCGCCGCCGCCGGCCCTGTCACTGGCGCAGCACACGGCGCTCGAAGCCGTCGCCGCCGGCCGGGTCACCCTCGACCAGCATGAGGACAAGGTCCTCGTCGAGCCGGGCACCGGGCGCATCGCCATCACCACGATCCGCTCCCTGGAAAGCCGTGACCTGGTGCGCCGTGAATCCTGCGCGCTGTGGCTGCACGACGAACGCCCTCACCTCACCGCCGAGGGCCGCCAGGCCCTGGCCGCCGCCCTCGCCGCCCTGGGCCGGCCTCGGTCCGCCCCACTCGCGACCCTCCCGCCCGCGGCCAGACCCGCCGCGACCCGTGCGACAAGTCGCTGAACCCTCCCGAGGAGCCCGCCCTTTGCACACCTACGAGCCGAGCGACCTGGACGAGATGACGATGGCGGAGGCGCTCGACGCCGTGGTCGCCGACCTCCTCGGCCACCCGGTCGCCGCCTCCCCCTACGGCGTGTTCACCGTGATGCGGCACATCGACCTCCTCTGTCACCTGACGACCCGCGCGGTCGGCGACGCCCACTTCGGTCTCCACTGCGACCGCGCCGATCCCGCGGACCAGGCCGGCGTCGAGCCGCTCGGCCGGGCAGCCGCGCACCTCGGCCGCGCCACCGCCCACTACACCCTGGCGCTGGCCCCCGTCCTCGCCCTGAGCAAGCCCGATGCCCGAAGCACCCCGCACAAACAGCTCGACGCCATCGACGCGCTGAGCCAACTCACCAAGCAGGTCCATGACGCCCTGCACGCGCTGTCGGACGCCCGCGCCTGCCTGACCACGCCCCCGCCGGCCGTCGAGCAGACCACACCGGCACTGCCCCCGCCCGCCCCCGCCCCATCTGCCGCCAGGCACCGCCGCTGATGACAACACCGCCCGACCCCGAGACGCCCATGTTCGACGTGGACGCGCCCGTGACGCTGACGCCCGTGGAGCGGCTGCTGGCACTCGCCGACCTCTACACCCGGCACAACGACGCGATCGACCTGCTGTTCACCGGCCGCGCCCCCCTTCCCCCGGACGCCTGCGTACCCTCCTCCCACCGTCTGGAACGCGAGACCCTCGCGTCCATCAAGGCGGTGCGGCAGCAGCACTTGCCGGCCGTCGAGCCGGTCATCAGCGCCGTCGTCCGGCTGACGCAGACCGCCTACCTGACCGGCGGGGCCACGCGCTACCTCACCGCCGCCCAGCATGCCGCCCCCGCCGACGACGCCCAACCGACATCCCCTGACCCCCGCCGCGGGTTCGGCCAGTACCTGCGGCTGGCCCGTGAACTGACCGCTCTCGCCCCGGCGGCCATCGTCACCTCCGCCACGCAGATCGCCACCCGGCTGCCCCAGCGGGCACGCAGCACCACCACGGTCCCCAGCCTGGACACCGCCCAGCGAGGTGCTCTGCTCGAAGTCGCCCAGGGCCACGTCACCGTCACCGCCCACCACGGCCAGCACGCCTACGGCCACACCGCGCCGGTGTCCCTCGACGTTCTCCTCCACCTGGAAGCTGAGGGTCTGCTGACGCGCGAGCCCGCCACGGTGCCCCCGCTCTTCCCCCACGGCCCCTCACGCGACCGCGTACGCCTGACCGCCCTCGGCATCGCCGTCCTGAGCACGGTCATCAACACCGTTCACATCCCCGCCCCGCGCGCGGCCCGCCCGGCCCCCGCCCCGGCCGCGTCCAGCAGCGCACGCGCCCACCGCTGACACCTCCGCCCCCGTCGGCGTCCCGCCGCTGCCTCGTTCACGCAAGGAAGTCCCCGATTCCCGCCTCGCCCACGCTTATCTGCATCTCTCTCAGTGCCGGCGTCCAGTCCAGCACCCTGCTCGCCCTGTCCGCCAACGGCCTGCTCCCGAAGGCGGATTACGCCATCTTCGCCGACACCGGCTGGGAGCCCCGCGTCGTCTACCAGCACCTTGACCGGCTGGAAAAGGAGATCGCCGCCCCCGCCGGGATACCCATCCTGCGCGTCTCCTCCGGCAACATCCGGCGTGACGCCCTCGACCCGGACCATCGTTTCGCGTCCATGCCGCTGTACATCCTCAACCAGGACGGCAAGCAGGGCATGACCCGGCGTCAGTGCACCGGGGAATACAAGATCAAACCGATCAAACGACAAGTCCGCGAACTCCTCGGCTACCCCTACCCGCGGCGCGTCCCGAAGGACGTCTTCGTCGAGCAGTGGGTGGGCATCTCCACCGACGAGTTCCACCGCGCCAAGGACGCCGACGTCCGCTACATGCGCAACCGCCACCCCCTGATCGACCTGGGCTGGTCGCGCAGCGACTGCCTGCGCTACCTCGCCTCCCTGGGCCTCGCCGACACCCCCAAGTCCAGCTGCCTGGGCTGCCCGTTCCACGGCAACGCTCAGTGGCGGCACATCCGGGACACCAGCCCCGAGGAGTGGCAGGACGTCGTGGAGTTCGATGCCGCGATCCGGGCGGGCAACGCCCGCGCGAACGCCGGCGGCAACCGCCTGCTCGGGCAGGCGTTCCTCCACCGCTCCCGAGTCCCGCTCAGCGATGCGCCGATCGACCATGTCACGGCGGCCGAGTGGGCTGCGCGCCAGCAGGAGATCGATGACCGCACCGCGGTGGCGGAGGAGCTGGAGAACGGGGTGGTGGACGGCTGCTCCCCGTGGGCCTGTCGGGGCGAACCCGAGCCGGTGCACAACGACTTCGGGCTGACCGCGTGAGGCGGATCGTCCTTGATCTATTTGCCGGCCCCGGCGGCTGGAGCCACGCCCTCACCCTGCTGGGGGCTCGCGACATCGGCCTGGAGTGGGACACGTGGGCCTGCAGAACCCGAGCCCGCGCTGGGCAGTTGACCATCCAGACGGATGTCGCCCGCTACCCCGCGTGGATCTTCTCCGGGCGTGTCCTGGGGCTGATCGCCTCCCCGCCGTGCCAGGCGTGGTCGATGGCCGGCAAGCGCCTGGGCCTGGTCGACCAGCCCCTCGTGCACCAGGCCGTCGCCGACCTCGCCGCCGGCCGCGACACCCGCGCCCAGCTGCTGGCCGCGTGCGCCGACCCGCGCTCCCTGCTCGCCGCCGAGCCCATGCGCTACCTGCACGCCCTCCATACGGTGGGCGAGCCGGAGTGGGTGGCCATGGAGGAAGTACCCGACGTCCTGCCCCTGTGGCGGCAGTACGCCGCCATCCTGCGCACCTGGGGCTTCTCCGTTTGGACCGGGATCCTCAACTCGGCCGACTACGGCGTCCCCCAGACCCGCCGCCGTGCCATCCTGCTCGCCTCCCGCGCCCGTACCGCCGCACCCCCGCCGCCCACGCACGCCCAGGTCGCCGAGCCCGAGTCGCTGTTCGGTCCCGGCCGGGACCGGTGGGTGTCGATGGCCGACGCCCTCGGGTGGGGCCGGACCGACGGCCCGGTGCCCACCGTGTGTGCCGGCGGCGGCCCGGGCGGCGGCCCCGAGCCCTTCCCCTCCGGCTCCCGCAAGACCCTCACCGACGCCCGCGACCGCGGCACCTGGACGCCGCGCCCGGGCGGAGCCGTCCCGCGGTCCCGTCGTGAGGGATCAGCCTGGGCCGCCCGGTCCGGCCACGACCGCCCCTCCAACCGTCCGGCGCCGACGTTCACCGCCGACGCGCACCGCTGGGCCTGGTCCCTGCGGAGCAACAACCAGGCCCATGCCACCGTACGGTCGGTCCAGGAGCCGGCCGGGACTCTGTTCTTCGGGCACCGCGCGAACGAGTGCACCTGGGTCGCCAAACCCGCCACCCCGACCTCCGACGACGCCACCGCAGGCATAGCCATGGTGGTGCCGGAGCCGATCAAGATCACCGCCCGGGAGGCGGGCATCCTGCAGTCCTTCCCGGCCGACTACCCCTGGCAGGGCAACAAGGGCCAGCAGTTCTCCCAGATCGGCAACGCCGTCCCGCCCCGGCTGGCCGCCCACCTCCTCGCCCCGCACCTGAACGCCACCTTCCACCCCGACGACTTCACCCTCGCCGCCTGATGCCCTCCACCATCCGCCCGCAGGAGAACCACCCCGACGCCAGAACACCGTCACCGCCGGGCTACTTCGCCGAGCAGGCCCTGCTCGGCGCCCTCCTGTCCGAACCGCACCGCCTGCCCGACGTCACCGGCACCGAACCCGACGCGTTCACCACCGCCGCGCACGCCGCCGTGTTCACCGCGATCCAAGCGCTCCCGGCCCCCGCCCCGGTCGAAGCCGCCGATCACGCCGCCGCGGTCGCCGCCCTGCGCAATCAACCCACCCCCGATCCGGGCGAACACGCCGAGCACATCGCCTGGCTGGGCAATGTCCTCGACGCCGCCCGTGAGCGGGCGCGCGGGCTGACCATCGCCCACCTGCACGCCCTCATCAGCGCCTGCCCCACCCCCCGGCACGCGCCCGCGTACGCGCGGATCATCGCAGCCGAGCACGCCCGCCGACGCCTGCACAAGGCCGCCCAACGCCTGACGCACACCGCGCGGGACGCCTCGTGCCCCCACCCCGTGCCGAGCACCCTGGCCGAAGCCGACGCCCTCGCCGCTGTCGTGGACGGCATCGCCGCCGCCTTCCCACCGTACTTCAGCTCCCTGCCCCGCACCCCCGCACCCCCGCAGGAAGCCCCGCCCGACGGCGGACAGGCCGCCCAGGAGGAGCGGCTGCTGCTCGCCACGGCCACCGCACGGCCGGCCGAGACCGAGCAGATGCGCTGGCTGACAGCAGAGGACTTCACCCTCCCCTTGCACGCCGGACTCTGGCAGTGCCTGACCACACTGATACGCCGGCACGCGCCCGTCGATCCGGTGACCGTCCTCTGGCAGGCCCAGCAGCGCAGCGTCCTCAGCGGCGTCGAAGACCCGCGGGAGGTGCTCGGCTTCCTCGCCAGGCCGGACGTGTCCGCGCCCTACCTCGGCGAGCGGATCCTGCACCGGTCCGTCCTCGCCACCGCCCACCACGTCGGCCGCCGCATCGAAGCCTTCACCGACGACCCGGCCAACACCCCCTACCAGCTCGTGGTCGGCAGCCGCCGCGCCCTCGCCGAGCTGACGGCCATCCGCACCCGCTGGCAGCACGCCACCTCCCCGGCAACCGGCCCCCCACCCCGCACGACCCCGGCAGCCCGGCGCACCGGCCCCGCCCCCACCACCCGGGCCCCCGCCGGCCGCCTCACCCGCTGACCCGACCATCCCGGTGCCGGACCCCGGCCGGGTCCGGCCGCCGGGCAGAAAGAGCACACACCGAGTGACCGAACCTGCCCTCGACGCACACGTCCACCTCGACACCCACCCCACACACCACAGCGCCGTCACCGCGACCGTCACCGGCACCCAGGCCCACATCGCCGTCACCGCGCTGGAGGCCGACGGCTGGGAAACCGCCGCGGACAACACGCTCGTCCTGGCCCGCATCGACCATGAAGAGCCCTACTGGGCCAACGAAACCGCCCGGCAACTCAACAAGGCCGGGATCACCACCGAGATCAGCGAACCGCTCCGCAAGGCCATCGCCGAGGAATGGACCTGGGCCGACTACCCCATGCCGTGGTGCACCCGGGCCGAAATCCGGGAGGTCTCCGACCAGGCCCAACAAATCTACGACGACATCCGGAAAGGGCGGCTCCTCATCCACGTCCACGCCCATGACGGCCACACCACCGTCGCGGTCGGCACCTACCTCGATACGGGCAAGAGCGTCTACCTCCACGGCGAGAACCACCTGCGGCAGGTCGCCGACACCTTCGACTCACCCGCCAAAGCCCTCACCATGTTCGAACGCGTCCACGGCGACACCATGCGCCCCGGCCCCGCCCCCCTGACCGACACCGAACGGCAGACCGCCCAAGCCCGCACCTTCCTCGGCACACCGGACACCGGCACGAAACCGCCGACGGCCCAGCCCGAACCTGTCCCGGAGCCAGAAATCGTGCCGGCGTACGCAGCCGACCCCGGCGACCACGACGCCCTGCTCGAGGAGTTCCTCACCGCACACGGCGAGTGGCAGAAGTGGCGTACCTGGTCCGACGACACCACCCACGCCGTCCACGAGTCCCAGACCCTGCGCATCGAACGCGTCCACGAAGCCCCCGCCTGCGAAGCGGCGTGGACTGTCGCCGCCTACAAGACCCCCGTGTCCGACCGCAAGTGGGTCCTCACCGCGACCGGCGCCACGCCTGCTCCGGTGCTGCAGGAACTGCTGGATCACCTCGCCTACGCCGACGGCTGGGACACGGCTCTCGGCAGCCCGGTCACAGAGAAGACCGTCACCGCCGCCACCCAGCCCCTCTCCGACGCCGGATGGAAGCACACCGCGGACGGGCGATGGATCCGTTGGACCTCCCCCGCTGGGGACGCAGGCGTCCAGTTCGACGCCTTCACCGCCCAGTGCCCGACCCAGAACCTTGCCACCTGGACCGTCTGGGCCGGCTCCGAACCGGACCGACCCACCTGGACCATCACCGCGTCCCCGTACACCCCGAGTCCGCTGCTGGCCGACATTTTCGAAAGCCCTGGCCCACCAATCCGGCACCTGGGGACCCAAGTTGGCGCAGCGGGCGAAGTCTGCTGCGGCCAAACGACTCCCCGAACCGCCACATCCGTCCTCTACGGTGCCCCACCGCTGACGCAGGAGCGGCAGGTACCCCTTGTCCCCGACAGTTGGCGAGGCGCTCACATCTCGCCGAAACAAGGTCACAAGTCGGCCATCAACGGTACGCGCCAGTTCTCGCTGCGATGCGCCACGTTGACCGCCGATAACTGCTCGGATTCTCTAGTTCCACCCTCGCGAGATCACACAGACGGACATCCGTGCCAATTTGGACATTCTTGCGATTCAGCCTCCAGTACACGCAGGGTTGTGCACTATGAACCTCCGGGGGTCACATTCTGTTCCATCCGTAGAACTAGGAGTAAAGGTTGATCAGGCAGATAGCAGGCATCCCGGGGTCCGGCGAAGGCGGGAGTGAAAGGGACAGGCAGGGCCGTAGGGGGACTGTTCGCTACCTCAAGGACGAGGCTGTCCCGTCCGGGCCCCGGATGCTGCTGGGGTACGCGCTGCAGAGCCAGCGCCACAAGCTCGGCCTCGCGCAGGGCGAGGTGGCGCGCCGGATGGGTTGTTCCCCCTCGAAGTTGAGCCGGATCGAGAGCGGTCATCACCAGTTCAAAGACAAGGACCTGTCGCAGCTCTTCGCGGTCTACGGGCTCAAGAGCGAAAAAGCGCAGGCCACCCTGCTCGGACTAGCCGAGATCGCCAATCAGCCGACCTGGTGGCAGGACTGGTCGAGCGTGGCGAAGCCGTACCTCCAGTCCGTGATCAGCTTCGAGGACATGGCGACGGGCATCAAGGCGTACTGCCCCGACCTTCTGCACGGCCTGGTGCAGACGCCGGCGTATGCCGAGGCACTGATCAGACGGGGTCGCGGCGAGAGTAGCAGCCATGACGCACTGCTGGAATTGCGCAAGGAGCGGCAATTAAGGTTCGAGGCAGCCTCGGACAAGAAGCTGATCATCGTGGTCCACGACGCCGCGCTCCGCAATCGCGTCGGCTCCGCGAAGATCATGGCCGACCAGATGGAGCATCTGGCCGACCTGTCCAAGAAACGCAATTACCAGCTGCGCCTGATCGATCCGACCATGCACTATGACCTGCCGGTCGAACTCGGCAATACGGTGATCTTCGACTTCGAGGGCCGGGTGCCCAAGGTCGCCTACGCGGAGAACCTGGACGGCTGCCTGTTCGTCCAGGACGAGGAGCTGGTGGACCACCGGGACAAGGTGTTCGACATGCTGCGCTACAAGGGGATGGGGCCAGATGCAGCGCGGCGCAGACTGCTTGACATGGCGCGCCTCTACCGTTCCCTCGGCACGTCTTGACGTGCTCCCACACCGCGCCGGTCAGGGCTTGCGGGCGACACCGACATAGAGGGACACCTGCCGTTCGCTGAGCACACCCGGGCCACTACCGGGTTGCGGATGCCACTGGTGAGCGAGAACCACCCCCGGGCCCACCAGTTCGAGGCCCTCGAAGAAGCGCTGCACCTCCGTCCGGTCGCGAACCTGGGCGGGGGTGCCGCTCTTCGTGTAGGTGTCGATGATGGCCTGCCAGGCGTCGGGGTCGAATTCCCCGGTGCAGTGACTGAGGCTCAGGTAGGAGCTCGGTGCCAGCGGGTCCAGAAGCTTCCTGACGATTTCGTAGGGCCTCATAGCGTCGGTGACGAAGTGCATGAGGGCATGCATACTGAGAGCGACCGGGCGCGTGAGGTCGAGAACTTCTCGCTCCGTCACCGCGGCCCAAACCTCCTCAGGCTTGGTGACGTCGGCCTGGACGTACGCCGTCCGCCCCTCCGGTGTTCCATCGAGCAGTTCGTCGGCGTAGACGAGGACGATGGGGTCGTTGTCGACGTAGACGACCCGGCAGTCCGGGGCAACGCTCTGCGCGACATCGTGGAGATTGGGAGCGGTGGGGATACCGGCCCCCACGTCGATGAACTGCCGGATCCCCTGCTCCGCGAGGTAGCGGACGGCCCGGTGCATATAGGACCGGTTAACCCTGGCGACAGTTTCGATCGCGGGGAAAACCCGGATCACCTCCTGAGCGGCCTCCCGGTCCACGGCGTAATTCGTGTTTCCGCCGAGATAGTAGTCGTACATGCGCGCACTGTGGGCTCTATCCTGCCCTAAGTCCGTATTCGTACCGTCCTGCCCTTGTTCAGGCACAGGCTGCTCTCCCACGGGCACACCCCCAGGTATCGGCTGACCATCCGCCCACGTCAGAGGCGGTATGCACTTGCATTATCCCTATGCATACTGGCCGGTTACCGGCAAAGTCCAGAGTTGGCCGGTTCCGGTGATGGGGTGTCAGGTAATGCTGGGCCTGGATGGGTCCGCCGGCCCCAAGGACCAAAGGCCCTCAGTAACTCCAGCCGCCCGCGCACACGGGCGGCGGAAGCGAACGATGCGCCCGGCGACGATCACCGTCGCCCTCAGATGTCACCGTGGCGCACGGCAGCCAGGAAGGCCGCCGCTGCGGCCGTGGAGACCTCCATCACACGACCCTTGCGGACTTTCGAGTCATCGAAGAGCACCTGCGCGTCCGACGGCTGCGCGACCTCCACGCATTCCCCTTCCGGGTAACTGCGCGAACTCTTGCGCCACACGACGCCGGCACTGTCCGCGTCCTGCCGTGTTGCGTACATCAACTTCCTCACCGGACTACCTCCCGCGGTGATCGAACACCCCGCTGCCGGGATGCAATTGCATCTTGCCCGACCAGACCAGGATCACCTCCGAACCCATGGTGTATGCGCACTTAAGGCAACAATGTCTCGATTCAACCGTTGCCCGCTCATGCAAGTGCAACCGACGGGCCGGCATCTCATCGCACCGCCGAGACGCCTGCGATGAAGCCCGCAGCCTTCACAAGGCAATCGCACACAGCCCTCCGCGCCCCTGCGGCACGGGAGCCCACTCATCGCTACCACCAGGGGTGATCAGCGGAAAAGCCGAAGTCCACGCCGGGCACGTGGTTCGAACAGCTCGCCACAGAGGGTGCCAACCGAAGTTGGCCGAAGCGCAGTTGAGGAGGGGCCGCACGCGCCCGGCGGCAGGAAAGCGGAAGAAGCAGCGCCGTTACGCACCTAGCGTCATTCCCGCCTAGCCCAGAGAGCTAGGTGACACCAGGGCCCCGGTAGTCGATTGGCGTCTTCCCTCCGGGGCCCGGTCTCACGACTCTCCATGGAGATCGCGTTGACTCCTTCCCCTCTGCGTCACCGACGTAAACCGCAGCGTGCCCGTCAACGCACGACCCGCCTCTGTCCGATCTGCCTCGCGGACTACGCGGAACTCGCGCTCGGCCCCACCGGACTCGTGCCCTTCCTGTACCAGTCCGGTCACTGGACTCAGGCCCTCTACAGCCTCAGCACCCTGACGCTGCGCCTAGCCACTCACGGCTGCCCGCACCGGCTGACCAAGCAGCTCTCATGACCAAGCTGCAGGCAAAACCCGTCCACGGAGCCCACGGGAGCCCAGCCATGACCGACACATCCAAGTACCTACCGACCGGCCCCACGCACATCAGCGTCGTTCTCGAACAAGTACGCCGACAAGCGGGCATCGAGCACGAAACCCTGGCCCGCAGGACCGGAGTCGACAACGACTACATCACCACAATCCTCAGTGGCGCCCACTTCCCGGACCGCGGATTCATCCTCCGATACGCCCGAGCTTGCGGCGCCGACCCTCACGTCCTGCTGAAGGTGTGGGAGGACGAACACGAGCGGCTCTCCGCCGGGCCGGATCACAGAAGCGGCGAACGCCCACCTCCCGGATCCACCTGACGCCACACCCCCCGAGTCAGTTCATCGCGGGCCTTCGAGCAGATGCACTAGCTGATGGAAGAGGACTCCACCGTCCCCTGCACGCCGGGCTCTGGCAGTGCCTGACCACGCTGGTGCGCCGACGCGCTCCCGCCGAACCTGTGACCTTCCTCGGATTGACGACTTGGTGCCCGGCTGTCAGTGGCATGTATCGGAGCTGCTAGGAGTCCTGCCACCGCCCGTCCTCGAATCGATCACTCCCAAGACCGCCAGTACTACCTGAGCAGAGACCGGAGCACGGCGGCCCTCCGAGCGACACGCTGGGCAGAGCGAAGCTACATAGCGCGGGATCGCCGGTTGGCCAAACCGGCGATCCCGCGCACCATAGATAGTCCACCGCCATGCCCTGCCCCTACGCCGAAAGGCGCCGCCTGCGGCCACGGACACGACACGAAGCACAGCCCGCCAGAACGCCCCTGCGGCAGGCGATCACGCCATCGCGTAGCTCGCCCGGAACAGCTCCTGCGCCCGCTCCACATCCCTCGGCATACGGAGCTGCACCTCCAAGTCGCCCGTCCCATGGTGGCCCAGCCCCGTCACGTCCCGGGTGAAGCCCGGCACCAAGTCGACCTCTTTCGGAGCCACCTTGAGGTACACGAGGAGCTTGGTCTTCTGCGGCGGACAGACGCAAGCGAAGTTCTGCAGGCGCTGATACGCCCGGTACGTCTTGCGCTGAACGCGGGTCACACCGTCACCGAGACCGAGCAGTGTCTCGTCGAGCGCCTGCACCAGTTCATCCAACCTTGCACCCCGATCGGCGCCCCCTGCCCGCACGACCAGCTTCCTGCGGGCCTCTCGCACCACCGGCTGGCCTCCATTGACGGAAGCCACGGTCTCAAGTCCGAGCAGGCCCCTGCCGAAGTACCGGTAGCGGACCAGGTCGATGCTACGCCGGTGCTCCCGCACAGCGTGCACGTCGTAGCGGGTGAAGTCCCCGGCGACACAGATCAGCCTTGGACTGCTCCACAGCACGTGGTCCGCGGCCGGTGCCCCGAGCCGGTCGCGGACCAGGCGCTCGAACTCCGCGCGGTGGTCCACGAGCCAGCTCAGGTAGAACAGGCCCTGGTTGATGACGCCGGCGTCGACACCGCGCTTGTACTCCACGACGACGGGTGACCCGTTCTCGTCCAGACCGAGTGAATCGATCCTGCCCCCATGGACCGGCCCCGTGCTGTACTCGCTCGCCAGAAACCGGACGCCAAGCAACGTCTCCATGTGCGCCTCGACCTGACCCTGCACGTCCGCTTCCGTCTCAGCAAGACGCGGCGCGACCTCGGCCGCGCCGCTCTGTGTCACGTGGAACAGCTTCAGGCCCCACACCTTCCCTTCCTCGGCAGCTGGAAGATCCATAACGCCGGGAGGCACGGGATTGTTTCCACGAAGGTGACCTCACCCGAGGAAGATGTGAGATTCTGCGCGTGCGGACGTCCGATGGACATCGCGTCCCCCAGTCATCGGGAAGATGCCCTTCCCCCATGCGTCCCCCAGCGTCCGATGGGACGGCGGGGAAGATCACGTTTCCTCAGGTCAGTGCCCATATCCGAAGCACTAGAGCGGGCGCCTTCTAAGCGCCCACTCCATCTCAATCACACGCACCGGCGTACGCAAGTTGTCCATGTCGATGTCGCGATCCTCGAACGCCCCGAAGGGTGACCGCCAGAGCCGCAGCTGGCGTCCACCGGCCATCTCCTCGGAGTTGCGATCCTCGGCCGCCCCGAAGAGCGACCGCCACTCGGGATGTACGCCCGGATGCTGCCGTCGTCGCTGTCGTTGCGATCTTCGACCGCCTCGAAGGGCGACCGCCACCGGTTGGCCGCGCCGGTCCCGAGCATGGCTCCGGTGTTGCGATCCTCGGCCGCCCCGGAGGGCAACCGCCACCCCCGCCTACACCACCGAGGCGTACGCCGCGGTCGAGTTGCGATCCTCAGCCGTCCCGGAGGGCGACCGCCACCAGCCAGAAGTGATCTTCATAGGCCCGGTGAACGTGTTGCGATCCTCGGCCGCCCCGGAGGGCGACCGCCACGACCTGAGCCTCGCCGAGTTGCACGCCCTGCAGATCATTGCGATCCTCGGCCGCCCCGGAGGGCGACCGCCACGCCGACTGGATGCAGGGTTACGCCAACTACGTCATGTTGCGATCCTCGGCCGCCCCGGCGGGCGACCGCCACGCGCATCGGTGGCAAAACTGTTCGGCCGGGTAAAGGGTTGCGATCCTCGGCCGCCCCGGAGGGCGACCGCCACCGTCGTCCAGGCCCACCCGGGGGAGGTTGGCCCGGTGGTTGCGATCCTCGGCCGCCCCGGAGGGCGACCGCCACCCTGCGGGAGGATGCCCGGCTCCGGATCGCTGTGCTCGTTGCGATCCTCGGCCGCCCCGGAGTGCGACCGCCACCATCGACTTCCTCGGCTTCGAGCCGGACGAGCTGGAGTTGCGATCCTCGGCCGCCCCTGAGGGCGCCCGCCACCGTGATCCGGAACTTCACGACGCGCGGACCTTGGTAGTTGCGATCCTCGGCCGCCCCGGAGGGCGACCGCCACCAGCACGGTGGGCCGGTTGTGGGCGAGCGCGAGGTGGTTGCGATCCTCGGCCGCCCCGGAGGGCGACCGCCACGGGCATCCTCGACGCGGCCGAGATCCGCGGGCTGATGTTGCGATCCTCGGCCGCCCCGGAGGGCGACCGCCACGCGATCTGGACAATGTGCTGTTCCGCGCCGTTGGCGTTGCGATCCTCGGCCGCCCCGGAGGGCGACCGCCACCAGGGCGGAGGATGCGCCCGCGGGCATCGTGTCGCTGTTGCGATCCTCGGCCGCCCCGGAGGGCGACCGCCACGTGATCGCACCCTCCTCCTTGCACTGGGAGCGCAGGGTTGCGATCCTCGGCCGCCCCGGAGGGCGACCGCCACGGGTGGCGCACCCGGCTGTGCTCCGAGGGACCGCGTGGTTGCGATCCTCGGCCGCCCCGGAGGGCGACCGCCACCCCTGCGCCTCGGTGGTGGTGACGTCTTTGTACGTGTTGCGATCCTCGGCCGCCCCGGAGGGCGACCGCCACATGCGGCGGCGGCCTGGGCGGTGGCCACGGTGGGTGTGTTGCGATCCTCGGCCGCCCCGGAGGGCGACCGCCACCCGCGACGGCTCATGGCGCTCCGACGACGATCCGACGTTGCGATCCTCGGCCGCCCCGGAGGGCGACCGCCACCATCGCGCTGATGGACATCCGTGTCCAGGTACTCGAGTGAGTGCACCACCGAGTACGAAGTTATGTGCACCACTCGTTAGGCCACGTCGGTCTCCCGCTCGATGGCCTGGAGGCGG
>NZ_JBVHXT010000052.1:0-63637 GCF_055569255.1 Streptomyces sp. NPDC029296
TGGGCACGGGGGTCCGCCGGCGCTTTTTCCGTTCTTGTGTGTCGGCCCGCCCCCCCCCCCCCCCCCCCCCCCCCCCCCCCCCCCCCCCGCCAGGTGCACGAGCCTTGGGTACGGGGGGAACCCCGGCTCCGTGCGACGGCCGATGACCAGTCGGCTCACTCAGTACTGCGTCACGGACCGCGAAAACGTCACACCTGACGCGGAGATTTTTCCACGGCCCGCGAAACCGCAGGTCAGGATCGTGCGAACGGGGCCGTTCGGGACGCGGTGCCGGCCGGGCCCGGCGCGGTGCCCGGCTGCTTCCCGCGCGGTGCGCCGGGGCCCGGGGCGAAGGCGGAGGGACGGGGGGCGGGTACGGCGCCGCCGCGGTGCCGTCCGCCGTGGCCGGGACCGGAACCGGGACGGGCGGAGGCGTCGTCGCCACCCCGGCCGCTGTCCCGGCCGCCGCCCTTGCCGCCTTGGCCGCCGCCCTTGTCCTTCTTCTCCTTCTCCTGCTCCTGCTTGTCCTTGCCGGCGTCCTCGCTCCGGCCGTTCGCGGTGCCGGGCGCGTGGCCGCCGTCGGCCAGCAGGACCGCGCAGTAGCGGGTCGTCCGGCCGGGGCCGCCCGCCAGGTGCTCCAGGGCGCGTCGGCGTCCGGCGTCCAGGCCCTTGCCGTCCCGCAGCGCACGGCAGGCGTCGGCGGGGCGGAGCCATTCGGTGCCGGGGTGCGCGGAGGGGGCGCCGGAGCCGGGCGCGGTGCTCCGGCCGGGGTCGTCGTCCGGCCGGCCGGTCCCGCCGGAACCGGTACCGCCGCTCTCCTCGGGCCGTGCGCCCGGAGTGCCCGCGACACCCGGGGCGCCGGGGTCGGGCGCGGCCGGCGGGGACGCGGAGGCGAGCGGCTGTCCGGTCGTCGTACCGGTGGTGGCGGAGACGGCGGGGCGGGGCGCGGCATCGCCGAACGGCGTGGGCAGTACTCCGCTGCCCGCGGCCACGGCGACCCCGCCGAGGGTGCCGACGGCCAGCGCGGCGGCGAGCGCCAGGCGCGCCGGGCGGACCCGGCGGGGGCGCCGGGCCGGGATTCCGGTACGGGCCGGGCCGGTGACGCGGATCAGGCCGGTGTCGGCGCCGGACGCCGGCGCGCGGGCGGCGGAGGGGGCGTGCGCGGCGGCGGTGCGCTCCGCCTCGGCGGCCTCGCGGACCTTGCGGAACGCGGCCAGGGCGGCCTGCTCGCCGGGGAGTTCACCGGTGGCCGGGGCCGCCCCGGCGGACAGCGCGCCGAGCGCCCGGGAGAGGCGTTCGGCCTGGTCACGGGCAGAGGGGTCGACGGCTTCCGGTGACTCGCCGCGCAGCAGACGTTCCGCCGTCCCACGGTCCAGCCACTTGTCCTGCTCGTCGGCCATCACATGTCCTTCTGCGTCCGCGCACGCGTATGCGTCACAGTTGCGGACGTCACCGCGCCACGGCGCGGTTCTCGCTGCGGCGGGAGGGCGTCGAGGCCGCCCGCCGATTCCGGATCCGCGCCGATCAGTTCGGCGAGCCGTTTCAGCCCGCGGTGCGCCGCGGTACGGACGGCACCCGCGCGTTTGCCGAGCGTCTCGGCGGCGGTCTTGGCGTCCAGGCCGACGACCACGCGCAGGACGACCGCCTCGGCCTGGTCCTGCGGGAGCCGGGCGATCAGGGACAGGGTGCTGTCGGTGGACAGGGCCTCGATGGCCTCCCCGGCCGTGTCGGACTCCGCGGGCCGGCCGGTCAGCTCGGTCTCGTCGCCGCCTATGGCGGGGCGCCGGCCGCGCATGCGGATGTGGTCCAGGGCGCGGTTGCGGGCGATCCGGGCGGCCCAGCCGCGGAACCGGTCGGCGTCGCCGCTGAAGCGGTCCAGGTCGCGGGCGATCTGGAGCCAGGCCTCGGAGGCGACGTCCTCGGCGTCCGGGTCGCCGACGAGGGTGCGGACGTACCCCAGCAGCCGGGGATGCACCGCGCGGTACATCGTGCGGAACGCGGTCTCGTCCCCGCCCTGTGCCGCGCGCACCGCGGCGGTCAGCTCCGCGTCGTCCCCCAGCACCGTACTCCCTTTACGCCTGTCTTCGGTCGGCGCGAAAGGCACGTTACGGCGTGAAAGGGCTGCTCGTCCATGACCATGGAAGATGCAACTGACTCGTGACCGGGGGACCGTGTGCGCACGGTGAGGACGTGTTGTGGCCGGGTGTGACAGAAACGGCACGCACGGCGCTGAAGGAAGTACGGGCCGTGCTCGGCCCGTCCGCGCGACGGCCGGGGCCTCTCCTGTGGGGGGTGGCGGCCCCGGCCGTTCGCCTTCGCGGCCACGGCGGTGCGCCCGGCCTCCGGGCCGACGCCCTCACTCGTGGTACGGCGGCGAACCGCCTCTCCGGCGCGAGGACACGTACGCGCGCCCACGGCCGCCGCGTCGCCGTTCAGCCCTGCTCGTCCCCGTCCCGGACCTGGAACCCGCGTCCGGGACCGGCCTCCCGCGTGCCGTCGGCGGCCAGCCGGCGGGCCAGGCGGCGCAGGCCCCGGTAGGCGGCCGTGCGCACGGCGCCGGGGCGTTTGCCGAGGACACGGGCGGCGGCCGGACCGTCGAGGCCGACGACCACCCGCAGCAGCACGGCCTCGGCCTGGTCCCGGGGCAGCGCGCGCACCAGCTCCAGCGCCCGTGCGGTGGACAGCGCCTCCAGGGCCTGGTCGTGGGTGCTGTGCCGGCCGGGCAGGTCCAGGGCGTCCTGCTCCAGCGGCGCGGACCGGGGCCGGACCCGTTGCCGGCGCAGGTGGTCCAGGGCGCGGTGGCGGGCGATGGTCGCGGTCCAGCCGCGGAAGCCGGCCCCGTCGCCCCGGAACCGGCCGAGGTCCCGGGCGATCTCCAGCCAGGCCTCGGAGGCGACGTCCTCCGCCTCCTCGCCGACCAGGCCCCGCAGATAGCCCAGCAGCCCGGGGTGCACGATCCGGTAGGCCACCGCGAAGGCGGTCTCGTCGCCGTCCTGGGCCCGCGCGACGGCCGCGCCCAGCTCCTCGTCCCGCGGCTGCGGGCGGCGGGGTACCCCTCCCTGGCCCAAGACCGTCCTCGTTCGTGCCGAGTTCCTGGCCACTGCGTGGCGCCTGCCTCACGGCGCGACACGCTCCGGCCGTGTCGGTCGCCCTTCACGATCATCAGCGCCGGTCCCGACGGAAGTGTCACAGCCGGACGGCGTCCGGCCCGGCCGGTCTCAGGGGGGTGTGGTCGCGTCCCGGCACAGCAGCCGGAGCGAGCCGTGGCCGCCGTAGCAGCGGCGGGCCTCGTCGATGGGGTCCCACAGCCGGCCGTCCGGGGTGCGTACCCAGTGTTCGCCGCCCGTCGCCCACCACTCGGCGCCGGTCCGGCGGACGACGACCTCGCCGGCGTAGGCGCCGAAGCCGCGCAGGACGCCGCGGACGGCGGCGTACGGCGGTCGCTCCCGGCGTATCTCCTCGATCATCCGGTCCACCCGCCACAGACTCCGCGCCGAGTAGTCGAGCCACACCCGGGCGCCCTCGCGCATCGTCGCCACCGCATCCGCCGCCCACCGCGCGGGTCTCGCCGCGGCCTGCGGCCTGGTCTCCTGCCGTACCGTTTCGTACCGGGCCGTCGGATGAACTGTCGCACCGGCCGTCGCACGGCCTGTCGCGGCGGCTGTCACTTGGGCTGTCACGTGGGCTGTCACATAGGGAAGAGCGAGCGGGGGCGGGGTCGCGTCACCGGGTTCCGGCCCGTTTCGCCAAACGTTTCGCCAACCGCCGCAGGACCACCCCACCTCCACCGCACGAAGGTCACAGGCCCGCACCCGCCCGGCCGCGCGCCCGGCGCGAGACCACCGCGCGCGGCAAAGCCGCGGGGCGGTGCGGTTCGGGGTGCGTGCCGTGGTGGGCCCCACCCCGGCGCACGCGTCAGTCCCCGTCGCCGTCGGCGGCCCTCCGCCGACACCTCCAGCGCCCGGCGCAGTCCCTGCGCGCCGTACCCGGTAAGGAGTTCCAGAGCGAGCGCCGTCGGTGGCACCGGCGCATGCGTTCCTGACGTGCGCGCGGCCACCGGAACACGGGCGGACGCCGCCGGGCGTCCACCCGTATCTCAGCCGAGCCGGTCCGACAGTTCGCGGAACTCCGTCCAGGACAGCGCGGGGCTGCCCGGGTCCCACAGCTTCTGCACGGTGGCCCGCAGCGGCATCCGGATCCCGGCGGCGACCTGGGCCTCGGTCTGCGCGTGCGGGAAGTCGCACCACACCGCGAACGACCCGCCGAGGATCCGCCCGTCGTAGCGGGCGGGCACGGCGGTCGTGCCGCGCAGCACCCGCGGGGTCCACTGCTCGTAGATCCGCCGCCCGGTCGGGTAGACGAAGGTCTGCGGCTGGCCGAGGACGTAGTAGAGGAACTCGTCGTTGTAGTTGAGCACCTGGCGGCCGGCACCCAGGTACTCGGCCGGGGGCCGGGCGCCGATCTCCTTGCCGGTCCAGTAGGCGACCTGGAGCTTCGGGTCGGGCCGTACGGAGGTGTTCCGGAAGAAGCCGTCGTTCCAGGCCCGTACGGTCCTGCCGTGGGCGCGGACGGTGGCGGCGCGGTCGTCGAGCCAGCCGGTGGTGAGGTCGGCGACGGTCCCGCCGGGCCCGTACGCGCGCCGCGCGGCCGCGGCCAGCCGCGGGTACGTGGCCTGCGGGTCCCGTACGGTCAGCGCCTGGTACTCGTCCCCGCCCAGGTGCCACCGGCCGCCGGTGAACAGGCCGGCGTACTCGTTCAGCAGGTCGTCGACGAGCCGGGCCGAGGCGGGGTTGGAGATGTCGATCGCGCCGCGTGTCACCACCCCGCTCGCGTTGCGCAGCATCAGGTCGGGGTGGGCGGCGAGGGCCGCGCCGAGGTGTCCCGGGGAGTCGATCTCGGGGACGACGGTGATGTGCCGGCTGTCCGCGAGCGCCACGATCTTCTTGACCTGCGCCTTCGTCAGGTGGACGGCGGAGACGATCTCGGGGTGGCTGTCGGATGCGATCCGGAAGGCCTGGTCGTCGGAGAAGTGCAGGCCCAGCTCGTTGAACTTCAGGTCCCCCAGCTCGCGTATCCGGTCCTCGATCCAGGAGGCGGAGAACGGTTTGCGCGCGATGTCCAGCATGAATCCGCGCACCGGCTTGGCCGGCTGGTCGCGCACGACGCCCTCCGGTGCCGTGCCGCCGCCGTGGACCGCCTGCTTGAGGGTGCGGGTGCCGTAGAAGACACCGGCCTCGCCGGGCCCGCTGATGTCGACCCGGCCGTCGCGGACGGTCAGGGTGTACGACTCCTGGTTCCCGCCTCCGCCGCCGAGCGCGAGCCGGACGTCGCCCGCCCGGGCGTCGTTCCTCTCCCCCGCGTACACCAGCCCCAGCTCCCCGGCCGTCAGCCGTCCCTCGTCGGCGAGCGCCGGGTCGGCCACCACCACCCGCGCCCCGGGCCGGGGCCGCCAGCCGGGGCCGCGCGCCGGGGTGTGGGAGCGGACCGCGGGAATCGTGCGCGGCGCCCGGGAGAGGGGGTACGACCGGCTCGGACTCGGACTCGGGCTCGGTGCCGCCGAGGGGCTGTCCGGGGCCGTGGGGTCGGCCTGCGGGGCGGCCACCCTGCCGGACGAGGGCTGCCGGGCGGTGTGCGCCGCGGGCCCGCCGCCGTCGGCCGAGGCCCACACGCCGAAGCCCGCGCCGAGAGCGACCGTCCCGGCGAAGGCGACGGCCGTCACCGCCCGCTTCCGTGTCACCTGTCGCACCTGGTCCCGGCGCCTGTGCCTGTGCTGGGTCACCCTGACAACGTACGACCGTTCCCCGGTTCAGCGGTCAGCCGGACGACGCGAAACTCTGCCGTTCGAGTGAAATTCGGTTATCGCTCGGACGCCGTATGACCACTCTCGATAACCTGACGACACTCACATCCTTCACACAAACCCCTTCCGCACCCCCTGTGACGCGAGGACCCACGCTGCCCGGCCATTCCCTGCCTTCCCTCCCCAAGCCGCTCGACGCCTTCAACACCGCCGCCGCCGGCGAGGCGCGCACCCTGCTCCTGCACTGCCTGCGCAGCCCGCGCTGGTCGGACCGGCTCGCCGCGCACCGCCCCTATCCCGACCTGGACGCCCTGCTGGCCGCGGCCGACGAGGCGGCGTACGACCTCTCCCCGGCCGACCTGTCCCAGGCCCTGGCCGGCGAGTCCCTGCCCGAGCTGCCGGAGGACATCTACTCGGCCGCCCACATGGCCTGGAGCGCGGCCCACGCGGCCTACGAAGCCCGGTTCGGGCACGCGTTCGTCATCTACCTGGGCGACGTGCCCCCGGACGAGGGGCTCGACCGCATCCTCGAAGCGATCCGGTCACGATTGGCGAACGATCCCGAGGAGGAACGGGTGACGGCGGCGGAGGAGCTCCGGCGCCTGGCGCGGGGACGGCTGCGGCTCCTGCTCGGCGGCACGGGGGCCCGTACGACCAGCACAAACGCGCCCTCACCCGGCAAATGAACACATTCACACCCGGCCCACGGCGGACGGCGGCGACCCGGCGCCCGCCCCCGCTAGCCCAACCGCGTGCCAAATTGATCACACAAGGTAGGCCCCCTGTAAGCGGCACGGCGGCACGTGGATACCATGCAGAGGGCCGGTGGACCGTACCCGGCCGGGCCCGACCGACAGTGAAGCCGGCGCGGCCCTAGTCCCCGCTCCCGGAGGGTTCTTCCGTGCCGGCTGGAACGCTGTACCGCGGCCGGGAAGGAATGTGGTCCTGGGTGGCTCACCGAGTCACCGGCGTCCTCATTTTCTTCTTCCTGTTCGTTCATGTGCTGGACACCGCTCTCGTGCGTGTCTCCCCCGAGGACTACGACAAGGTCGTAGCCACGTACAAGACGCCGATCGTCGCGCTGCTGGAGTACGGCCTCGTCGCCGCCATCCTCTTCCACGCGCTCAACGGCCTGCGTGTCATCGCCGTCGACTTCTGGTCGAAGGGCCCGCGCTACCAGAAGCAGATGTTCTGGACCGTGATGGGTGTCTGGATCATCCTGATGATCGGGGCGATCTACCCGGTCCTCGGCCACGCGTACCGCGCACTCTTTGGGAGCTGACGCCGATGTCCACGACTGAAACCACGGCCTCCGGAGTGGGCCCCGTCGAGGGCGCCCCCGTCTACACCGTCGATCATCCGGCCCCGCTGATCGAGGCCCCGCGCAAGCGCACCAAGAAGTCCCCGAAGTCGACCCGGGGCAACTTCGAGCTGGCGGCGTGGCTGTTCATGCGCCTGTCCGGCATCGTGCTGGTGGTCCTCGTCCTCGGCCACCTGCTGATCCAGCTGGTGCTGGACGGCGGCGTCTCCAAGATCGGCTTCGCCTTCGTGGCCGGCCGCTGGGCGTCCCCGTTCTGGCAGGTCTGGGACCTGGTCATGCTGTGGCTGGCCATGCTGCACGGCGCCAACGGCCTGCGCACGGTCATCAACGACTACGCGGAGCGGCCGGCCGGCCGGCTGTGGCTGAAGGCTCTGCTCTACACCGCCACGGTGTTCACCATCCTGCTGGGCACGCTGGTGATCTTCACCTTCGACCCGAACATCCGCTAGGCACGGGGCTGCGAGAATCATGAAGATCCACAAGTACGACACCGTCATCGTCGGCGCCGGCGGCGCGGGCATGCGCGCCGCCATCGAGGCGACGAAGCGCAGCCGCACCGCGGTCCTGACCAAGCTCTACCCCACCCGCTCCCACACGGGCGCCGCGCAGGGCGGCATGGCCGCCGCGCTCGCCAACGTGGAGGAGGACAACTGGGAGTGGCACACCTTCGACACGGTCAAGGGCGGTGACTACCTGGTCGACCAGGACGCCGCCGAGATCCTGGCGAAGGAGGCCATCGACGCCGTCCTCGACCTGGAGAAGATGGGCCTGCCGTTCAACCGGACCCCGAACGGCACCATCGACCAGCGCCGCTTCGGCGGCCACTCCCGCAACCACGGCGAGGCCCCGGTCCGCCGGTCCTGCTACGCCGCGGACCGCACCGGCCACATGATCCTCCAGACGCTGTACCAGAACTGCGTCAAGGAGGGCGTGGAGTTCTTCAACGAGTTCTACGTCCTGGACCAGCTGATCACCGAGGTCGACGGCGTCAAGCGCTCCGCCGGTGTCGTCGCCTACGAGCTGGCGACCGGCGAGATCCACGTCTTCCAGGCGAAGTCCGTGATCTACGCCTCCGGCGGCACCGGCAAGTTCTTCAAGGTGACGTCGAACGCCCACACCCTGACCGGCGACGGCCAGGCGGCGGTCTACCGGCGCGGCCTGCCGCTGGAGGACATGGAGTTCTTCCAGTTCCACCCGACCGGCATCTGGCGCATGGGCATCCTGCTCACCGAGGGCGCCCGCGGCGAGGGCGGCATCCTGCGCAACAAGGACGGCGAGCGCTTCATGGAGAAGTACGCTCCCGTCATGAAGGACCTGGCGTCCCGTGACGTCGTGTCCCGCTCCATCTACACGGAGATCCGCGAGGGCCGCGGCTGCGGTCCCGAGGGTGACCACGTGTACCTGGACCTGACCCACCTGCCGCCAGAGCAGCTGGACGCCAAGCTCCCGGACATCACCGAGTTCGCGCGGACCTACCTCGGCATCGAGCCGTACACGGACCCGATCCCGATCCAGCCGACCGCGCACTACGCGATGGGCGGCATCCCGACGAACGTCGAGGGCGAGGTCCTGGCGGACAACACCACGGTCGTCCCGGGCCTGTACGCGGCCGGCGAGGTCGCCTGTGTCTCCGTGCACGGCGCCAACCGCCTCGGCACCAACTCGCTGCTGGACATCAACGTCTTCGGCCGCCGCGCCGGCATCGCCGCCGCCGAGTACGCGGCCAAGGCCGACTACGTCGAGCTGCCCGAGGCCCCGGAGTCCTTCGTCGTCGAGCAGATCGAGCGGCTGCGCGCCTCCACCGGCAACGAGCGGGTGGCGACCCTGCGCCGCGAGCTGCAGGAGACCATGGACGCCAACGTCATGGTGTTCCGCACCGAGCAGACGATCAAGACGGCGGTCGAGAAGATCGCCGAGCTCAAGGAGCGCTACAAGAACGTGGCGGTCCAGGACAAGGGCAAGCGTTTCAACACGGACCTCCTTGAGGCGATCGAGCTGGGCAACCTGCTCGACCTGGCCGAGGTCATGGCCGTCTCGGCCCTCGCCCGCAAGGAGTCCCGCGGTGGTCACTACCGCGAGGACTACCCGAACCGCGACGACGTCAACTTCATGCGCCACACCATGGCGTACCGCGAGGTCGGCGCCGACGGCTCGGAAACCGTCCGTCTCGACTACAAGCCGGTCGTCCAGACCCGCTACCAGCCGATGGAGCGTAAGTACTGATGGCTACCCCTGTTCTGGACAAGGCGGACGCGGCCGGCCGGCCCGAGCCCGGCTTCGCCGACTCCCCCTACATCACGGTCACCTTCCGCGTCCGCCGGTTCAACCCGGAGGTCTCGGCGGAGGCCACCTGGGAAGACTTCCAGCTGGAGATCGACCCCAAGGAGCGGGTCCTCGACGGTCTGCACAAGATCAAGTGGGACATCGACGGCACCCTCACCTTCCGCCGGTCGTGCGCGCACGGCATCTGCGGCTCGGACGCGATGCGGATCAACGGCAAGAACCGCCTTGCCTGCAAGACGCTGATCAAGGACATCAACCCCGAGAAGCCGATCACGGTCGAGCCCATCAAGGGCCTGACGGTCCTGAAGGACCTGGTCGTGGACATGGAGCCGTTCTTCCAGGCGTACCGGGACGTCATGCCGTTCCTGGTCACCAAGGACACGAACGAGCCGACCCGTGAGCGGCTGCAGTCCGCCGAGGACCGCGAGCGCTTCGACGACACCACGAAGTGCATCCTCTGCGCGGCCTGCACCTCCTCCTGCCCGGTGTTCTGGAACGACGGCCAGTACTTCGGTCCGGCCGCCATCGTGAACGCCCACCGCTTCATCTTCGACAGCCGTGACGAGGCGGGCGAGCAGCGCCTGGAGATCCTGAACGACCGCGACGGCGTGTGGCGCTGCCGCACGACCTTCAACTGCACGGACGCCTGCCCGCGCGGCATCGAGGTCACGAAGGCCATCCAGGAAGTGAAGCGCGCCCTGATCACGCGCCGCTACTGACCCGCGAAGGCACCCCCGAGGGCCCCGCTCCGACCAGGAGCGGGGCCCTCGTCATGTGCGGCGCCTTTTGCCGTAACAAGCACTCCACCTCCAGCGCGACGCCACCGATGCCCGGGGCCAGGACCCACCTACCGCCGGCATTCCTCGCACCGCCGAGCAAGTAATTGACGCAGGTGCAGTAGTCATTCGCACGAATTCGAGAATGGATCGATGCGCCAGTCGGGTTCACCGACGCAGAGCCTCGCGGCAAGAAGGCACCATTACTCGCGTCGTTGATGTCGCTTCCACACTTGGCAGGTTCCTGCCGCGCCGCTGCGGCCTTGGCAGGCACTAGCCACGATATGGTGCGCCGCGGTATCCGCGGGTCGAGTAATCCCGGCGGCCACGAGATTATCGCCGAGATTTCTGGCACGCGGGCGAGGGGTTCGGATACTTGTCCCGACTGGCGGACAACATGGAGGCCGCCCAGATCGGTCTGGCCGGTGAACTCCTTTAGGAAGCAAGACATGTCCCGGCCGGACATCTGTCGCGCCCTAGCCGGAGCGGATCACGCTCTATGAGTCCCGGAGGCTGCGGCCATTCCGGGGGTTTACGATAATTCAGGGAGCGTACCTCAGCCGTTGTGGCACGCTTGGCCGCCGTGTTCCAGGCGTTCGACGCGCTCTTCCCTTCTTCGTAGGTCTGCATGAACTGGCTCTGAGTCGGCAGCAGTTGGCCCGGACGCAATTCGCCGTCCCGGATCTGCTGACGCAGGTCTCGTGATCAAGGAGCTGTTGGGTCACGCCCCCATCGGCGTCTACGCCCATGTACGACTCCGACTCCAACGCCAAGCCATAGACACCCTCGGCAACACGGCCCGACCGACGACGAACCTGACGCCCAGCCGACTGTAGCCGTGGTCCGCTGACGCTGCTCAGACGCGCCAGAAGCCCCACCGGATTCTCCTATGGGGCTTCTGAGTTTCTACGCCAATCATGATGATATGAGGCAGTAGAAAGACCCATACGACGTCAGCCTGATGCGCCTTGGGCAACCTCCCTGGCTTCATTCAGGAGGCGTTCCACTTCAGCTTTCCACTCATCTCCGCGGCCTTCATCGACCCACAGGCCATAAGCCTCGGAATCCTCTTGCAGAACCCTGGAAAGAGCCGAAACGACCAGCGAGAAGAAGGGGGACGGAATGTCGGGAACCGAATCCAACAGCTCTACCGACTCGAGGACACTGTCCCTTCCTTTGACCTTCGCCAAAGCAACAGCCGAAGCAGCTACCGCCGGCTCACCCAAGTCGCGATCAAGGTAGTCTCCGGGCTCGACCTCAGTCGCGGACGACAACGCCTCACGCAGCGCGTCGATCACCTCGCCCCCATCAAGTCCTCGCAGCTCATCGAGCAGATCCATCGCCGAGTCGTTCTCGAATGGCCCTACACCTGAAGCGCTCATACCGTCCACTCACCTCCATTCATCCAGAAAATCACGTGCGGCTTGCAGGTATTGTTGGCGTCGCGGATTGCTGAGTCGGATCGCCCTTTGATTGGCCAAGATTGGCGTGTACCAGTTTTCGGCCATCTCCTCCAGCCCTCGCCTCGCAGCCCGATTATCTGTCCTGTAGAGAACCACGCCCGTCAGACCGGGATAGTCCCGTCGGTGCGTGGCAAGACGGGACTGCAGGTCCGTGGCCATCCCCGTTCGCATCACCGTTCCGTTCTTCGACACCAATGCGTAGATGCCACCCCTGGCATTGGGGTCACCTATGGCCTGGTGCGATGGGCTGAGGAGGCCCACCGTCGGACATCCGTCGGAATTGTGGACGAGGACCGGAGTCCGCCCCGCCAGCACATAGTACGTGTGCAGGTCGTCGACAGTGAGGTTGTACGTCCGGGACCGCTGGGTGAAGGCGTGGTTGCCTGTGACGATGACCGTGTCGCCCTTTTCGGTGCGCAGGGTCATGCCCGGCGTGAGGTCGCCGGCCGGGATCCAGTCGTTTCGTGACGGGGACCAGAAGGGGTGCTCGTGGGTGGCGGTGAGCTTCTCGATGCCGTCCTTGGTGGCGATGGACAGCTCGTTGAAGTACTTGTCTCCCTCGGTCCGGATCAGACGAGTGACCTTCCGGGAAGCCGTTTCGCCGGTCTTCGGATCGGTCGCCAGGACCTTGTCACCGAGCTCGACGTCCTCGATGTCCTTGGTCGAGCCGTTCGCCATGAGAACGTCCGTGCCGGCCAGGAAACATTTGCAGCCGGGCAGCTTGCGGGCCTTGGCGACGTCATCCGCTTGCTTGCCGAGCTTGACCAACTTGAACGGCTTGCCCCACGGCACATCGGCCAGGAGCGGAGCGCAGTTGCCGATCGAGACGTCGTCCGCGCATTCACCAGCCTGGTCGGCGTCGAAGACGAAGAAGTTGAACAGGTCCTTCGCCTGTTGCTTGCGGCGGTTTCCTCCCAGTGGCGCGACGCCCTTGTAGATACCGCCACCGACACCGACCGTGACGTAGGACTTGGTCTTGTAGCGTCCATCGGTGTGCGTGTAGGTGTACAGCGTCGAGCCGTCGTCACGGGACTCCGTCTCGTACTGGGTCATGTGCTGGGTCCAGCGGCCGTCGTCGTCCTGGGTGAACCACTCCTTGGTGCGCGGCTCGCAATCACCCAGATCACAAAGGCCCACGGGGCGCAGGCCGTCGGGGTCGGAGGTGGACACCGGGCTGTTGCGGGCGTAGGTGTATCCGTTGATCTGAAGCGGGTCGGTTACGTCCATGACCGGGTCGGCGGACAGGAAACGGCCGGCGCTCTGGTCGTACTCACGGGCCCCTATGTGGGTCAGGCCGGTGGCCGTGTCGTCGATGCCGGTACCGAGGTAACCCCGCTTGTTCGGCCAGGAGGACGGCTTGGTGCCGCGGACCTCGCCGTACGGCTTGAAGGCGCGGCGTGTGACAGCCTGTCCGGATGCCGCATCGACAGACGTGTTGGCCGTGCCCAAGTGGTCGGCGACCAGGATGCTGAGCTTGTGGCCGCTGGTCGAGCCGTTGCTCGTGGTCCGCACGACCGTGGGCGCACCGGACTGGGTGTAGGAGCGCGAGGCGCGGGTGATGGTGCCCGTCGCGCTCGTCGTCAGTTCCGTCTCGCCCAGGTACAGGGTCGAACCGGAGGCCGAGTTCTCCAGGATGCGGTTGCCGTCGGCATCGTAGACGTAGGTCGTCTTCTTGCCGCCCTCGGTGATCGACTCCAATTTGTTCTCGGGCGACCACGCCAGATTCTGCGTGCGGTCGGCCAGGTCCCGCACTTCCGTGTTGCCGGTCGCGTCGTAGGTGTAGACGCCGTCATTGCCGGTCGAGGTGGAGCTGATTGACGTGGCGGTGTGGGGTTGTGTTCTGGCACCGCCCGTGCCTGCCTTGCCGTAGCCGTAAGTAAACGTGGTGTTCTTCGTCGCGTCGGCCGTGTCGTGCTCGGTCAAGGTGGCTCGGTTGCCGAGCCAGTCGAAGGTGTACGACTGGCGGTAGGCCGTACCGCCGGTGGAAACGGTGGCCGCATCGGGTGCCGCGGCGGCGTGTGTCGAGGTCAGCGTCGAGTCGGGACTGCCGGCGTCCGTGGCCTCGTCGGGGGCGTCAGCGACCGGGCCCGAGGCGGGCGCGTAGTCGGTGCGAGGCCCCCAGGTGCCCCCGTTGGCCGCCTTGCAGCCGGTGCCGTTGCCGGCCGGTGTGACCTTCGAGGTCCAGGCGTGCACCAACTCGCCGAGGGCGTCGTAGGTGAAGCACTGGGTGTCCCAGGACTCCCCGGCCGCATCGGAAAGCTTGCGGGCATTGGCGGTGATGATGCCGGAGGCGTCGTAGGAGTAGTAGCCGTCGGTGATGCGGTGGGGTCCGCTGGTCTCTCGGTCGGTGACCGTGCGCTGGAGCCGGCCTGTGTGCGGGTCGACAAAGTTCGTCGTCCACACCCGGTAGGGCTGGGCGGCGGAGACTGTGCGCAGTACCTCGCCGTAGGGCGAGTAGGTCGCGTCGGACGTGTACCAGGACAGGCCGGAGGTCGACTCGGGAAGCCCGTCCGCGTTGTAACGGGTGACGACCTTCTCGTTCGCCAGACCACCCTTGGCCGGCAGAGTCACCGTCAGCGGCTTGCCCGTCGGCGTGTACGTGTAGGTGTACGGGTACGTTCCGGACAGCCCTGCGGTCATCGAGTTCGCCGGGATGACGGTCTCTGTACCCGTGACGTGGTACTCGGTGTCATACCCGGTGACCCGGTTGACGTAGTCGCCGTCGGTCGTGTGCCGGATGGAGACGCTCGGCTTACCGAGCCCGCCGGGGGTCTCGTCGTAGGTGTACTCACGGACCGGACTGCCGGTCGCGGAGCCCTGTCGCACAAAGCGGACTCTTCCGAGCAGGTCGTACTCGGTGAAGACCTCCTGCTTGCGCGCGTTGCGGGCACGGCTGGGCCGGTCGGCGTCGTCGTACCAGGTCTCCGTGGTGCCGGTGTCCGGGTCGGTGGCCGAGGTGGGACGACCGCGGGCGTCGAAGGCGTACGACCAGACGTTGCCGGCGGAGTCGGTGACCTTGCTGCGGTTGCCGCGTGCGTCGTACTCGTAGGTGGTGCTGCGGCCGGCGGTCGAGCTCGACTCCGGTTTGCTGTAGTGCTTGACGGAACTGATCCGGCCGAGCGCGTCGTAGTAGGTCCGGATCCTGGGGGCAGTGGAGCCCGCCGGGTCCACATAGGTGCTGGTGTCGCTGTAGGTGGTGTACGTGGCGTATTTGTAGTCACCGCCGTGGTACGTGGCCGAGCGGACCTCACGCTCCAGACCGTCATAGCGGTGCTTGACCCAGTTGGGTATCAGCGTTTTGGACTTGGGAGCGAACAACTCGGTGGCGGGGTCGCCCTTCGCCAGGTAGCCGCCGGTCTTTTCGCTGATGAGGCCGTGGTCGTCGTAAGAGGTGTCGATGATGATCCGACCAGGGCCGTGGGCCTCACTCTGTTTCTGCACCTCTCGTTGGAGGCCGTCGTAGAGAGTTACCTCACGGGAATAGGTGCCGTCGTCCTTGAGCGCCCGCACGGTGATCGCGGCCGGACGGTTCTCCTCAGGGGTCGCGATGGCCATCTGATAGGAGATCTGCACGGTCGGCGACTGGCCGACGGACGAGCGGGACGGTGACCAGCCCTTCACCAGACGGCCCAGTGCGTCGTACTCGTCGCGGGTGACACGGCCATTGGGATCCGTGACGGTCAGGGCGAGGCCGCGTCCGGGGTCGTAGGTCGTGGTGGTGGTGTGGCCCTTCGCGTTGATGGACTTGACCTCGGTGACCGGGCCTCCCTCGTCGCCGGGGGTGTACTTGGTCTCGGTCGTACCGGTGCCGGGGGCGGTGACCGTGCGAACCCTGCCCAGAGGGTCGTAGGTGGTCTTGACGACGAAGGAGTACGCGGTTCCGGCGCCGTCGATCTCGGCCTTGGACGTGACCAGACCCCTGACCGGCGCGGCCCCGTAGGCCAGGTCGTCGTAGGTGTTCCGGACCGCCGACTTGAGTTTGGTGGCAGGGTCGGCCGTGGCCTGGACGGCACAGTCGGTACCGGTGACACGCTGTTCCTGGGGCAGGCCGATGAGCCAGGCCGAGGTGTTGTGCAGGTATGTCGTGGTGGTGCACGTCTGGTCGGAAAGGGACTCACCGGTGCCGTCGGGCTTTACGACAGACGTCTCCACCTGGAGCGGCAAACCGTAGGCGTCGTCGTACGTGGTCAGCGTGCGCACGGCGCGCCAGCTGGAGTCGACGGTCTGGATCTGGTCCGTACGCCTGGTGCCGACGCGGTGTGCGAGCAGCGGCTCGCCGGCCGTGCCGTCCTCGTTCTCCCTGGCCCGGGAGGCCGTCTGCCGGGACTCGGGGAAGGCCAGGTTCCGCTTCGAGATCTTGCCGTCGGAGTCGAGGTAGGTGATGATCTCGGCGGTCATGCCCGCGTACTGCGGGGCGTCGTCCGCGAGCAGGGTATAGGTCCCGGTGGAATCCTTCACCGCGCCGCCCAGGCCCTGGAAATAGCGGGTGACCGTGTACGACTGGGGGTTGACCTGGCCCGCCTCGGAGACGGTCTTGCTGCCCTTGCGGACCGAGACCTGCCGGTAGCCCTTCCAGTCGCTGTAGGTGCGCAGGGACGGGCGGGTGAACTCGTCGTCGCTCTTGGCCCAGGCCGGGCCGGAGTAGGAGTAGGTGGTGACGACCGGTTTTCCGTGTGAGGTGACCTTGTCGGTCTCGGTGACGGAGGCGACTACGTACTTGTTGAACCAGGACTTCTTCGGGGTGCGTTCGTCGCCGTCGGGCGACCAGCGGACCGGGTAACAGGTGCCGTTGGCCTTGCCCTTGTCCTCGGCGGGCTGGCTCGCACAGCCGCCGGTGTACTCGACCTCGGTGTCGCCGCCGTACTCGGTGGAGACGGTGCCGATGCGGGGCCGGGTGAAGCCGGGGCGCTGGTCGCTCTTACCGGCCGGGACCAGGTTGGGCAGCTGGCGGTCCTTGAGGCGCGCACGCAGCGGCGACGTCGCGCCCACGGTGTAGGCCGAGAAGCTGACGCCGTCCTTGGACTGGAGGGTGCCGGTGCTGTCACCGGGAGCGTACCCGGTGCGGCTGAGGGAGTTCAGCCACAGGCCTGGCGCGCTGTCGTACCAGTCCTCCGGGAAGGACTGGTGCAACGTGTACTTGTCGACCGGGCCGAGGCCCGTCTGGCCGGCGCGGGCCGCCTTGGTGGTGACGGTGTCCAGGCGCAGTTGGGTCCAGAAGGAGGGGAACGGCGGGCAGAGCTTCGAGGTCGACTTGCAGTTGAGGTTGCCGGGGGTGTCCCACCAGGGGCGGTAGGCACCGGGGTCGTCGGTCTTGGCGAACTTGGCGGGGTCGCAGGCCGTGACCGATACCAGGCAGCGCTGCTCGACGCCGAACTCCACCTTCGCGGATGGCTTGGTCAGATCACTGCGCATCCCGTATTCGATGACCGTCGGGTAGGCGTAGCGGTCGTACTGCTCCGGCGACTTGAACTTCTTGCGCACGGCGTAGTAGTTGGTCTCCTGCTTCCAGGAGACGACCATCGTGTTGCCGTGCACGTCGACGACTTTGTCCAGGCCCCACCGCCAGGCCTGCTGCTTTCCGGCGCCGCAGCGGGAGTCGGCGAAGGCGTCGGCGTGGCAGGGCTCCTTGGGGTGATTACCGAAGACGGGCACGGTCGAGACGGAACCGGTGTCGGCGTGGCCGCCTCCGACCTTGTTGAGGCCGTAGTAGTGCTTCGTGCCATCCCGCGTGGTGACGATCCAGTACTC
The DNA here is from genome assembly GCF_055569255.1 of Streptomyces sp. NPDC029296. Taxonomy (NCBI): domain Bacteria; kingdom Bacillati; phylum Actinomycetota; class Actinomycetes; order Kitasatosporales; family Streptomycetaceae; genus Streptomyces; species Streptomyces sp. NPDC029296. Next base: position 17,371 of record NZ_JBVHXT010000052.1, read on the forward strand.
GCCGTTGTTGTCGTCGTTGTCGCCGCCGACCTTGTGCTCGATGCGTGTGCCGTCGTCCTGCTGGGGGCGGTAGATCTCGGTATCAGTCTCCGGGTCACTGCCGGAGGTGGCGGCACGGACCAGCTCGGTGGTCCGGCCGTTGAGGGACATCACCGCGTTGTACGACACCCAGCAGAGGTCGGACGTCTTGTCCTTCTTGGCCGTGTTGTTGGGAGCACCGGTGTCAAGGGTCTTCCGGTCGTCCTTGCAACTGCGGTAGCGACGCTCGATGTACCCCGGGTCGTAGTTCCAGCCCTCACCGATCCACGAGGCCTGGGGCGAGGAAACAGTGGTACGGCCGTCCACGGCTTGGGAGCTGTACTCGAAGGAGACCTTGGGGGCGGGCCCCGCAGGAGGTGCCGGGATGTTCAGCGGGTAGGACCAGGTGAAGGCGCCCGAGGAACCGGTCACCTCCCACTTGCCGTCGGAGGCGAGCGGGGTCGCCGCGAAGGAACCGCCGTCGCCGGTGCCGGAGTCGACTGCACCGATGACCGCGGTGTCCCCTCCAGTGGCGGCCGGCGCCACAGACGTGGAGGCGCGATAAGCGGTCTGGAACACCCCGTCGCCCTTGGCGGAGGGGACGGAGACGGAGGCGGTGGTCACCGTACCGTCGGCGGCCGGATCGACGGTGGCGGTCAGGGACTTGGTGTCCGTGTCGTTCCTGGTCTCCAGCTCCTCATAGGCCTGGCACGCCTCGTCATCGGGGCGTCGTCAGATAGCACTCGGGGAACTGCACGAAACGCAACCGGGACGCCCAGTCGGCACCGTAGAGGTTCTCGAACCGGGAGTAGTCGAGCCTGACGGAGACGGGAACGGCGCCGGCGGTCGGGGCCTGCACCTTCAGGACGGCACCCTCGACGCCTTGGCCAACGGCGGAGGTACGGTCCGGGATGGTGACCTGCCAGTCTCCCGTGGGCGCCGGTTGGTCGGGAGCCTGGCCGAGGCTGACCGGCAGGGTGCCGACCGGGGTCATGGCGGCAGACTCGGCCGAGGGAGCAGAGCGCAGGGAAGCCTGCGTGGTGCCGGTGGCACCGAAGGACACCGAACCCGTCATGCCCGACGGCGGCGTCAAAGTCCCGGCCGGAGCCTGAAGTTGGTCCTTGGGTATGTCACCCAGCAGACTCTGCAGATGCCGGGAGAAAACCTTGCCCGGGACGGGCTCCTCGTTCTCCAAATGCTCCAGCTCGACCGTTTCCCGAGCTGGAACCTCCTGGGCCGGATTGGGATCGGGCGGCAGAGCCAGTGACTGACCGGGCAAGAGCCCCACCAGCATGGCTGCTGCCGCGATGGAAAGCGCCGCGCGGGTGAGATGGCGACGGGCATGCGCAGGGTGGCCGAACACGACGAGGTCCCCCCGGACCGCTTCCAGGCGGGCCGGTGACGGACCACGCACGACGACTTAAAGACAGCGTGAATTCTGTGGTCATGTCGTGAAGAAAGACCAGGCTGTCGGCGCTCATGTGAAAACGATCACAGTGCGTAACGGCTTATCACCCTATGAAGGTATCGCAGTAGGAGCTTTGCGCTCCGGGGCATGCCTTACCGACCCCTTGGTGATTCCCTACCGCAAATTCACACCAAGGGGCGGAAAACGTTCGATCATTGGTCCGACTTTGCCTGACTTTGCTCCTTGTCAGCTCACACCTGCCACCGTCGCGATCGCCATCCACTCGTCACAACCTGACGGGTCACCGACAGCACTCGGCCACACGCGCAGGATGACGACGCCAACGCGATGGGTCATCATCGGCTGCCTGGCGGGGGCGTATCCGTCCCGCTCGTCGGCTCCGATGAGCCAGCCTTGAGGGGAAGGGAACTCGCCCAATGACGCGTACCTGGCGTCGAAGGCCCGGTCATCGGGCCACCGCAGCTTTGCTCGCGACGGCGGTCGTCGCGACCGGCATCGTCTACTCCGGCCTGGCACTTGACGGTGGTGACGTGCCGGATCCGTCCGATCGGCGCCTGGCCACCCAGCCGGTAACCGAGTCCGCAGCTGTCGCGCAGGCCACCAGAACCAAGCGAAATGTCGAGGTCACCGCGGCACGCACCGCCCGCTCCACGACCTGGGCGCAACCCGACGGCCGGATGACGAAGCGGCTGTACTCCTCTCCGATCCGCGCCAAGGTGGACGGCGAGTGGCGGCCCATCGACTCGAGTCTGCGTCGCACCAGTGAGGGCTGGGAGCCGAAGGCCACCAATACCCGGATCGTGTTCTCGGCGGGCTCGGGCGAACCCGAACGGAGTGGACGGGCGTCCAGGGCCCAGATGCGGCGAGTCTCCCTGCTGAAGTCCGCCGCCGATACCGGCACCCCTCTGGTCACGCTGTACGTCGGCGAGGGCGGCGACGCGATCCAGCTGACCTGGCCGGGCGCGGTTCCGGCGCCGGTCGTCGACGGCAATCGCATCCTGTACCCGGAAATCTTCCCCGGCGGCGACTTGGTGCTGACCGCGGACGACGACGGCTTCAGCCAGATCCTCGTACTGAAGAACCGCCAGGCAGCGGCCGACCCGCATGCGCGGCAGCTCGCTTACGGTCTGCACTCGGCCAGCCTCACCTTCCGGCTCGACCCCGCCTCCGGCATGATCAGTGCCGAAGACGGTCATGGCGACGAGGTCGCCGTCTCGCCGACCCCGCTGATGTGGGACAGCAGCGGGCAGCCCGCCGTCACCGACGGTGGCGTCGGCACCAGCGCACAGCCCACCGTTCCGGAAACACCCGACCCGGCCGGATCGGAGAGCGAGTCCCCCGCGGAGACGCCGAGCCCGACCGAGGGTTCCGTCGAAGCGGACGAGCAGGGCGACACGGACATCGAGGTGCTTCCCACCGCCAGCGATGGCATCGGGCCGACTGTGTCGGAGTCCCCGCTGCCCACCGCACCCGCCGAGCCGACCCCGGCCCCTTCTCAGGCAGGTTCCGCAGCGACCTTGAGTCTGCCTTCACTGGACGGTCCTTCTCCCGATTCGCGCGGCGACCTCGTCGAGGCCGACCTCGACGGTGGCAGGTGGACGCTCACCCCTTCACCGGACTTCCTCGTCGACCCGGCCACCACCTACCCGGTTTTCATCGATCCGGCGGTCAAGAAGCACGTCCAGAACTGGACCACTGCCTACGACCGACACCCCAATGCCACCTTTTACAACGGCAAGGGCTTCAACAAGGGCGGTACGCACGAGGCCCGGGTCGGCTTCGAGTCCGACACGTGGGGCACCTCACGGTCCTACTTCAACATCGGCTTCGACGAGGACCTCAAGGACACGAAGATCACCAGTGCCAAGCTGCGGATACTGGAGACGTACTCCTGGTCGTGCCAGGACCGCTCGATGAGCATCCACCTCACCGGAGAGATCAACGCGCACACCAACTGGAAGAACGCCCCCAAACTGCATGACGGCAACAAGCTGACGACCAGGAGTTTCGCCCACGGCTTCAAGTCCGGCTGCCGGGACGCCTACGAGGTCTTCGACGTGCGGAAGGGCGCCCAGAAGGCCGCCGACAAAGGCGAGGAAACGATCACCTTCGGGCTGCGCGCCCGTGACGAGAACGCCCAGTACGCGTGGAAGAAGTTCCAGGCCGATGGCGATTACCCGCCCGTGCTCGAACTGGTTTACAACCGCAAGCCGACCGTCGTGTCCAGCTCCCTCGATCTTGGGCCCGACGGGAAGTGCACCACCACCAAGCCGTATGTCCGCATGGGCTCCGGTGATCTGACTTTCACAGCGAAGGCCACCGACAAGGACAGCAACCTCGATTACTTCGACTTCGACCTGTGGGAGACCGGTCGCTGGGACGCCACCGGCGACCTGCTGAAGTCGACCGGCAAGGTCTCCGTCGGCTCCGACACCGGAACCGCCCTGCGGACCACTCCGAAGTTCTCGACCAGCGGCCTGAAGAGCGGTGCCACCTACTCCTGGCGGGTGCAGGCCCGGGACGACGCGGACTCCACGACCGGCTGGTATCCGAAGACTCCGTGCCGGTTCGTCCTCGACACCACCGCGCCGCGTCCGCCGAAGATCAGTTCGGGTGACTTCCCGAACGCCGACGGCAGCGAGAACGGCTTCGGCAACGACGCCGAGGACGCCAACTGGTCGACCAAGAAGTTCGGCACACCCGGATCGTTCACCGTGCGGGCCCTGAACAGCGATGTCGTCCGGTACGAGTACGGGTTCAACTCGGCCACCTACGCCGGCAGCCTGGCCCGGGCGGCCGGCACAGTCACCAGTGTGAGCGCCACCTTGTCGAATGCCAAGCCGCCGACTGCCGGGCCGAACGTGCTGTACGTCCGAGCCGTCGACGGCGCGGGCAACGTATCGGAACCCACCAAATACTTCTTCTACGTAAGCCCGCGGGACCAGGCCGACAAGCCCGGCGACTTCACCGGCGACGGGCTGCCCGACCTGATGACCGTCACCGAATCCGGCAACCTCGCGCTCTATCCCTCTCAGGCCGACAAGGATCTGCTCAAGGGCACCGGTGATCTGGACTACTCCATGTCCGGCGCCTACCGCGACAACCCCGATAAAGATCCCAACGGCGACGACCAGCCTCTGTACGTGGCCGCTCCCAGCGGCCATTTCAAGGGTGCTCTGATCACACACAACGGCGACATCTACGGCGGTGACGGCCTTCAGGACCTGGTCGTGCGGGTCGCCGGCAAACTCTGGGTGTATCCCGGTGACGGCTACGGAGCGGTCAACACCGACAAGCGGCGGGAAATCCTGTTGCCCGCCGGGTCGCCTGATCCGGGTGCCTTCACCCAGATCGTGGCCGCCGGTGACATCACTGCCGACGGGCGCACCGACTTCCTCGCCACCGTCCGCAGGAGCGACGGCACCGACGAGGAACTCTGGGTGCTCACCGGATATCACGGAGCCACGGTCGACCAGGCGATCCGGCTGTCCGGCTCGGCCTGGAAGGAGCGTGACATCGTCCTCGTCCAGGACGTCTCCGGCGACAAGGTGGCCGATCTCGTGTATCGCAGCGACGCATCGGGCAGGCTGCTGCTCCGCAGCGGGGTCGCCGAGCCCGGTGGTGGTGTCGACGTCACCTCTCTCGCATCGGCCGCCGGTTCCTCCGGAGGCGCCGACACCTATTGGACCGGCGGGGGCTGGACCACCGCGTCCATACCGCAGATCCTGGGCACGCCGGACACCAACGGCGACGGCATCCCCGACGTGTGGACGGTCCGCTCGGACGGCTCCGTGCGGTTCTATGCCGGTGGCCGCGCCAGCATGCCCGGTTCAGGGACCGAGGTCGTCAGCGCGGCACCCTGGTGGCAGACACGCATCGCCGTCGGGTGACCGCTTCGGCCGCGTCGCCGGTCTGTATCGGCGACGGGGCCGAGCCCAACTTTGCCACGGGGTCGGGGCAGACCCCGGTGCCGCGTACGTCGGGCACCCTTGAGGCGAGCACTCTCCACCAGTGAACGAAAGCTGCGTGACCGTAGTCGGCCGGCTTTCCGCAGATGCGCGAAGCGTGGGCGTTGTTCTGCCCAGCAGCGCGGACCAGCCGGCCTCGCGCGACCTGCTGCGTGCGACCGCCGATGGGGATCACCACCGGCGGTGCGTCGGAGATCGAGCCGGACCCGGCTCCCCCACCGTAGACACGCTGCCGAGCCCCACCGGAGTCCCTTCCGGTGGGGCTCCTCGATTCGCGGGGTCCGGGATCCTAATGTGACGACATGTCAGACGAAGAGTCGTACGAACTGCTCGGGTTCGACAACGTGCTGCTTCCCGTCGGCGACCTCGGCGAGGCCGTCGCGTTCTACGAGCGGGCCGGGTTCGCCGTGGGCTTCCGGCTCGACGAGGCCGGGATCGCGCTGCTGAAGGTCGGCGCGGAGACGCCCGGCATCCTGCTGCGCGCCGAGGAGGGGCTGGGGCACCGGTCGCCACACTGGCCCTCGCCGCGGGTCTGGCTGGAGGTGCCGGACGCGCGGACGGCGGCGCGGGAGCTGGCCGCCGCCGGGATCCCGCCGCTGGACGAGATCGGACAGGGCGCCACCGGCTGGACCGTGGAGATCGCCGACCCCTGGGGCAACGTCCTGGGCTTCACGGACTACACCAAGCGCCCCTCCCTGGCCCGCCGGAACTGAGCATCCGACCTTTGGTTGAACGCGTTCAAAAACAGGTCTACAGTCATCCCTGTCAGCGTTTTGAACGCGTTCAAGAAGGGGTGGGGCATGGACCGCACCGTCATCGCCTACGTCATCTACCTGGTCGTCAGCATCGCGCTGACCGTCTGGGTGGCCCGCACGCTCAGCCGCAACGGCCGGATCTTCCTGGCCGACGTCCTGCACGGCGACGAGAAGCTCGCGGACGCCGTCAACCACCTCCTGGTGGTCGGCTTCTACCTCGTCAACCTCGGCTTCGTGGCGCTGTACCTGAGCGGTGACGAGACGATCGAGGACACCCGCGGCGTCTTCGAGGCCCTGTCGACCAAGCTGGGCGTGGTCCTGCTCGTCCTCGGCGCGATGCACCTCGGCAACGTCTACGTCCTGAACCGGATCCGCCGCCGCGGGATCATGGAGCGCGGGCAGCTGCCCCCGGTCGCCCCGCAGGAGTGGGTCGCGCCGACGGTCGGAAGGTGACCGGCGTGTCCCGCGCGGCCACCGCGCCGGGCCGGGACGCCGCCGGCGTCCCGGTCCGCGGGCTGACCGTCCTGTACGACGAGCGGACCGCCGTGGGCGCCCACCTGTGCGGCTGGCTGGCGCGGCAGCCCCGGCTGGTGCCGCTGGAGTCGCTGCCGGCCGGTTCGGCCGCCGCCCGCTCCCGGTTCCCCGGGCTCGACCTCTCCGTCAGCCGCGACGAGATCACCGTGGTCGGTGACGCCGGGCAGGTCTACCGGGGCCCGCGCGCCTGGATCGTCGTCCTGTGGGCCCTGCGCGAGCACCGCCCGCTCGCCCACCGGCTCGCCACCCCGGCCGGTGCGAAGGCGGCCCGCGGCGCCGTGCTCCGCGCGGCGAAGTGGCGGGGCCCGCAGGGGGGCGGGCGGGTCTGCCGGCGGGCCGACGGCTGGTCGTATCACCCGCGCACGGGCTGGACCTACACGCCGCCGTCCCGCGCGGGGACCGCCCCGGCCAGTCGTTAGGCTCTTGACCGTGCCCGCGAAGAACGACGGCCCCGAGGCGGCCGGCCCCCAGAGCAGCAAGTCCGAGCAGACCCGCGCGCTGATCCTGGAGACCGCGATGCGGTTGTTCCAGGAGCGGGGGTACGACAAGACGACCATGCGGGCCATCGCCAAGGAGGCGGGGGTCTCCGTCGGCAACGCCTACTACTACTTCGAGGGCAAGGAACACCTGATCCAGGGCTTCTACGACCGGATCGCCGCCGAGCACCAGGCGGCGGTCCGGTCGGTGCTGGAGCGGGAGACCGACCTGGAGGCGCGGCTCGCGGGGGTGCTGACCGCGTGGCTGGACATCGCCCGGCCGTACCACGAGTTCGCGGTCCAGTTCTTCAAGAACGCCGCCGACCCCGACAGCCCGCTCAGCCCCTTCTCGCCGGAGAGCGAGCACGCGCGCGAGCAGGCCATCAGCGTGCACCGGCAGGTGCTGGCCGGCTCCAAGTCCAAGGTGGCCCCGGAACTGCGGGACGTCCTGCCGGAGTTGATGTGGCTCTCGCAGATGGGCCTGGTGCTGTACTGGATCTTCGATCGCACGGAGAACCGCGAGCGCAGCTACCGGCTGGCGCGGCGCGGGGCCCGGCTGACCGCGCGCGGGGTGGCCCTGGCCCGCTTCCGGGTGCTGCGACCGCTGGTCATGGAGGTCCACGAACTGTTCACGGACTTCCTGCCAGGCATGACGAGGGTCCTGCCGGACCCGGGGCGCGGGGGCGGGGAGAACGGGTGATCACCCTCGGGTGAAGGCGCGGGCAAGGGACACGAGTATACCGCGGATCACCAGGGCCGGCCGGAAGGAGCCCGACCGAGCGGATCAGCCGCGGCCCGGCCACCCCCGCGCCCTCCCGGACGCGGGGGTGGCCGTGTGCCCGCTATGAGTTTCGGCGCAGTGCGCGCACTCCGCGCAACCCGATGACCCCGATGACCGTCCCCAATACGAAGGAAACGACCGCCAGCAGCAGGTGCACCCAGAAGTACGCGGTCGGGTGACCGTCGTCGAAGGCCAGACCGCTGCCGTCCTTGACGAGATTCTTGACGAAAGTGACCCAGATGACCCAGCTCCACACCCCGAAGGCGAGCAGGAACCAGGAGACAGGGCGGCTGAGCTTCATGAGTCCAGTATCGCCGTCCGGGGTCCGGGTCCGTGCCGGGGGTGGGCGGCGGTCCCTGCTGGTCGCCTCCGCCACCGTGCTGTCCCTGTCCGTCACCGCGCCCGCCGCCCTGGCCGCGCCGGCCCCCACGACGAGCCCGACGGCCACGCCCCCGGCGCGGATGTCCACCCTGGGCGGCGCCCGGCTCGGGATGCCCGGCACGCAGGTCAACCTCGCCCCCGGTGTCCCGGTGCTGCCCAAGGGCCTGACCGGCCGCTCCTGGATCGTCTCCGACGCCGAGTCCGGCCAGGTCCTGGCCGCGCACAACGCGCACTGGGCGCTGCCCCCCGCCAGCACGCTGAAGATGCTGTTCGCGGACACCGTGCTGCCCCGGTTCTCCCAGGACACCCGGCACAAGGTGGCACCGGCGGATCTCGAGGGGGTGGGCGCCGGCTCCAGCGTGGCCGGGATCAAGGAGGGCTCCACCTACTCCGTGCGCGACCTGTGGCTCGGGGTGTTCCTGAAGTCCGGCAACGACGCGGTGCACGTGCTGTCCGCGATGAACGGCGGGGTGGAACAGACCGTCGAGGACATGCAGGAGCACGCCGGGGAACTCCAGGCACTGGACACCCGGGTGGTCTCGCCCGACGGCTACGACGCGCCGGGCCAGGTGTCCTCGGCGTACGACCTGACGCTGTTCGCCCGCTCGGGCTTGCAGAAGAAGGACTTCCGCGACTACTGCTCGACGGTCAGCGCCAGGATCGGCTCGACCGAGATCCGCAACACCAACCGGCTGCTGAGCGGCGACAGCGACGTTCCGGTCTACCAGGGCATCGCGGGCGTGAAGAACGGCAACACCACCCACGCGGGTGCCACCTTCACCGGGGTCGCCGAGCGCGGCGGCAAGGTGCTGCTGGTCACCGTGATGAACCCGGAGAAGCACGAGCACAACGAGGTCTACAAGGAGACCGCGAAGCTGTTCGACTGGGGCTTCCAGGCGGTGGGCAAGGTGGACCCGGTGGGCGAGCTGGTGCCGCCGAGGAGCGCCGGGTCCGCCTCCGCCGGACCGGACGCCGGCACCTCCCCCGGGGCGGGCCCGCAGCAGTCGTCCGGCACGGCCGGCGCACCGGGGGCGAAGGCGGCGGCCAGCGCCCCCACCGGTTCCGGCTCCAGCGGCGTCACCACCGCGCTGGCCATCGCGGGCGGGCTGCTGGCGCTGCTCGGCGGCGGGGTGTTCCTGGTCAACCGCCGGTGGCCGCTGCCGGACCTGATGCGCCGCCGGTCCCGTCCCTGACGTCCCCGACCTCGGTCTCCTTGCTTCCCGTCGCCGTCCAGGAGGCGCAGAACAGCACGATCTTCGCGGTGAAGTTGATCCACAGCAGCAGGGCCACGGGGACCCCGAACGCGCCGTACATGCTCTTCGCGGCCACGCCCTGGACATAGCCGCTGAGCAGCAGCTTCAGCAGTTCGAAGCCGACCGAGCCGAGGAGGCCGGCGACCAGCAGACGGCGGCGCGGCGGCTCGGCCCCGGGCAGCAGGGTCAGGACGTAGAGCAGGACCAGGAAGTCGGCGAGCACGGCGACGACGAAGGCGGCGAGCTGGAGCAGCGCGCTCCCCCAGCCGTGCTCGTCCAGGCCGAACTGCCGCGACACCAGGCCGACGGCGGCCGAGGCGAGGGTGGACGCGGCGAGCGTGACCAGCAGGGCGCCGCCGAGGCCGAGCAGGATGACGGTGTCCTTGGCCTTGGCCAGGACCGGGTTCTCGTCCTGGTCCGGCAGCTCCCAGACCGCGCGCAGGCAGTCCCGCACCTGGCCGACCCAGCCGATGCCCGTGAACAGCAGCGCCGCGCCCGCGATGACCCCGACGGTGCCCGCGTTCTCCACCAGGGAGCTGAGGTCCAACTGGTCGGACAGCCCCGGGAACTGGTCGGCGATCCGCTGCTCCACGGTCTTCTGGCGGGCCGGGCTGAGCGTGCCGGCGGTGATCGCGGCGGCCACGGTCAGCAGCGGGAACAGCGCCACGAAGCTGACGAACGTCATGGCGGCGGCCAGCCGGGTCCACTTCACCCGGTCCAGTCGCTCGTAGCACCGCCACGCGTGGGTGATCGTCAGGCGGGTGACGACCGGCCCGATTCCGGGCAGCTTCTTCAGCCAGTCCATGATCCGACTCTGCCCGCTGCGCCGGGATGCCAACACCGCGTTTCTTCGCCAGAACGGTCATATGGGAGCGATACGGTCATCTGTCATGAAGGATGCCACCGAACTGCCCCGGTCCCTGCTCGTCCTCGGCGGCACGTCCGAGATCGCGCTGGCCACCGCGCGCCGTCTGATCGCCCGCCGCACCCGCACCGTGTGGCTGGCGGGGCACCCCTCCCTCGCGCTGGAGAACGCGGCCGGGAGCCTGCGGGCGCTCGGCGCGGACGTCCACACCGTCGCCTTCGACGCGCTCGCCCCCGAGACCCACGAGGGCGTCCTCGGCAAGGTGTTCGCCGACGGCCCGGTCGACATGGTGCTGCTCGCCTTCGGCATCCTCGGCGACCAGGCGCACGACGAACGCGACCCGGTCCGCGCGGTGCGGGTCGCCCAGACCAACTACACGGGAGCCGTCTCGGCGGGGCTGGTCGCCGGCCGCGCGCTCCAGGCCCAGGGCCACGGGTGGCTCGTCGTGCTGTCCTCCGCCGCCGCGGAACGCGCCCGCCGCGCCGACTTCATCTACGGCTCCAGCAAGGCCGGCCTCGACGTGTTCGCCCAGGGTCTCGGCGACGCCCTGTACGGGACGGGCGCGCGGGTCATGGTCGTGCGCCCCGGTTTCGTCCGCACCCAGGGCACGGCGGGCCGCTCGCGCTCCCCGCTGGCGACCAGCCCGGAGGCGGTGGCCACGGCCATCGAACTGGGCCTGCGCCGCGAGGCGGAGACGGTCTGGGTCCCGGGCTCCCTCCGCTTGCTGACGACGGTGCTACGGCACGCGCCCCGGGCGCTGTTCCGGCGCCTGCCGCTGTAGCGCCCCCCGGGCGCGCGTCACGGCGCGACGCGCGGGGCCCACGCGTCCGCGTGGCCCGGCTGGGTCGGTACGACCGGCCCGCCGAACGTGTACTCGCGCAGCTTGCGCCAGACGCCGTCGGCGCCCTGTTCGTACAGCGCGAAGCCGGTGCACGGCCACGCGGCCTCGTAGTCCGCCAGCTCCTCGAAGGCGCGGTCCATCGCCGACTCCTCGATGCCGTGCGCGACGGTGACGTGCGGGTGGTACGGGAAGAGCAGTTCGCGCGCCACCGGCCCGGACGCGTCCCGGATCCGCTGCTGGAGCCGGGCGCACGCCTCGGCGCCCTCGGCGACGCGGACGTAGACCACCGGCGACAGGGGCCGGAAGGTGCCGGTGCCGGACAGCCGCATCGGGAACGGGCGGCCCGCCGCGGCGACCTCGGACAGGTGCGCGTCGACCGCGGGCAGGTCGGCCTCGTCCACCTCGGTCGGCGGCAGCAGCGTGACGTGGGTGGGGATGCCGTGAGCCGCGGCGTCGCCGAAGCCCGCGCGCCGCTCCTGGAGCAGGCTGCCGTGAGGCTCCGGGACCGCGATCGACACGCCGATCGTTACGGTCCCCACGTCGTCTCCTGTCGTCGCGTCTGTCGTCGTCTCGGCCGTCTAGCCCCGGCCGTTGGCATCGACTTTACGGCCACGGGTGTCCCGTGGGCAGGCGCGGCGGAAGTGATGTGCAGCGCTCTGCCCGCGCGGACCTGTGCGGTCGTACGCCTCAGTGCTTGGCGGGGAGGAAGCCCACGCGGTCGTACGCCTGCGCGAGGGTCTCGGCGGCGACGGCACGCGCCTTCTCGGCGCCCTTGGCGAGGATCGAGTCCAGCGTCTCGGCGTCGTCCAGGTACTGGTGGGTGCGCTCGCGGAACGGCGTGACGAACTCGACCATGATCTCGGCGAGGTCGGTCTTGAGGGCGCCGTACATCTTGCCCTCGTACTCCTGCTCCAGCTCGGCGATGCTCTTGCCGGTGAGCGTGGAGTGGATGGTCAGGAGGTTGGAGACGCCCGGCTTGTCCCGGGTGTCGTAGCGGATCACCGTGTCGGTGTCGGTGACCGCGCTCTTCACCTTCTTGGCCGTGGTCTTCGGCTCGTCCAGGAGGTTGATCAGGCCCTTCGGCGTGGACGCCGACTTGCTCATCTTGATCGTCGGGTCCTGGAGGTCGTAGATCTTCGCCGTCTCCTTGAGGATGTACGGCTTGGGGATCGTGAAGGTGTCGCCGAAGCGGCCGTTGAAGCGCTCGGCGAGGTCGCGGGTCAGCTCGATGTGCTGGCGCTGGTCCTCGCCGACGGGCACCTCGTGGGCCTGGTACAGCAGGATGTCCGCGACCTGGAGGATCGGGTAGGTGAACAGGCCGACGGAGGCCCGGTCGGCGCCCTGCTTGGCGGACTTGTCCTTGAACTGGGTCATGCGGGACGCCTCGCCGAAGCCGGTGAGGCAGTTCATGACCCAGGCCAGCTGGGCGTGCTCGGGGACGTGGCTCTGCACGAAGAGGGTGCAGCGGTCGGGGTCCAGACCGGCGGCCAGCAGCTGGGCCGCGGCCAGGCGGGTGTTGGCGCGCAGCTCCTTCGGGTCCTGCGGGACCGTGATCGCGTGCAGGTCGACGACCATGTAGAAGGCGTCGTGGGACTCCTGCAGGGCCACCCACTGGCGGACGGCGCCGAGGTAGTTGCCGAGGTGGAACGAGCCAGCCGTGGGCTGGATGCCGGAGAGCACGCGAGGTCGGTCAGCCATGCCTTTATTGTCGCAGAGGCACGGGGCGGGTTCGGCGGGTGGGGAACCGGGGGCCGGTGGGGGCCGGTCGCGCCCGGGCGGCGGAGCCGCGTGCCGCATGCGGCCCCGCGCCCTCGCGGGGTGATTCAGCCGAGGTCGACTTCCGGGTAGAGGGGGAAGCCCGCGACCAGGTCCGTGGCGCGCCCGGCGATCTCCTGGGCGACCTTCTCGTCCAGGACGTGGCTCGCCTTGGAGGGGGCGCCGGACTTGGTGGTGCCCGCCTCGGTGGTGGTCAGGACGCGGTCGATGAGGGCCGCCACCTCGTCCATCTCCGCCGTGCCGAGGCCGCGGGTGGTCAGCGCGGGGGTGCCGACGCGGATGCCGGAGGTGTACCAGGCGCCGTTCGGGTCGGCCGGGATGGCGTTGCGGTTGGTGACGATGCCCGAGTCGAGCAGGGCCGCCTCGGCCTGGCGGCCGGTGAGGCCGTAGGACGTGGCGACGTCGATCAGGTTGAGGTGGTTGTCCGTGCCGCCGGTGACGAGGGTGGCGCCCCGGCGCATCAGGCCCTCGGCGAGAGCGCGGGAGTTGTCGACGATGCGCTGGGCGTAGTCCTGGAAGGCGGGCTGCCGGGCCTCGGCGAGGGCGACGGCCTTGGCGGCCATGACGTGCGGGAGCGGGCCGCCGAGGACCATCGGGCAGCCGCGGTCCACCTGGTCCTTGAGGGAGTCGTCGCACAGCACCATGCCGCCGCGCGGGCCGCGCAGGGACTTGTGGGTGGTGGTGGTGACGATCTGGGCGTGCGGGACCGGGTCGAAGTCGCCGGTGAGGACCTTGCCGGCGACCAGGCCGGCGAAGTGGGCCATGTCGACCATGAGGGTGGCGCCGACCTCGTCGGCGATCTCGCGCATGATCCGGAAGTTCACCAGACGGGGGTACGCGGAGTAGCCCGCGACGATGATCAGCGGCTTGAACTCGCGGGCCTGGGCGCGCAGCGCGTCGTAGTCGATCAGGCCGGTGGCGGGGTCGGTGCCGTAGGAGCGCTGGTCGAACATCTTGCCGGAGATGTTCGGGCGGAAGCCGTGGGTGAGGTGGCCGCCGGCGTCCAGGGACATGCCGAGCATGCGCTGGTTGCCGAAGGCCTGGCGCAGCTCGGCCCAGTCGGCGTCGGTGAGGTCGTTGACCTGGCGGGCGCCGGCCTTCTCCAGGAAGGGGACCTCGACGCGGTCGGCGAGGACGGCCCAGAAGGCGACGAGGTTGGCGTCGATGCCGGAGTGCGGCTGGACGTAGGCGTGGCGGGCGCCGAAGAGTTCGCGGGCGTGTTCGGCGGCGAGGGCCTCGACGGTGTCGACGTTGCGGCAGCCGGCGTAGAAGCGGCGGCCGATGGTGCCCTCGGCGTACTTGTCGCTGAACCAGTTGCCCATCGCGAGCAGGGTCGCCGGGGAGGCGTAGTTCTCCGAGGCGATCAGTTTGAGCATTCCGCGCTGGTCGGCGACCTCCTGGCCGATGGCGTCGGCGACGCGCGGCTCCACGGCGCGGACGACGTCGAGGGCGGCGCGGAAGGCGGTGGACTCGGTGGAGAGGGGGGCGGCGTTCTCGGGCATCGGGGACCTCCGGACGATGTGCGTACAGCGTTCACGTTCGGCCCAGGCGCACGGCACTCTTACCGCTCGGGCCGCTCCCTGATGGTCCGTCCCATCCCAGCGCGCCAGTCACGGCCCGGCTCTCAGCCTACCGGGCGCGCCGGGCGGGGAAGATCCCGCGTCCACCATGCGAGCGGGGTTAAGAAGGAGGTCATCGTCGTATCCGGACCGATCCGGGAGAGTCCGTGACCACTGCCGAAGAAGACCTCATCGCCCTCGCCGACGCGCACTGCGCGCCCACCTACGATCCGCTGCCGGTGGTGCTCGCCACGGGTGAGGGGGCGTGGGTGACGGACGTGGCGGGGCGGCGGTACCTGGACCTGCTGGCCGGTTACTCGGCGCTCAACTTCGGGCACGGCCATCCGCGGCTGGTCGAGGCGGCCCGGCGGCAGCTGGAGCGGCTGACGCTGACCTCCCGCGCCTTCCACCACGACCGGTTCGGGGCGTTCTGCGCCCGGCTGGCCGAGCTGTGCGGGATGGAGATGGTGCTGCCGGTGAACACGGGCGCCGAGGCGGTGGAGAGCGCGGTCAAGGCGGCCCGGAAGTGGGGGTACCGGGTGAAGGGGGTGCCCGCGGAGATGGCGAAGGTCGTCGTGGCGGGCGGCAACTTCCACGGCCGTACGACGACCATCATCAGCTTCTCCACGGACTCCGAGGCGCGGGCGGACTTCGGGCCGTACACCCCGGGGTTCGAGATCGTGCCGTACGGGGATCTGACCGCGATGCGGGCGGCGCTGACGGAGAACACGGTGGCGGTGCTGCTGGAGCCGGTGCAGGGCGAGGCGGGGGTGATCGTGCCGCCGGCCGGCTATCTGGCGGGGGTGCGGGAGCTGACCCGGGAGCGGAACGTCCTCTTCGTCGCCGACGAGGTCCAGTCCGGGCTGGGCCGGACCGGGCGGACCTTCGCGTGCGAGCACGAGGGGGTCGTGCCGGACGCGTATGTGCTGGGCAAGGCGCTGGGCGGCGGGATCGTGCCGGTGTCGGCGGTGGTGTCGAGCGCGGCGGTGCTCGGGGTGTTCCGGCCGGGCGAGCACGGGTCGACGTTCGGCGGGAATCCGCTGGCCTGCGCGGTGGCGCTGGAGGTGATCGCGTTGCTGCGGACCGGGGAGTACCAGGAGCGGGCGGCCCGGCTGGGCGAGCGGCTGCACCGGCTGCTGGGCGAGCTGCCGGGCACGGGCCGCGTGACGGCGGTGCGGGGGCGGGGGCTGTGGGCCGGGGTGGACGTCTCCCCCACGGTGGGCACCGGGCGCCGGATCGCCGAGCGGCTGCTGGCCCGTGGGGTCCTGGTCAAGGAGACCCACGGGTCGACGGTCCGTCTCGCGCCTCCGCTGGTGATCGGCGAGGAGGACCTGGAGTGGGGGGTGGAGCAGCTGCGGGCGGTGCTGTCCGGGGCGTGATCAGCGCAGGGGGAGGTCGATGCCATGCTCGGCGGCGGGCCGGGGCCCGAGGATGCGGCGGTCGGATTCCCCGATGGCCACGTCGTTGATACTGGCCTCACGGCGGCGCATCAGGCCGTGCTCGTCGAACTCCCACAGTTCGTTGCCGTAGGAGCGCCACCACTGGCCGTCGCTGTCGCGGCACTCGTACTGGAAGCGGACGGCGATGCGGTCGTCGTGGAAGCTCCACAGGCTCTTGCGCAGCGCGTAGTCCAGCTCGCGGCGCCATTTCCCGGTCAGGAAGGCGACGATCTCCTCCCGGCCGGTGAGGAAGTGGTCCCGGTTCCGCCAGACGCAGTCCTCGGTGTAGGCGAGGGCCACCCGGTGGGGGTCGCGAGTGTTCCAGGCGTCCTCGGCGGCCTGGACCTTCTGCCGGGCGGTTTCCGGGGTGAACGGCGGGCAGGGCGGGCGGCCTTCGGGCACGGCGGTCTCCTCAGCGGTCGAGAACGGTCGTTCTCCATCGGTGCGGCTAAGGTAGAGAACGACCGTTCTCGACGTCAAGGAGACACGAGGAGCCCGGATGCCCGCCCCCGCCACCGCGGAACGCGACCGCACGGACCGCGCGACCCTGCTGGACACCGCCGAGACGCTCTTCTACGCGCACGGCGTCCAGGCGGTCGGCATGGACCGGGTCCGGGAGGTCTCCGGGCTGCCCCTGAAGCGGATCTACCGGCTCTTCGCGACCAAGGAGGACCTGGTCGTCGCCATGCTCCGGCGGCGCGACCGGCGCTGGCGGGAGAGCCTGGCCGCGCACGTGGAGCGCGTGCCGGACCCGCGCGGACGGGTGCTGGCGGTCTTCGACTGGCTCGCCGCGTGGTTCGCCGAGCCCGGCTTCCGCGGCTGCGCCTGGATCAACGCCCACGGCGAACTCGGCACCGCCTCCGAGGCGGTCCTGCGGGAGGTCCGCGCCCACAAGCGCGCCTTCCACGACCAACTGGCCGCCTGGGTCCACGCCACCGGCCTCCCCCTCACCGAACCGGTCTACCTCCTCGCCGAGGGAGCGATGGTCACGGCGGGCATCACGGGCGACCCGTCCCCGGCACGGCACGCCCGGGGAGCGGTGGAGGCGCTGCTCGGGGGCGCGGCGGTTTAGAGGATCACGTGGGGCAGGAAGCGGGCGTACTCGTCGGTGATCAGGCCGGTGGACTCGCGGATGCCGAGGCCCGCCGGTTCGTCGCCGACGATCCAGGTGCCGAGGACCACGTGGTTGCCGTCGAAGACGGGGAGGGGGGCCAGCTGCTGGTAGCAGCAGGGGTCCTCGCGGGGGGCCGACGGGGTGCCGGGCCCGTGGACGGTGATGCCCGCGCCCTCGCGGCCCAGCAGGGGCTTGGCGACGTACCCGGTGGTGGCGGCGAGGTCGCGGGGGCCGTCGAGATAGGCGGGGAGCAGGTGGGGGTGGCCGGGGTACAGCTCCCACAGGATCGCCAGCAGCGCCTTGTTGCTCAGCAGCATCTTCCAGGCCGGTTCGATCCACAGGGTGCTGCCGGTGCCGCCGCCGTTGTCCAGGGTGTCCAGGACGTGGCCGCCGAAGGCGTCGGTGGTGAGCCACTCCCAGGGGTAGAGCTTGAAGATGCCCCGGATGAAGCGGAGCCGGTTGTCGACGAAGCGGCCGGAGAGGGAGTCCCAGCCGATCTCCTCCATCGCGAGCCAGTCCGTGGTGAGGCCGGCCTGCTCCGCCGTCTCCTTCAGATAGGCGACCGTCATCAGGTCCTCGCCGAGTTCGTCGGCGGCGGAGTGCGCGAAGTGCAGGGGGGCACCGGGCGGCAGCAGCGCGGCCTGGGCGCGCCAGGCCTCCACCAGGCGTTCGTGCAGGGAGTTCCACTGGTCCGCGCCGGGAAAACGTTCCTCCATCCAGAACCACTGCGGGGAGGCCGCCTCCACCAGCGAGGTGGGCGTGTCGGCGTTGTACTCCAGCAGCTTCGCCGGGCCCGTGCCGTCGTAGCGCAGGTCGAACCGGCCGTACACGGTCGGCAGTTCGGCCCGGCGGTGCCAGGACTCGGTGACCGCGGCGGCCACCCGGGGGTCGGTGATGCCGAGGTCGGCGAGCCGGTCCTCGGCCACGATGTGGGCCGCCGCCGCAAGGCACATGCGGTGCAGTTCCGCGACGGTCTCCTCCAGCGCCTCGACCTCCTCCAGGGAGAAGACGTAGCAGGCGCTCTCGTCCCAGTACGGGCGCAGGGAGTCGTCGGGGTGGCGGGTGAGGGGGTAGACGAGGCCCTGCGCCTCGACGGTCTGCTGCCAGCCGGGGCGGGGGGTGAGGGTACGGCGTTCCATGTCGTCGGCTCCGGTCAGCCGCCGGAGCTGCCGTGGCCGCCGCCGAAGCCGCCGCGGCTAACCCCGCCGCCGTTGTCGTACGACGAACCGCCCGACGAACCGCCCGAGCTGCCGCTTCCCGAACCGCCGCCCGAGCCGCTCGACTTGGTGAAGGAGCCGCCGTCGACCCAGCCGTTCTTCTCCTTGCCGTCGTAGTACCAGTCGGCGTTGACCGGCCGCTTGGCGCCCTTCTTGACGGACTTCTTCCGGCCCGAGGAGGAGCCGCCGGTGCCGGTGCCCGTCTTGCAGTTCTTGTCGGAGACGACCTTGAAGCCCTTGGAGACGTGGTAACTGTCGCGGTCCACACAGCGCTTGTCCGGGTCGGACGAGCAGGCGGTGAGGGCGGCGGCCAGCAGGCCCACACCGCCCAGGACGACCGTGCCGGACCGGAGTTGCCGTTTGGTGTGCGCCATGGTGTGTCTCCCCCGTCGAGTTGATGTCCGGCGGACAGCCTAGAGCGGCGGGTGCCCGCGCCCGGCCGGGGGGTGGCTCCCGGCCGTCCGGCGCCCCTTCTCAGGGCAGTACCCGGCACAGGGCCTCCAACGCGCCCGTCCACGCGCTGTCGGAAGGCGTGCCGTAGCCGACCACCAGGGCGTCCAGGGGATCGGCGACCGCCTCGGTGTGGCGGTAGTAGGACAGGCCGTGCAGGGCCAGGCCCTGGAGGCCGGCGGCCTGGACGACCGGCTGTTCCAGGCCCGGCGGGAGCCGCAGCACCGCGTGCAGTCCGGCCGCGATGCCCGTCACCCGCACCGCCGGCGCCCGGCCGGCCACGGCCGCGGCGAGGGCGTCTCGGCGGCGCCGGTAGCGCAGGCGGGCGGAGCGGACGTGCCGGTCGTAGGCGCCGGACGCGAGGAACTCGGCCAGCGTGAGCTGGTCCGGCGACCCGAGCGTGTCCACATGGCCCTTGGCCGCCACCGCCTCCTGGACCAGGGCCGGCGGCAGCACCATCCAGCCCAGCCGCAGCCCCGGCGCGAGGGACTTGCTGGCGGTGCCCAGATAGACCACCCGGTCGGGGTCGAGGCCCTGGAGGGCGCCGACGGGCTGGCGGTCGTAGCGGAACTCGCCGTCGTAGTCGTCCTCCAGGACCAGGGCGCCGGTACGCCGCGCCCAGTCGACGACGGCGGCCCGCCGGTCGGGGTGCAGCGGGGTGCCCGTCGGGAACTGGTGGGCCGGGGTGAGCAGCACCGCACCGGCGTGGTCCGGCGGGCGGGGATCGGTGCCGAGCGCGTCGTAGGGCAGGGCGGGGGTGGCCAGGCCCGCCGCGCGCAGCAGCCGCCAGTGGACGTCGAGGCCGTAGGACTCCACCGCGACCGTGTCCGCCCCGCGCGAGCGCAGCACCGTGCCGAGGACGCGCAGGGCGTGCGAGAAGCCGGCGGTGATCACGACGCTGTCCGGGGTGGCGCGCACGCCCCGGACCCGGGCGAGGTACCCGGCGAGGGCGGTGCGCAGCTCGCGCCGGCCGCGCGGGTCGCCGTAGCCGAGCGCGTCGAAGGGGGCCGTGGCCAGTGCCCGGCGGGCGGCCTTCAGCCACGCGGTGCGCGGGAAGGCGGCGAGGTCGGGGGTGCCGGGCACGAGGCTGTGGGCGGGGCGGCCGGGCTCCCGGCGGCCCGGGCCGGACACGGCGGACGGCGGGGCGACCACCCGGTCCGCGACCCGGGTGCCGGAGCCCTGCCGGGCGGTGAGCCAGCCCTCCGCGACCAGGTCGGCGTAGGCCTCGGCGACGGTGTTGCGGGCGATGCCGAGGTCGGCGGCGAGGGTCCGGGAGGACGGCAGCCGGGTGCCGGGAGCGAGCCGGCCGGTGCGCACCGCGTCCCGCAGCGCGTCGGTCAGGCCCCGGCGCAGCCCGCCCGCGAGGGCCGGTTCGAGATGCAGGTCGACGCCCAAAGTGGCCCAGGATTCCGCCATGGGAATGGACCATACCCCTGGGCTGCCTCGGTTCTAGGGTCGAGGACATGAACACGCACGAGGAACCCGTCACCTACGCCCACGAGGAGCCGCCGCGCCTGCGCTGGGCCCAGCACGCGCCCGAGGTGTACAAGGCGATGATCCAGCTGGACGCCGTCGCCAACCAGGGCCTGGACCCCCGGCTGCGCGAGCTGGTCAAGATCCGCGCCTCCCAGGTCAACCACTGCGCGTTCTGCCTCGACATGCACTCCAAGGACGCCCTCGCGGCCGGCGAGAGCGTGGAGCGGATCATCCAGCTCGGCGCGTGGGAGGAGTCGCGGCACTTCTACACCGAGAAGGAGCTGGCGGCGCTGGAGCTGACCGACGCGATCACCGTCCTCACGGAGGGGTTCGTGCCGGACGAGGTGTACGAGCGGGCCGCCAAGCACTTCGAGGAGGCCGAACTCTCCCAGCTGATCGCCGCCATCGCCGTGATCAACGCCTGGAACCGGTTCGGCGTGTCCACCCGGACCCCTCCGGGCCACTACCACCCGGGGCAGCACAAGTGAACCGTACCCAGCTGCTGGATCCGAAGGTCTTCCAGGCGATGGCCGCCGTCAGCGCGGCGGCGAAGAAGGGGCTCGGCGACCCGGCCCTGGCCGAACTGGTGATGATCCGCGCCTCGCAGATCAACCACTGCGCGTTCTGCCTCGACATGCACCTGGGCCTGGCCCGGAAGAACGGGGAGTCGGAGGACCGCATCCACTTCCTCAGCGCGTGGGAGGAGACCGAGGAGCTGTACAGCGAGCGGGAGCGGGCCGCGCTGGCGCTGACCGAGGCGGTCACCGTGCTGACCGGGGGCGCCTCCCGGACGAAGACCGGGGGAGGGTTTGTTCCCGACGAGGTGTACGAGGCCGCCGCCAAGCACTTCGACGAGGCCGCGCTCGCCCATCTCATCGCCCTGGTCACCGTCATCAACGGCTGGAACCGCCTGATGGTCAGCCGCCGGGTGCCCCCGGGAGGCCGGCGGCCGTGACCAGGACCGAGGAGTTCCGCGCCCTGCACCAAGGGCGTGCGCCGGGCGATCCGCTGGTGCTGCCCGGGCCGTGGGACGCGGCCGCCGCGCGGGTCTTCGCGGAGGCCGGGTTCCCGGCGCTGGCCACGCCCAGCGCCGGGGTGGCCGCCTCGCTCGGCTACGCGGACGGGGCCACCCCGGCCGACGAGATGTTCGCGGCCGTTGCCCGGATCACCCGGACGGTGGACGTACCGGTGTCGGCGGACGTCGAGGACGGTTACGGGCTCGCGCCCGGGGAGCTGGTCGAGCGGCTGCTGGAGGCGGGGGCCGTGGGCTGCAACATCGAGGACTCGCACGGGGGTGTCCTCGGGGATCCGCACGCGCACGCCGAGTTCCTCGCCGGGGTGCGGGAGGCCGCCGCCGGCCGGCTGTTCGTCAACGCCCGCGTCGACGTCTTCATCCACGGCGACGGCGATCCGGAACGGGCCGTCGAGCGGGCCGCGCTGTACCGCGCGGCGGGCGCCGACTGCGTGTACCCGATCTTCGCCCCGGCGGACGTGGTGCCGCTGCTGCGGTCGGGCATCGAGGGTCCGCTGAACCTGCTGGCCCGGCTGGAGGGGGACGGCCCCTCGCCCGCCGCGCTCGGCGAACTCGGGGCCACCCGGGTCACGTTCGGGCCGGGCCTCCAGCGGCGGGCCACGGCGGCGCTGCGGGAGATCGCCGCCGGGCTGCTGCCGTAGACCCGGGGTGTCCGGTCAGGACAGCCACTTCTTCCACACGGACGGGTGGCTGTCCACCCACTTCTTCGCCGCCTCGGCCGGGGACAGCCTCTGCTCGGCGATCATCAGCGACACCTCGTTCTGGTCCTCGGTGGTCCACCGGAACTTCTTCAGGAAGGCCGCCACCTCGCCGCCGGACTTCGCGAAGTCCGCGTTGAGGTACTTCTTCAGCGGGGTGTGCGGGTAGGCGCAGGCGACCTTCGCGGCGTCCGCGTCGCAGCCCTCCTTGTACGGCGGCAGCCTCACCTCCGTCATCGGCACCTTCTCGAACAGCCACTGGGGGGAGTACCAGTACGTCAGGAAGGGCTTCTTCTCCTTGGCGAACCGTTTGATCTGGGTGATCTGCGCGGCCTCGGAGCCGGCGAAGACGACCTCGTAGTCCAGCCTCAGGTTCTTCACCAGGGCCTTGTCGTGGGTGACGTAGGACGGGGAGCCGTCCATCAGCTGGCCCTTGCCGCCGCTCTCCGCGGTGCGGAAGAGGTGGGCGTACTTGTCCAGGTTCCGCCAGTCGGTGACGTCCGGGTGCCGCTCGGCGAAGTAGGTGGGCACGAACCAGCCGATGTGTCCGGTCACCCCGAGCCCGCCGCCGGGTGTGATCGTCTTCTTGTCCTCGACGTAGCGCTTCACCTGCTCGGGGTGGCCCCAGTCCTCCAGGAGGACGTCCACCCGGCCCTGGCTGAGCGCGTCCCAGGCCGGGACCTCGTCGACCTGGACGGTGTCGACGCGGTAGCCGAGCTTGTGCTCCAGGATGTACCGGGCGACGGCCGCGTCGGCCTGCGCGCCCACCCAGGACTGCACGGACAGGGTGACCGTCTTCGCGCCCCGGGCGTTGGCGAACGGGCTGGCCTGCCTGGTCATGTCGGCGGCGCCGCAGCCGGTGGCGAGGGTCAGGACGGCCGCGGCGGCGGTGATCGCGGTACGGCGCATGTCAGGCTCCCTTCCCCGGGCGGCGCCCGGTCGGCTGTGTCACCCGGTCGAGCATCAGGCCCAGGCAGACGATGGCGGCGCCGGCCACCAGGCCGGTGGCCAGGTCGCCCTGGGCGAGGCCGAAGGCGACGTCGTAGCCGAGGGCGCCGCCGCCGACCAGGCCGCCGATGATGACGACGGCGAGGACCAGGACCACGCCCTGGTTGACGGCGAGCAGCAGTGCGCGCCGGGCGAGCGGGAGCTGCACCTGCCACAGCTGCTGCCGTCCGGTCGCGCCGAGCGAGCGCGCGGACTCCAGGGCGGCCGGGTCGACCTGGCGCAGGCCCTGCGCGGTGATCCGGACGACGGCCGGGAGGGCGTAGACGACGGCCGCGGCGACGGCGGGGGCGCGGCCGACGCCGAACAGGGCGACGACCGGGATCAGGTACACGAACTGCGGCATCGTCTGGAGGACGTCCAGGACCGGGCGCAGGGCGCGGTCGACGCGGTCGCTGCGGGCCGCGGCGATGCCGGTGGCGAGGCCCAGTACGAGGGTGACGGCGACGGCGGCCAGCACCTGGGAGAGGGTGTCGAGCGACGGCTCCCACACGCCGAGCACGCCGATCGCGGCCATGGCGAGGACGGCGGTGAGCGCGGTGCGCCAGGTGCCGATCAGCCAGGACAGGGCGGCGACCACGAGCAGCACCGACCACCAGGGCATGCCCTGGAGTCCGGCGCGGACGGGGTCCAGGACCCAGGTGGTGAAGCGGCCCGCCCAGTCGGCGGTGCCGCCGACGACCGGGATGCCGGAGTAGAGGTGGTCGGTCATCCAGTCGACGGCCCGGTTGACCCCTTGGGCGATGTCCAGGGTCCGGCCGGCGGGCCAGTCGGAGGCGCCGAGCAGCCGGGCGGCGAGGGCGGCGGCGACGGTGCCGGCCAGGGTGGCGGCCCAGCCGGTGATCCCCGGGCGGCCGGTGGCCCGCGGACGGGCGGTGTCGTCGCCCGCCGCTCCGGTGAGCCGGTCCAGCACGATCGCGAGCAGCACGAGCGGGATGCCGGCGGCGAGGGCGGCGCCCACGTCGACCGAGGCGAGCGCCTGGTAGACGCGGTCGCCGAGGCCGCCGGCGCCGATGACGGCCGCGATGACGGCCATGGACAGCGCCATCATGATCGTCTGGTTGAGGCCGAGCAGCAGCTCCTCACGGGCCAGCGGGATACGGGCGGTCAGCAGCCGCTGGCGGCGGGTGGCGCCGAGCGACTCCACGGCCTCCAGGACTTCGGGGTCGGCCCCGCGCAGCCCGAGCGCGGTGAGGCGGGCCATCGGCGGGGCGGCGTAGACGACGGTGGCGAGGACGGCCGCGGGCACGCCGATGCCGAAGACCAGGACGACGGGGAGGAGATAGGCGAAGGCCGGGAGCACCTGCATGGTGTCCAGGACCGGGCGCAGGGCGCGGTCGAGCCGGTCGGAGAGGCCGGCGGCGACGCCGAGGAGCGCGCCGACGGCGACGGAGGCGAGGACCGCCACGACCATCAGGGCGAGGGTCTGCATGGTCGGCACCCACATGCCGAGCGCGCCGCAGGCCAGGAGGGCGAGGGCCGTGCCGGCGGCCAGGCGCGGGCCGGCCAGCCGCCAGGCGAGCAGGGCGCCGAAGGCGGTGACACCGGCCCAGCCCGCGGCGAGGAGGGTGAGGTAGACGGCGCGTACGGCGATGACGACCGCGTTGCTGAGGTGGCCGAGGAAGTACAGGAACAGGGGGTGGCTGTCCCGGTTGTCGATGACCCAGTCGCTGGCGGAGGCGAGCGGCTTGTCGAGGCTGACGGTCAGCGAGTGGGGCCAGGTTCCGTTGCCCCAGCGGTGCAGGACGGGCAGGAGGACGGCGGTGAGGAGGGCGAGCAGGAGGAGCTTGGCCGCGGCCCGGTTCTTCAGGAGGCGGGGGGCCTTGGTTCTGGCGGTCGGGAGACTGAGCGTTGCCATCAGACGGCCTCCGGGGTGGCGCCGGCCGCGGTGGCGCCGTCGGTCGTCGCGGGGGTGGCGGACGTCGTCGCGGTGGGGGCCGCGGGCCGGGTGCCGGGGGTGACGCCCGCCACGACGCCGAGCAGCCGGTCGTGGTCGACCACGCCCAGGCAGCGGCCCTGGTCCATCACCCGCGCCGGGGTGCCCGCCCGGGCCACCGCCTCGATGGCCTCGGCGACCGTGGCCTCGGGGCGCAGGGCCGGGCCGCCCGCGGCGTCCCCGGGGGACGCGGGGCGCATGGCCGTACGGCAGGTCAGGACCTGTTCGCGGGGGACGTCGCGGACGAACTCGCGGACGTAGTCGTCGGCCGGGGAGCCGACGATCTCCTCGGGGGTACCGAGCTGGACCACACGGCCGTCGCGCATCAGGGCGATGCGGTCGCCGAGCTTCAGGGCCTCGCTCAAGTCGTGGGTGATGAAGACCATCGTGCGGCCCTCCTCCCGGTGCAGGCGGGTGACCTCGTCCTGCATGTCCCGGCGGATGAGCGGGTCCAGCGCGCTGAAGGGCTCGTCGAAGAGCAGCACCTCGGGGTCCACGGCCAGCGCCCGGGCCAGCCCCACCCGCTGCCGCTGACCGCCGGACAGCTGGCCGGGGCGGCGCCTCTCCATGCCGGCCAGGCCGACCTTGGCGACGAACTCGGCGGCGCGTTCCCGGCGTTCGGACCGGCCGACGCCCTGGATCTCCAGTCCGTAGGCGACGTTGTCGAGGACCGTGCGGTGCGGGAGCAGCCCGAAGTGCTGGAAGACCATCGCGGCCCGGTGCCGGCGCAGCTCGCGCAGCCGGGAGGTGTCCATCGCGCGGACGTCCTCGCCGTCGATGGCGATGGTGCCGGCCGTCGGCTCGATCAGCCGGGTCAGACAGCGGACCAGGGTGGACTTGCCGGAGCCGGACAGGCCCATGACGACGAAGACCTCGCCCTTGCGGACGTCGAAGGAGACGTCCCGGACGGCGGCGGTGCAGCCGGTGCGGGCACGGAGTTCGGCGGCGGGCAGGGCGCTGAGTTCCGGGTCGGCCGGGACACGCTCGGGCCTGGGTCCGAAGACCTTCCACAGGTGCGACACCGAGAAGACGGGGTCGCCCGTGGTGGGCGGCTTGCGGGTGGGGACGGTGAGGGTCATCGCAGGTCACCTCCGATCAGGTCGACGGCCTTCTCCCCGACCATGAGCACCGCGATCATCGGGTTGACTGCGGTCATGGCCGGGAAGACGGACGCGTCGGCGATGCGGATGCCGTCGAGACCGCGGATGCGCAGCTCGGGGTCCACGACGGCGAGTTCGTCGTCGGCGGCGCCCATCTTGCAGGTGCCCGCCGGGTGGTAGACGGTGTGGGCGGCCTTGCGGGCGTACTCGCTCAGCTCGGCGTCGCCGGTGATCTCCGGGCCGGGGCACACCTCGCGCTTGAGCCAGCCGGCCAGCGGCTCGGCCTTGGCGATCTCGCGGGCGATGCGGATGCCGTCGACCAGGGTCCGGGCGTCGTAGTCGTCCTCGTCGGTGAAGTAGCGGAAGTCGAGGGCCGGCTTGACGTCGGGGTCCGCGCTGGTCAGGTACAGGCGGCCGCGGCTCTTGGGCTTGGGGATGTTCGGGGTCATGGAGACGCCGGACTCGGGCCGCCGGTAGCCGAGGCGCTCCGGGTTGTCGGTGAACGGGATCTGGTAGAAGTGGAACATCAGGTCCGGGCCGGCGTGCTCCGGGTCGCGGCGCACGAACAGGCCCGCGTCGGAGTCCATCGCCGAGTTCTCCGGGATCGGGCCGTGGGTCTCCCAGACGATGACCGACTCGGGGTGGTCGAGCAGGTTCTCGCCGACGCCCGGCAGGTCGTGCACGACGGGGATGCCGAGCGCTTCCAGGTCGGCCCGGGGGCCGATGCCGGAGTGGAGCAGCAGGCGCGGGGAGTCGACGGCGCCCGCGCACAGCACGACTTCCTCGCGGGCGCGGATCAGCAGCTCCGTGCCGTCCTTGGTGCGCACCCGCACGCCCTCGGCGCGGGTGCCGTCCAGCTCCAGCCGGTACGCCCAGGTCTCCAGCAGGATCGTCAGGTTGGGGCGCTCGTCCATCACCGGGTGGAGGTAGGCGACGGAGGCGGAGGAGCGCTTGTTGTCCTCGGGGTGGTAGGCGAGGTCGAAGAAGCCGGCGCCCTCGGTGAACGGCGCCCGGTTGAAGCCCTCGATGCGGGGTACCCCGAGTGCCGCCCGGGCCGCGTCGACGAAGTCGCGGGCGATGGCGTTCCGGTCCTTCTCGTCGACGGTGACGATGTTGTTCTTCAGGCGGGCGAAGTAGGCCTCCATGGGGACGGCGCCCCAGCCCTTGGCGCCGGCGGCCTCCCACTCGTCCCAGTCGGACGGCAGGGGCTTGAAGGAGATCAGGGTGTTGTGCGAGGAGCAGCCGCCGAGGACGCGGGCGCGGCTGTGCCGGATGTGGGAGTTGCCGCGCGGCTGCTCCACCGTCGGGTAGTCGTAGTCGAGTTCGCCGCCGAGCAGGCCCATCCAGCGGCGCAGGGTGAGGACGTCGTCGCGGCCGACGTCGCTCGGGCCGCCCTCGATGACGGCGACGGTGACGTCGGGGTTCTCGGTGAGGCGGGAGGCGATGACGGAGCCCGCCGTGCCGCCGCCGATGACGACGTAGTCGTAGACGTGGGGGGTGGTGTCGGACATGGGGGTACTACTCCAGGGACTCGGACTCGGTCTCGGTGCGGAGAGCTGAAGAAGGGCCGGCCGGCGGGCCGAGGGGGCAGCCCGTGGGCCGGAGGGGGCAGCCGGTGGGCCGAGGGCGTCAGCCGGCGAACCAGCGCACGGGCTTCGGCGCGAGGTTCTCGTAGACGTGCTTGGTCTCGCGGTACTCGGCGAGTCCGGCGGGGCCCAGCTCGCGGCCGGTGCCGCTCCTGCCGAAGCCGCCCCACTCCGCCTGCGGCAGATAGGGGTGGAAGTCGTTGATCCAGACGGTGCCGTGGCGCAGCCGGGACGCCACCCTGCGGGCCTTCGCGGTGTCCGCGCTCCAGACCGCGCCGGCCAGGCCGTACTCGGTGTCGTTGGCGAGCCGGACGGCCTCCTCCTCGGTGCGGAACGTCTCGACGGTGAGGACCGGGCCGAACACCTCCTCGCGGACGACGCGCATCTCGCGGTGGCAGTGGTCGAGGACGGTCGGCTCGTAGAACCAGCCGGACGCGGGGCGGTCGGGGGACGGCTCGGGCCGCTTGCCGCCGCAGCGCAGGACGGCACCCTCTTCGAGGGCGGAGGCGACGTACGCCTCGACCTTGGCGCGCTGCCGCTCGGAGACGAGCGGGCCGCACTCGACGCCGTCGACGGTGCCGCGGCCGAGCCTGATCTTCCGGGCGCGGCGGGCCAGTTCGGTGACGAAGCGGTCCCGGACGGACTCCTCGACGATGAGCCGGGCGCCGGCCGAGCAGACCTGGCCGCTGTGGATGAAGGCCGCGTTGAGGGCCTGGTCCACGGCGGTGTCGAAGCCCTCCTCGGTGGCGCAGGCGTCGGCGAAGACGACGTTCGGGTTCTTGCCGCCGAGTTCGAGGGCGACCTTCTTGACGGTGGGCGCGGCGGCCTGGGCGACCTTGACGCCGCTGGCCAGGCCGCCGGTGAAGGAGACCAGGTCGACGTCGGGGTGTTCGGCGAGCCGGGCGCCGACGGTTGGGCCGGGGCCGGTGACGAGGTTCGCCACGCCCGCGGGCAGGCCCGCCTCGGCCAGCAGGCCGATCAGCGCGATGGTGGTCATCGGGGTGATCTCGCTCGGCTTGACCACGAAGGTGTTGCCGGCCGCGAGCGCCGGGGCGATCTTCCAGCTGGCCTGGAGCAGCGGGTAGTTCCAGGGGGTGATCAGCGCGCAGACGCCGACCGGCTCGTGGACGACCACGCTGTGGATGCCGGGCGAACCCGCGTCGACCACCCGGCCGGGAGCCTCGGCGGCGACCAGGTCGGCGAAGTAGCGGAAGGCGTCGGCGACGCAGTCGATGTCGACGCGGCCCTCCTCGACGGTCTTGCCGGCGTCCCGGCTCTCCAGCAGGCCGAGTTCCTCGCGGTCGCGCTGGAGGAGGGCGGCGACGCGGCGCAGCAGCGCGGCGCGTTCGGCGACCGGGGTGCGGGGCCAGGGGCCGCGGTCGAAGGCGCGCCGGGCGGCGGCCACCGCGCGGTCGGCGTCCTTCTCGTCCCCCTCGGCGACCACGGCGAACGGCCGGGCGTCCGCCGGGTCGAGGACCTCCCGGGTCGCGCCGGAGGCCGCCGCGAGCCACGCGCCGTCCGCGTGGATGGTCGCCCGGGGCTGTCGTTCCGTTCTGTCCGCCATGTTCGGTGTCGCCTTCCGTTCCTGTTCCGTGCCCCTGTGTCACACGCGGGTCACTCTCGGGGACCGTCGCCGCCTTCCCAGGGCCCCGGCGGGGCATGCGGAATCCGTGGCCGAACGTGCGCGGGGTCACGGAAAACGGTGGGCATAACGGAGGGAAACGGAAGGCCGGCGCAGGTCAGCCGGTCACCGGCCGCGCCGCCAGCAGCTCCCGTACGCAGTCGCGCAGCCAGGCGTGGGCCGGGTCGGCGTCGTGGCGCGGGTGCCAGGCGAAGCCCACCCGCATCGCCGGCAGCGCGAGCGGGATCTCGAAGACGACCAGCCCGAGGGCGTCGGCCAGCGGGCGGCCCCACTCGGTGATCAGACCGACGAGGTCGGTCTCGCGCAGCACGAACAGCGAGGCCGGGTAGCTGCCGACGCTGCCCACCACCCGGCGCCGCAGACCGAGCGCGGCGAGGGCGTCGTCGATCGGGCCGTGCTGCCGGCCGCGCCGGGAGACGCTGATGCGCCCCGCCGCCCCGGCGAACCGCTCGGGCGTCAGCGCGCCGTCCAGCAACGGGTGGCCGGACCGTACGACGCGCGCACACGCCCTACCCGCTGTACGCCTGCTGGCTGCTGGTCATCTCGGCGGGCACGGGCCTGGCCATGCCCGCGCTCACCCTGGGCGTCGTGGTGTCCCTGCCCGCGCACCGGGCGGGTCTCGGCTCCGGTCTCGGCACCTCGGCCCGCGAGATCGGCGCCGCCCTCGGGGTCGCCGTCGCCGGCACCGCGCTGGCGTCCCACTCCGACTTCGCGGCCGGCATGGGCCCGGCGCTGCGGATGGTGGGCCTGACGGCCCTGGTGGCCACGGCCGCGGTCGTCACCGGCTACCGCGACCCCGGCCGCCCGTCCCCGACGGCCCCGGCAGCCCCGACGGCGACGCGGGAGCCGGTCGCCTGAAGCGTCCAGCGGGCCGCGCGCGTCGCGTCCCCCGGTCGTCCGAACCGTTCGGCCGGCACCGGGCGTCGTACCCGGTACGAGCCCCGATCGAGAGGACCCGCCGTGCGCCGTATCCCCGCCTGCGTGCTGACCGACGCGGCCCCGCCCCGGGTGACCGGCGGGCACGCGCCGGACCGCTATGTGGAGATCGGCTCCCTCACGAAGGCGTTGACCGGCACGTTGCTCGCCCGGCTGGCGGAGGCGGGCGTGGCCGGGCTCGACGACCCCGTCGAACGGTGGCTGCCGGCGCCTTTGGGCACCGGCATCACCCTGCTGCACCTGGCCCGGCACACCTCGGGTCTCCCCCGGCTGCCGCCCGGCCTCGCGGGCCGGGACCCGTACGCGGGTTTCGGCCCGGCGGAGCTGGCGCGGCTGGTCCGCGGCCTGGACACCGTCGCCGTACGCCCGCCGGGGGACGAGGAGTACTCCAACCTCGGCTACGCCGTCCTCGGCGCCGCCCTGGCCGCCGCGGGCGGGGCCGGCTACGAAGAACTGCTGGAGGCGTACGTCCTGCGGCCGGCGGGCGTCACCGAGGTGACCGCCCGCCCGGCGCCCGGGCGACGGCTGACGGCGCCCGGGCTGTGGCCGG
The DNA here is from genome assembly GCF_055569255.1 of Streptomyces sp. NPDC029296. Taxonomy (NCBI): domain Bacteria; kingdom Bacillati; phylum Actinomycetota; class Actinomycetes; order Kitasatosporales; family Streptomycetaceae; genus Streptomyces; species Streptomyces sp. NPDC029296. Next base: position 48,189 of record NZ_JBVHXT010000052.1, read on the forward strand.
GAACGCGGCGCAGGCCCTGGACGATGGACGGGGCGATCCTCCCGGCGGGCGGCCTGTGGGCGACTCCGCGCGCGGTCGCCGCGCTCGTCGTGGCGCTGCTGGTGGACCGGCGGCTGGGCGAACCGGCCGTGGGCTGGCAGTCGGCGGGAGCACTGACCTGGCACAACGGCGCCACCCGGGACGCGTCCGTGTTCGCCGGGGCGATGGCGGACGGGCGGTGGGCCGTGGTGCACCGGCTGGGCGGGCGGGCGGAGGACACCGACCGGGCCGGGATCGCACCGCTGCGGCGGGCGTAGGGCCGCATACGACGAGGTCCCCTCCCGCGGAAGCGGGAGGGGACCTCGTGTGTGGAGCGCCGGGCAGGCCTTGCACCTGCATCTCCCCGCAGGAAGCGGGGCGTCTTTCCTTGGACCACCAACGCACAGTCGGCTTCCGGGAGTTCCGGTGGCCGGTGTGTGATCGACTATAGCCCACACCGGCCGCCGGAGTCACATCCGGACGCTCAGATGAGGCCGAGGCCGCGGACCGCGTCGCGCTCCTCCGCCAGCTCCTTGACGGAGGCGTCGATGCGGGCGCGGGAGAACTCGTTGATGTCCAGGCCCTGGACGATCTCGTACTTGCCGTCCTTGCAGGTGACCGGGAAGGAGGAGATCAGGCCCTCCGGGACGCCGTAGGAGCCGTCCGACGGGATGCCCATGGAGGTCCAGTCGCCCTCGGCGGTGCCGTTGACCCAGGTGTGGACGTGGTCGATCGCGGCGTTGGCGGCGGAGGCGGCCGACGAGGCGCCACGGGCCTCGATGATCGCGGCACCGCGCTTGGCGACGGTCGGGATGAAGTCCTCGGCCAGCCACTTCTCGTCGTTCACGACCTCGGCGGCGTTCTTGCCGGCGACGGTGGCGTGGAAGATGTCCGGGTACTGGGTGGCGGAGTGGTTGCCCCAGATGGTCAGGCGCTTGATGTCGGAGACCGAGCTGCCCGTCTTCTTCGCGAGCTGGGTCAGCGCGCGGTTGTGGTCCAGGCGGGTCATCGCGGTGAAGCGCTCGGCCGGGACGTCCGGCGCGGCGGCCTGCGCGATGAGCGCGTTGGTGTTGGCCGGGTTGCCGACGACGAGCACCTTGATGTCGTCCGCCGCGTGGTCGTTGATGGCCTTGCCCTGGGGCTTGAAGATGCCGCCGTTGGCCTCCAGCAGGTCACCGCGCTCCATGCCCTTGGTACGCGGGCGGGCGCCCACCAGCAGGGCCACGTTGGCACCGTCGAACGCCACGTTCGGGTCGTCGGTGATGTCGATGCCCTTGAGCAGCGGGAAGGCGCAGTCGTCCAGCTCCATCGCCGTGCCCTCGGCGGCCTTGAGCGCCGGCGTGATCTCCAGGAGGCGCAGCCGGACCGGCACGTCCGCGCCGAGCAGCTGGCCGGAGGCGATGCGGAAGAGCAGGGCGTAACCGATCTGGCCGGCCGCGCCGGTGACGGTGACGTTCACGGGAGTGCGGGTCATGGCGTTCTCCGTATGACAGCTGGCGGTGGGGCGTCCCTGCCCCGGGCGGATGATCGATCTCTTGGTATCAAGAGAGATCAGCGGACAGGCTATCGCTCATCCGGCATGCGAGACGTCCGGGGCCGTGTGGCTCACCCCACAAGGGGACCAGTGGGGACGTAACGCCTGGCCGGCGGGGCGGGGGAACGCGAACGGCGGCCGTCCGCCGTCCGGGAGAGGTGGGACGGCGGCGGCCGCCGGTGGGGGCCGGAGTTCCGGACTCCCGTGGGGGTACGGTTCGCGTGCCCAGGATCCGGCGCCCTATGCGCGTCTACCGGAATTCTTCACTCCGTGCAGCCGGTCTGGCCCGAGGCGAGGGTGGCGCAGGCCCTGGCCTGGGCCGGGTTCCGTACGGCGACCATCGGGGTGTACCCGATGGTGTCCCCCACGGCGGTGATGTCACCCGTCTGCCGTTCCTTGCCCGCGCTGACCCGCACGGTGTCACCGGGCACGCCGCTGGTGATCCGGCCCCAGACGGTCCCGCAGACCTTGCTGTAGCGGACCTCCAGGGTGGTGGTGCCCACGGTGGCGGTCTTTGCGGTGGTCACCAGGTCGCCGCCGCAGCCCATGGCCTCGGCGTCCTTGCCGGTGCAGTCGGAGCCGGCGCACTTGACGCCGGGGGGCGGGCTGGGGTGGGCGGAGGCCGACGGGGAGGGCTTGGCCTCGTTCCCGGCCTTGCCGTCGCCGTCGCGGTGGGTGAAGTAGAAGACCCCGGCGATGAGGGCGAGCACGCCGATCAGTCCCGCGAAGAACATCACCACCTGCTGCCGCCGCGCGGACCACCCCTGCCCCGGCCCGGTCTGCCCCCCTCCGGGAGTACGGGCCGGACCGGACGGCGTACCCAGGGGGCGGGTCGCGTCGGGGGCGGGCGGGGTGCCGAGGGCGCCGACGGGCATGCCGGGGGTTCCGGCGGGGATGTTGAGGAAGTTGGCGGGAGTGCCGAACGGGCCCGCCGAGGTACCCGAAGGGCCGCCGGGGGCGGCCGGCGGACCGGCGGGCTTGCCGAGGGGGCCGGAGGGGGCGGCCGCCGGGGTTCCGTCGGGCCGGGCGCCCGGACGCGCGCTCGCCTGCGACGGGCCCCGGTAGCCGGCCAGGCCCCAGGAGTTCTTGACGGGCGTACCGGTGTCGCCGGCCACCGCGCCGGAACCACCACCGGCCGCACCCGCGCCCCCGCGACTCGCCGAGCCCTCACCGCCGTCACCCGTCGCGCCGGTACCGGAACCGCCCCGGCCGTCCGAGGCCACGCCACCCGCCGGACGCGTACCGGCACGGCCACCGGCCGCCGCGCCACCGGCGACCGTGCCGCCGTCACTCACCGCCCCGGAACCGGAACCACCCCGGCCGTCCGAGGCCACGCCACCCACCGGACGCGTACCGGCACGGCCACCGGCCGCCGCGCCACCGGCGACCGTGCCGCCGTCGCCCGCCGCACCGGAACCGGAACCACCCCGGCCGTCCGAGGCCGCGCCCCTGCCGCTCGTCGAACCGTCCGCCGCCGTACGGTCGCGGGGGTCGGTGTCCGGGTCCGTCGGCTGGGAGGGGATGGCCGGCGAGACCCAGCCGGGACCGGAACTTCCCGGCACGTCGGCGGTACCGGTGCCAGGGCCCTGTCCGGGTCCCTTGCCCGTGCCGGTCCCCTTGCCGAACCCCTTTCCGCCGCCCTGCCCGGCACCTTCGCCGAACCCCTTTCCGCCGCCCTGCCCGGCACCTTCGCCGGGCCCCTTGCCGACGCCGAGCCCGGCGTCCTCGCCCACGCCCTGCCCGGTGCTCGCGCCGAGCCCCTTGCCCGCGGTCTTTCCGACGGTCTTCCCGGCGGTCGTCCCGGCGGTCGTCCCGGCAGCAGGCCCGGTGTCCTCGTCGGCGGGCTTCCGGTTGTTCCGCCCCTCCGCTATCCGCAGCGCCTGCATCGTGCTGCCGTCCCGCAGTTCCGCCCGGCTCCAGGCGCGTTCGGCCCGCTCCCACAGGGTGGTCAGCGGGCCCGGGTCGGTGCCGGTGGCCTCCGCGAGGGCGATGACCGCACCCTTGGGCGCCAGCAGCCGGCCGCCCAGGTACCGGTCCCAGGACGTCGCGCCGTAGCCCGTCCGGTCGGCCAGTGCCGCGACGCTCAGACCACCACGGTCCACCAGTTGCCGCAACCCGACGGTGAACTCCGTGATCTGCGGGTCCAGATCGTCCGGCAAGGCTGTCCATCGAGGCATGGGTTCCCCCTCTTCCCCCGGTCGTGCTGTCGATCTCAAGCGTCCCCGCCACCCACAGGGATGCGTTGCCCAAGGATTCCAGTTCCCGGGGCCGGACGCACACGACGGGTGGCCGGCGTCGGGCCACCACCTCGGCGAGGCCGGGACGGCAGGTGGCCCGCGTCCCCGGGGGGAAGGCGGGCCACCTGCCGTACGGCGCACGCTACTTGGTGAGCGTGAAGTGCAGGATGTCCTTCAGGAAGGGCAGCTTCAGCAGCGGGTCGGGCTGGATCATCAGCGCCAGCAGGAAGATCGCCAGGCCCAGGACGCCGTAGGTGGCGATGTCCGTGAAGCGGGAGCGTACGGCGAGCATGCCGACGTCGGGCAGCATCCACCGCAGCACCGCGCCGCCCAGCAGGGCGAGACCGATGATCAGCGTCCCCGCGCGGAACGCGTCCAGCGCGGTCACCAGCAGACCGAGCGCGACCAGGCCGACGACGGTGAGCAGCGGCCACTGCCGGGCGGGCGCCGGAGCGCCGCCGGGCGCCGCCCGGCCGCCGCCCTCGGGGCGGGCGGTGTCCCGGGTGAAGAGCGGGAAGCGGCGGGTGACGCGGCGCGGGCGCCCCGTGGCGTCCGGGGCGCTGATCGCGTCGCGCACCGTGGGTTCCGCGTGCCCGCGGGCGTCCTCAGCCGGCACTGCGCTCCGCCGCCTCGACCACGTTGACCAGCAGCTGGGCCCGGGTCATCGGGCCGACGCCGCCGGGGTTCGGGGAGATCCAGCCGGCCACCTCGGTGACGTCCGGGTGCACGTCACCGACGATCTTGCCCTCTGCGTTGCGGGAGACGCCGACGTCCAGGACGGCCGCGCCCGGCTTGACGTCCTCGGCGCGGATCAGGTGCGGGGAGCCGGCCGCCGCGACGATGATGTCGGCGCGCTTGAGGTGGGCGGACAGGTCACGGGTGCCCGTGTGGCACTGGGTGACGGTGGCGTTCTCGCTGCGCCGGCTGAGCAGCAGCGGCATCGGGCGGCCGATGGTGACACCGCGGCCGACGACCACGACCTCGGCGCCCTTGATCTCCACGCCGTGGCGGCGCAGCAGGGTGAGGATGCCGTTGGGGGTGCAGGGCAGCGGGGCGGGCTCGTTCAGGACCAGCCGGCCGAGGTTCATCGGGTGCAGGCCGTCGGCGTCCTTGGCCGGGTCCATCAGTTCCAGGATGCGGTTCTCGTCGATGCCCCGGGGCAGCGGGAGCTGGACGATGTAGCCCGTGCAGGCCGGGTCCTCGTTCAGCTCGCGGACGACCGCCTCGATCTCCTCCTGGGTGGCGGTGGCGGGCAGTTCGCGCTGGATGGAGGCGATGCCCACCTGGGCACAGTCGCGGTGCTTGCCGGCGACGTACTTCTGGCTGCCGGGGTCGTCCCCGACCAGGATCGTGCCGAGGCCGGGCGTGACGCCCTTCTCCTTCAGCGCCGCCACGCGGGCGGTCAGATCGGACTTGATCGCGGCTGCGGTGGCCTTGCCATCGAGAATCTGGGCGGTCATGTCCCCATCCTCGCGGATGACCCGCTCCCGGTTCCAATCCGGGTGTCACGGCTTGATCGTTGATGTTGCACTTGCACAACACATGAGGTCACCGGCTGGACAAATTTCGCCCCTTGCCATGACGATGATCGGCGCAATACCGCGGTCTGGTGGGGGGCAAACCGCTCAGTTCCTGACGTTCCTCCGTGCCTTCCGCGCCGTCCCCGAAGTGTTAACAGAGGAATTCGGTCATGAGTTACGGCTCGCCCAACCCCGGCTACGGCCCGCCCCAGGAGCCCCAGCAGCCCTACGGCTACCCGCAGCAGGGGCAGCCCGGTTACGGCTACCCGCAGGCGCCCGGCATGCCCCAGGGCGGTTACGGCTACCCGCAGGCCCCGGGCTTTCCGGGCGGCCCGGCTCCGCGCGTGGCCTCGATGGGCCGCCGCTGCGGTGCCCGTCTGATCGACGCCGTCGTCTTCGGCGTGATCTACGGCATCCTGACCGTGGCCGGTGTCGCCGGCCTCGTCGGCGAGGCCAAGAAGTGCGACACGTCGGCGGCCGACTACCAGAGCTGCATCGACAACGCCAGCTCGAACTTCGCCAGCGGGATAGCCGCGGCCATCGGCGTCATGGCGGTGATCGGCCTGGTCTACGAGTGGCTGATGACCGGCCTGGTCGGCGCGACCCTCGGCAAGCTGGCCGTCGGCATCCGGGTGGTCAAGGTCGAGGACGGCCAGAAGCCGGGCCTCGGCAAGTCGTTCATCCGCTGGATCATCCCCATCGTGGGCAGCTTCGCCTGCGGAATCGGCCAGTTGGTCGTCTACCTGTCCCCGTTCTGGGACAAGTCCGGCCGCCAGCAGGGCTGGCACGACAAGGCCGCGAGCACCATGGTCGTCCAGAACTGACCGTACGCACCGCGAAGAAGCCGTGCGCCCGTGCGGGCGCACGGCTTCACGCGTCTTCCCGCCCGCCGGCCGCGACGGGCGGGAACACGCCGAGGCGCGGGGCTCAGTGGAAGAAGTGGCGCGTGCCCGTGAAGTACATGGTCACGCCCGCCTGCTTGGCGGCCTCCACGACCTGCTCGTCCCGGATCGAGCCGCCCGGCTGGACGATCGCCCGGACGCCGGCGTCGATCAGGATCTGCGGGCCGTCGGGGAAGGGGAAGAAGGCGTCGGAGGCCGCGTAGGCGCCCCGGGCCCGCTCCTCGCCCGCCCGCTCGACGGCCAGCTTGCAGGAGTCGACGCGGTTGACCTGGCCCATGCCGACGCCGACCGACGCGCCGTCCTTGGCGAGCAGGATCGCGTTGGACTTCACCGCGCGGCAGGCCTTCCAGGCGAAGGCCAGCTCCTTCAGCTCCGCCTCGGAGAGCGCCTCGCCACTGGCCAGCGTCCAGTGGGCGGGGTCGTCGCCGTCGGCCTGGAGCCGGTCGGTGACCTGGAGCAGCACACCACCGTCGATGTGCTTGGCCTCGCCCGCGTTCGCGGGCGCGCCCGGGGCCTTCAGCACGCGGATGTTCTTCTTCTTGGCGAGGGCCTCCAGCGCGCCCTCCTCGTAGTCCGGCGCGACGATGACCTCGGTGAAGATCTCGGCGACCTGCTCGGCCATCTCCTTGCTGACCGGCCGGTTCACGGCGATCACACCGCCGTACGCGGAGACCGGGTCGCAGGCGTGCGCCTTGCGGTGCGCCTCGGCGACGTCCGCGCCGACCGCGATGCCGCAGGGGTTGGCGTGCTTGATGATCGCGACGCAGGGCTCGTCGTGGTCGTACGCGGCACGGCGGGCGGCGTCCGTGTCCGTGTAGTTGTTGTACGACATCTCCTTGCCGTGCAGCTGCTCGGCCTCGGCGAGACCGCCGGTGCCGTCCACGTACAGGGCGGCGTCCTGGTGCGGGTTCTCGCCGTAGCGCAGGGTGGCCTTGCGCGTGTAGGTGGTGCCCGTGAAGTCCGGGAAGCGGGAGTCGTCGAGGGGGGCGTAGGCCGCGGCGAACCAGGAGGAGACCGCGAGGTCGTACTCCGCGGTGTGCCGGAACGCCTCGGCGGCCAGCCGCTTGCGGGCGGCGAGGTCGAAGCCGCCGTCCTTGACCGCGGCGAGGACGTCGGCGTACCGCTCCGGGCTGGTCACCACGGCCACGGACGGGTGGTTCTTGGCGGCGGCGCGCACCATCGAGGGGCCGCCGATGTCGATCTGCTCCACGCACTCGTCGGGCGAGGCACCGGAGTCGACGGTCTCGCGGAACGGGTAGAGGTTGACGACCACCAGGTCGAACGGCTCCACGCCCAGCTCGGCAAGCTGCGTGCGGTGGCTGTCCAGGCGCAGGTCGGCGAGGATGCCCGCGTGCACCTTCGGGTGCAGGGTCTTCACCCGGCCGTTCAGGCACTCGGGGAAGCCGGTCAGCTCCTCGACCTTGGTGACGGGGACGCCGGCGGCGGCGATCCGGCCTGCCGTGGAGCCGGTGGAGACCAGTTCCACACCGGCCTCGTGCAGCCCGCGGGCCAGCTCCTCCAGGCCGGTCTTGTCGTAGACGCTGACGAGCGCGCGTCGGATCGCCCGCTTGTTGCTCTCGGCGGTCACTGGATAACTACCTTTCGTCCCTCAATGCGATAGCCGTGGCGGGCGAGCCGCCCCACGACCTCGACGAGCAGCCTTCGCTCGACTTCCTTGATGCGCTCGTGCAGCGCGCTCTCGTCGTCCTCGTCCCGGATCTCGACCACGCCCTGGGCGATGATCGGGCCGGTGTCGACACCGTCGTCGACGAAGTGGACGGTGCAGCCGGTCACCTTGGCGCCGTACGCGAGCGCGTCACGGACGCCGTGGGCGCCGGGAAAACTGGGGAGCAGGGCGGGGTGGGTGTTGACGAAGCGTCCGCCGAACCGGGCCAGGAACTCCTTGCCGACGATCTTCATGAACCCGGCGGAGACCACGAGGTCGGGCTCGTACGCGGCGACGGCCTCGGCGAGGGCGGCGTCCCACTCCTCGCGGGTGCCGTGGTCCTTGACCTTTCGCACGAAGGTGGCGATGCCGGCGCGCTCGGCCCGGGCCAGCCCTTCGATGCCCTCGCGGTCGGCGCCCACGGCCACGACCCGGGCGCCGTACGCCTCGGGGCCGGCGGCGGCGATCCCGTCCAGCAGCGCCTGCAGATTGGTGCCGGAGCCGGAGACCAGCACGACGAGGCGCTTGACTGCCGGGCCGGCGGAGGTGGCGGCCACGATGGGGCCCTTTCTCGGGTTGCGATCCGTGTTCGGCCGGTTTGTACGGTCGTACGAATGCTTCGCGCTCCCGGATACGGGGAAGTCTACGAAGCGGCCGGCCGTCAGCAACGATACCGGCACTCCGGACGGGCCCCTCGGGACGGGTGCCCGGCCGGACGGTAGCGTTCGCGGGGAATCACGAGAGAGCAGCCTCGGGAACGCGGTCGTCGTGCGGTGCGTTCACGGGGAGGAAGCTCACGACGGAACTGCCGTAGTCACCTAGGGGAAGACGCTCTTTTGATGCCCGATCGCAGCCTGCGACACCTCACGTTCCCGCCGCGCCCGGCCCAGGGAGGCGAGCGGGGCGCCGCACTGCTGAGGGAGCGTCCGTCCTCCCCGCCCGCCCCCACGCCCGGGGGCGGGGGCGACGGCTCCGGTCAGGGCGGTCCCGGCGGTTCGGGACACGGTGGGCACGGCGGGTACGGCGGCTCCGGGCACGGCGGATCCGGCCAGGGTCCCGGTGGCTCCGGGCAGGGCCCCGGTGGCGATGGCTCCGGGCAGGGCGGCGGACGGCAGGACGACAATCCGTTCGCGCCGCCGCCGGAGGGCACTCCGGACCGGCCCTGGCGCCCGCGGGATCCGGGTGGTTCCGGGAGTGCGCAGGGAGCGGGCGGGCCGGGGCAGGGTTCCGGTGCCGGGCAGCAGGGCCAAGGGCACGGCTATGCCCCGTGGCCGGGCGCCGGTGCGGGGCAGGGTCCCGGGCCGGGTTCCGGTCCCGAGGGCGGGGCGCCCTGGGGCAGTCAGTGGAGCGACCGGCAGCCCGGCCGCTCCCCCGGCGGCTTCGGCGAGCGGCCGGGCGGCGGACCACAGGGGCCCGGCGGACCGACCGGTCCCGGCATGCGCTGGGACCCGCGGGATCCGGCCCAGCGGCGTGCGCGGTACGCCCTGCTGTCCGGCATGTGGGCGGTCTTCTTCGCCCTGTTCAGCTGGCCGTACGTGGCCCTGCTGCTGGGTGCGCTGTCCCTGTACTGGGGCAGCAGCGCGCTGCGCGCCAAGCCGCCCGCGCCGGCCCCGGACGCCCCGGCCGGCCCGACGCCCCCGACCGGCCGGCCCCAGCGGACGTGGGCCGTCGCCGGGCTGGTCACGGCGTCCCTGGCGCTGATCCTGGTGGCCTCGTCCTTCACCGTCCAGCTGGTCTACCGCGACTACTACACCTGCGTCGGCGACGCCCTGACCCACGAGGCCAGACAGTCCTGCGAGACCCTGCTCCCGCACCAGCTGCGGGACATCCTGGGCGACCAGAACGACTGAGCCCGGCTCCCGGCCGGGCGCCGGGGCACGGGTACCGGCGACTTGGGCCGGGCGGACGGACCGGCAGGGTCACCCGTCCGGGGGTCGCGGGCGAGGGCCGGGCGGGCCGGGGCACACGGCTCCGGCCTGCCGCGACCGGGACCGGGCGGCCCGGCAGCGCGGCCGTGGCCGGCCGGGGCATGACGCCGGCCGCCCCGAGGCCGGGGTCCGGCCGGTGTGCAGGGGTGGACGGGCGGCCGTGTCCCGCTCCTCACTCCGAGGAGTGCGTCCGGGTGCCGGGGTGGGGCTCCGGGGCGGTGGGCGGATGCCCGGGCGGCTCCGCGGGTGACGGCTCGGCGGCCGGTGCGGGGGCGGAGTCCGACGCGGCCTGTCTCAGGGCCGCCCAGCGGGAGACACGGGCCATGTCGTCGTGCCAGTCGCCTGCGCGGGACTCGGCGAACGGCGTCGGGAACGGGTCCTCGGCGGGGAGGAAGTCGTAGAGGTCCTCCTCGGCGGCCTCGGCCGCGGCCTCCGCCCGCCCCGGCACCCTCCGCCCGCCCCGGCCCCACCGCCTGGCCCCGGACACGGTCGGGTCGGCTCCGGCGCCCCCGTGCGCGGCCCCCACGGTTCCGGCGGCGCCCGGGCCCGGTTCCGGCGGCTCTCCCCTGTCCGATGTCTCCCCGGCCGCCCCCTGCTCCGCCGAGACCGGGGACGCGCCGGCGACCGTGCCGCTTCCCCTCTCCCCCGGCGCCGGGTCCCCGCCGGGTCCCGGATGCCGGCCGCGCAGCAGCCGCCAGGCCCGGGCGAGGAGGGCCGTCGGCAGCGCGAACGCCGAGGTCCAGACCGCCGCCGCGCCCCCGGCGCGCACCCACGGCGGGCCGAGGCGGGACAGCGCGGCCACGCCCAGCGGTCCGCCGGCGAGCGCGGTCAGCACGGCGACGGCCGCCGCGCAGACCACCGCCGTCAGCAGCACCACCCCGGCCGTCTGGACGGCCGTCCAGCGGGCCCGGGCCGGCTCCCCGGGGCCCGGTCGCCGTACCGCCGCCCGCGCCACGAACCACCCCGCCGTCATCGCGGCCACCGCCGGCACCAGCCCCGCCGCCCAGTTCTGCGGCGCACCGGCCCCCGGTTCCGGCACCGCTGCCAGCAGCGGGAACGGCGGCAGCAGCGGGGCGGGGTCGGAAGCGAAGGGGTTGACCAGGTGTCCGTCGCCGAGGGCGAAGCCGGGGCCGAGGGCGTAGGACGCGGCCCACAGCGCGGCGTTGGGGATCAGCGCGATGGCGAGCAGCAGGACGGCGAACCGGCCCGTCCAGCCCTCCGCCAGCTGGAGGAAGGACACCCGCACCGACGCGCCGTGCCACACCAGTGACACCCCGACCAGCAGGGCCCCGCCGCCGAGGAGCACCGCCGTGGCGGCACCGGCGGCCCGTGCCGCCGCGCCCAGCCGGGCCGGCTCGTCCCCGCCGAACACCAGCCGCCGCACCCGTCCCGGCAGCACCGCGAGCACGCGCAGCACGGGCTCGGACGGGTGGCCGTGGGCCGACCACACCCCGGCGCCGGCCGCGCTCGCCACCACCGCCGGCAGGCACACCGTCAGCCAGCCCCAGTGCGGGCGCGGTTCGCCGCCGGCGCAGTACAGCGCCGCGGCGACGCCGACGCCCAGATAGCCGAGGACCACGCCCGTCCACGCCGTGCGCGCGGGCACCGGTGGCGGGCCGTCCGGTTCGGCGGGCGCGTCGGTGGCGTCCCGGGCCGCCCGGTACAGCAGCCACACCGGCAGGGCGAGCAGCAGCAGCGGGGTGACGCCGACGGGCATGGGGGCGCCGGACAGCGTGTCGGCGCGGACCAGTTCGACGCCGTGCGCCAGCAGCCACAGACCGGCGGCGACGTGCAGCGCACCGGCCGGTCCGCTGTCGGGGTACGGCGAGCTGACCCACAGCACCATCACGAGCACCGCCAGCGAGCCGAGGCCCAGACCGGCCGCGACGGCCCCGGCCAGCAGGCTCGCGGCCAGTCCGGGCGAGTGGTCGCGCAGCCGGGAGAGCGCGGGCGACGACGACGAAGGGCGAACGGTCATCCGGATCACGCACGCCATGCTCCCAACGACACGCGCTTTCCCGGTGTAACGGGCGAACACCCGATGTGTCGCCCATCATATGTTTATGTTCTTTTTCGTACGAAAGGGTGCATGGTGACGACGCAGACCACCGCCGGCCCGCCACCGCCGGGCAACCGCCGACGCCTGCGCCGGTCCCGGCCGCTGACGCCGGTTCAGAAGACGCCCGGCCGGACGGGCCCGGACACCACGGACACGGATGCGGAGCAACGGACCGGCGTACCGTCCGACCGACCTGCGCAGTTGACGCCCGCTCAAGCCTTCGACGCCCTCTACGCCTTCTGCGCCCCCGCCCTCGTACGCCAGACCTATCTGCTCACCGGGCGCCGGGAGCTGGCCCGCGAGGCGGTGGAGCGGGCCTTCCAGCTGGCCTGGCAGCGCTGGCCGGACGTGGCCCGGGACCGGGATCCGGCCGGGTGGGTGCGGGCGGTGGCGTACGACTGCGCGCTCTCCCCCTGGCACCGGTTCCGGCCCCGCCACCGGTCCCCGGAACCCCCGCCCGCCGAACCGGCCGACCGGGAACTGCTGCACGCGTTGCTCACGCTGCCGCCGGCCTACCGGCGCACACTCGTCCTGTACGACGGTGTGGGGCTCGATCTGCCGGAGACGGCGGCGGAGACGGAGGCGAGCACCCCGGCCGCCGCGAGCCGGCTGACCCATGCGCGCGAGGCGGTGGCCGCACGGCTGCCGGAGCTGGCCGATCCCGCCGCGCTCCACCGCCGCCTGCTCGAACTGGCCTCGGCCGAACGGCTGAGCGCGGCCCGGCCGACACACGTACGGACCGGCGGTGAGCGCCGGAACGTCTTCTGGACCCGGGCGGCCATCGCCTTCACGGTCACGATCGTCGGCGCGACGACGCTCACGCTGCGCACGGCGCCGACCCGGTACGAGCCGCCGATCGCCCCGGCGCGGGCGGTACGGGGGGTACCGGCGGCGGGCGGAATGGGTCCGCTGTCCCAGGAGCAGCGCGCCCTGCGGGAGAAGCTGGCCGGAACGGAAACCAACGGCCCGCAACGCCTGGCCCCACAGCCTCGGTGAGGACGGCGGCCGGCGCGGCGGCATGCCGTGGCGCGGCAAAACGTCGGCAGGCCCGTCCCGGTGAGGGGACGGGCCTGCCGAGGCGGTGCTAAGCCGTTCAGGCCGAGAGGATCTCCCGGGCCAGCTTCGCCGTCTCGGTCGGGGTCTTGCCGACCTTGACGCCGGCGGCCTCCAGGGCCTCCTTCTTGGCCTGCGCGGTACCGGAGGAGCCGGAGACGATGGCGCCGGCGTGACCCATGGTCTTGCCCTCCGGCGCGGTGAAGCCCGCGACGTAGCCGACGACCGGCTTGGTCACGTTCTCCTTGATGAACGCCGCGGCACGCTCCTCGGCGTCGCCGCCGATCTCACCGATCATCACGATGAGGTCGGTCTCCGGGTCGTCCTGGAACGCGGCCAGGGCGTCGATGTGGGTGGTGCCGATGATCGGGTCGCCACCGATGCCGACGGCCGTGGAGAAGCCGATGTCGCGCAGCTCGTACATCATCTGGTACGTCAGCGTGCCCGACTTCGACACCAGGCCGATGCGGCCCGGCTTGGTGATGTCGCCCGGGATGATGCCGACGTTCGACTGGCCCGGGGTGATGATGCCGGGGCAGTTCGGGCCGATGATGCGGGTCTTGTTGCCCTTCTTGCCGGCGTACGCCCAGAACGCGGCCGTGTCGTGCACGGCGATGCCCTCGGTGATGACGACGGCCAGCGGGATCTCGGCGTCGATGGCCTCGACGACCGCGTCCTTGGTGAACTTCTCCGGCACGAAGATGACGGAGACGTTGGCGCCGGTGGCCTCGATGGCCTCCTTGACGGTGCCGAAGACGGGTACCTCGGTGCCGTCGAAGTCCACGGTCTGACCCGCCTTGCGCGGGTTCACGCCGCCCACGACGTTCGTGCCGTCACCGAGCATGAGCTTGGTGTGCTTCATGCCGGTGGCGCCGGTCATGCCCTGGACGATGACCTTGCTGTCCTTGTTGAGCCAGATAGCCATGGTGGTGTGAGTCCTCGTCCTCGTACTTACTTGGCGGCGGCCAGCTCGGCGGCCTTGTCGGCCGCGCCGTCCATGGTGTCGACGCGCTGCACCAGCGGGTGGTTGGCGTCCGTGAGGATCTTCCGGCCCAGCTCGGCGTTGTTGCCGTCGAGGCGGACGACGAGCGGCTTCTCGACCTTCTCGCCGCGGTCCTCCAGGAGCTTCAGGGCCTGCACGATGCCGTTGGCGACCTCGTCGCAGGCGGTGATGCCGCCGAAGACGTTCACGAAGACGGACTTCACGTCCGGGTCGCCCAGGATGATCTCCAGGCCGTTCGCCATCACCTGGGCGGAGGCGCCGCCGCCGATGTCCAGGAAGTTGGCGGGCTTGACGCCACCGTGCTTCTCACCGGCGTACGCGACGACGTCCAGGGTGCTCATGACGAGACCGGCGCCGTTGCCGATGATGCCGACCTCGCCCTCGAGCTTGACGTAGTTGAGGCCCTTCTCCTTGGCAGCCGCCTCGAGCGGGTTGGCGGCGGCCTTGTCGTGCAGCTCGTCCCAGTCGTGACGGAACTCGGCGTTGTCGTCCAGCGACACCTTGCCGTCCAGGGCGATGACCTCGCCGGAGGCGACCTTCGCCAGCGGGTTGACCTCGACCAGGAGGGCGTCCGACTTGATGAAGGTGTCCCACAGCCTGACCAGGACGTTCGCGACCTTGTCCGCGACCTCGGCCGGGAACTTGGCGGCCTCGACGATCTCGCGGGCCTTGGCCTCGTCCACACCGTCGATCGGGTCGATCGGGGTCTTGGCGACGGCCTCCGGACGGGTGGCCGCCACCTCCTCGATCTCCATGCCGCCCTCGACGGAGGCGATGGAGAGGAAGGTGCGGTTGGCGCGGTCGAGGAGGAAGGAGACGTAGTACTCCTCGACGATCTCCGGAGCGGTCTCGGCGATCATGACCTTGTGGACCATGTGGCCCTTGATGTCCATGCCGAGGATGTCCGTCGCGCGGGCAACGGCCTCGTCCGGGGTGGCGGCCAGCTTCACGCCACCGGCCTTACCGCGGCCACCGACCTTCACCTGCGCCTTGACGACGGACTTGCCGCCGAGCCGCTCGGTGATCTCGCGCGCCGCCTCAGGCGTGTCGATGACTTCACCGGCCAGCACCGGTACATCGTGCTTGGCGAAGAGGTCCCTCGCCTGGTACTCGAACAGGTCCACGCGCTTCCGTCCCTATCAGTGATCTCGCGGTTCGTTGGATGCGTGGGCGTGCCGCGAAGGGCAACGTGACGTCCGCTTGTCACAAGGGAGGCGCACACGGTGTCCGAGCGCGCGGCATGTCCGTCTCGCAGGTTATCGCCGCTTGCGGGGGCTCCCTAAATCGAGGGTCACACACGCGCGGTGATACCTGTCACATGATGCCGCATTCCCTGGCACGGGGTGCCGTCGTATGGGTGTCGTTGCGTGTCCGCGGGTGATCTGCGCGGTCTCACCGGGCGCGGACGGGCCCGGTGAGACGCGCGCCGCCGCGGGGGGGGGGGGGGGGGGGGGGGGGGGGGGGGGGGGGGGGGGGGGGGGAGGGGGGGGGGGGGGAGGGGGGGGGGCGTCTTAGCCCCCCCCCGGTGA
>NZ_JBVHXT010000053.1:0-23308 GCF_055569255.1 Streptomyces sp. NPDC029296
AGAGGGAGAAAACGAAAACAACAAAAAAAAACAACCACACCCCCCCCCCCCCCCCCCCCCCCCCCCCCCCCCCCCCCGCCGGGGGGCCGGGGCCGTTCGTGTTCATCCGAGGGATTCCTCGCAAACGTCCCCTTGACCGGCGCCCCAGCGGGTAGCCGAGCAGGGACGGCACCCCTGTGCACAGGAAGGGCCCCTGACCCCAGAGGAAAAGGGCAACTAGGTATGGACATCCCGCTCAGGACCCACGCGACGACGCGGGACCGCCCGGCGGTCCTGCGTTACAGCCGCACCTGGGACACCGGCGTCACCAGCATCGCCGAGGCCAGAGAGGCGGTCGCCGACCTGCTCGCGCGGGCGCGGCCGGCCCCCGGACGGCGTCCGGTCCAGGATGCCCAGCTGGTGGTCAGCGAACTCGTCACCAACGCGGCCAAACACGCGCCCGGCCCGTGTGCGCTGGGCCTGGAACTGCTGCCCGGCGAGCGGGCGCTGCGCGTCACCGTCACGGACACGTCCCCGGAGCCGCCGTGCAAGCGCCCGCCCGACCCGCGGCGGGTCGGCGGCCACGGTCTGCACCTGGTGGCGATGCTCGCCGGGGACCTGGACGTGATGTGGCTGTCCCACGGCAAAAGGGTCTCGGTGACGGTACCGCTGACCCCGCAGTCCCCCGACTGACCGGCTCCCCGCGCCCACCCCGGGCCTTTCGGCCGCCGGCCGCCGAGACGATCAGGCCAGGCACCGCCCCACAGCCCGACCGAGACGTCGGGCGAGGCACCCCAAGCCCGGCGGACCCCTCGGGCCCGGTGAGACCCTGGGCCGGACGCCCCGCCCCGCCCGAGACCTCCGCCCAGGACACCCCGCGCTCGACCCGGCGGCGTGCGCGCCTTCCCCGGCGGGCGGCGAGCCGCGGCACGGGCGAACCTCGACAACCCCGGCCGCCCCGGTCACCCCGGCCGCCCTTGAGACGGTGCGGCATTCCGGCGTCCGTCCCGGCCCGCCGCCGTACCCGACCCACGCCCACGCCCCGCGATCAGGGCGGCGAATCCGTCGGGCACGTTCACCACGACGACCTCCCCGAACCCTGGCCGGCCCCGGCCACCGGCCGGCCGTGCGCCAAGCGGGGCGGACGGGCCCGGCGGGGCCGCTCGGCCGTTCCGGGCGCGGGGAGCGCGGGCGGCCGTGCCGGGCTCGGTGGAGACCTGCGGGGTGCCGCTCGTCACGACGGGCGGCCGGCGACGGCTGGTGACCGGGGAGAGCACGGCGAGGCGTGGCGTACGGCGGCTGCGCGGAAGCGCACGCGCCGCTGCCCGCCGGAACGGTATGCCACGGCCTCCTGCGCTGAGGGCGCGGAAGCCCGGCGCCGGCGAGGCGCCCAGGGAAACGGCCGGGGAAGCCGTGAGCGAGGAGGAGACGCCATGATCTCGGGCAGGGCCGGGCGGGGGCTGCTGGTGCGGTCCTCCGAACTGCTGAGGGCGGGCGGCTCGGCGGCCCTGCGCTTCGGCGTGTCCCACGCGGGAGCGGCGTCCGCGGCGGACCCCGTCTACACGGTCGTACCGCAGCGGGAACGCCGGGAGCCACCCCGGCCCCGCTCCCGGCCGGGCCCGCCGGTGCTGGCGGAATTCCGTGACTGTCTGTCATTTTCGCCGCTGTCGGCCCTCACCGGCCGTTCCTAGGCTCACGGTGACCAGTCGCCCGTGAGAGGAACGCCCAGATGACCGAGGCACACACCGACGGGCGTGACATCACCCGGCGCACGGCGCTCCGGCGGGGGGCCGGGGTCGCCGCGGCCGGCGCGGCGACCGCGTTCGCCGGGCCGCCCGCCGCCGCCCACGCCCGGCCGGGCCCGGCCGCCGCCGCGCTGCCCGCGACGGTGGCCGGGGTCCGCGTCCCCGACAGCGCGCTGGCCCGGCGCACCGTGGCCTTCGCGTGCCGGGTCAGCTCCCCGTCGCTCTTCCAGCACGTCCTGCGCAGCTATGTCTTCGGCGCGCTGGTGTTCGACCGGCAGGAGGTGCGCTACGACCGGGAGCTGGCGTTCGTCGCCACCGTGCTGCACGACCTGGGTCTGGTGGAGGCGTACCAGACGCCGGCCGAGCGTTTCGAGGTCGACGGCGCCGACGCCGCGCGCCGCTTCCTGGACCGGCTGGGGATGCCGGCCGAGCGGGTGGAGGTGGTCTGGGACGCGATCGCCCTGCACACCAGCATGGGCATCGCGACGCGCAAGAGGCCGGAGATCGCCCTGGTCGCCGTGGGGTCCGGGCTCGACTTCACGGGCAACGGGCTGGAGCGGATCCCGGCCGACGCCGTGGCGGAGGTGCTGGAGGCGTTCCCCCGGCTGGAGTTCAAGAAGACCGCGCTGGACACGGTGCTGTCGCTGTGCCGCACCAAGCCCTTGGGGGAACTGATGCACCCCTTCGCCGAGGTCGGCCGCCGTCACCTGCCCGGCTTCCCGGTGCCCACCGTCGAGGACCTGCTGATGTCCGCGCCCTTCGCGGAGTGAGCGGGTGCGCGGGGCCGCCGGGGTCGCGTGACCCCGAGCGGCCGGAGACGCCGTGCCCGCGGGGCCGCGGGACGATCGAGGCACCCGAGCGGGAGGGGAACCCGTGGGCGTGCGCACCTGGATCGACTCCCGGCCGGTCCACCGGTAGCTCCCGGGCACGGAACCGCCGGGCCGCCGGACCGCCGCGAAGAGCGCGGCGAGCGCCCGGCTGACGCCCCGGGTGGCCATGGCGGACCGGGCGGTGAAGTCCGTCTGCCCGTACTACTCGGTGGGTGCGGCCAGAACGTGTACGCCCAGGACGGCCGGGTCGCCCGGATCGAGGGCGACCCCGACTCCCCCGTGTCCCGGGGCCGGCTGTGTCCCAAGGGCGCGGCCGGTCTCCGGCTGACCTCCGGGGGACGCCAGCGAGCACCACGTCCTCTACCGCCCGAAACGCCGGGAGGCACGTTGACGGGGGCGCCGCCCGGGTACCCGGCGCCGCATGGACGAGCACGCACACGACCGCGACCGACAGGACGACGACGCGACGGCGGCCGAACGGGCCGCCCGGCGGCGGCGCGAGGAGGACCGCGAGCGGGCCGGCGCCGAGCCGTTCGACTACCCGTACCCCGAGCGCCGCGCCGGGGTCCGGGCCCGGCGTCACATCAGCGAGGCGCAGGCCGCCGCGGACACCCCGCCGGGCATCCCCGGGGGCTACGGCACGACCGGTGGCGGCCGGCCCGGCGCGACCGGTGCCGCCCACCCGCCGGCCGCCGGGCGCCGCACCTCGGCGCAGACCCCGGCCGCCGGACCCGGTGGCGACGACGAGGGCCCGGCGAACCGCTCGAAGCCGAGGCACTGACCCGGGAACGCGCGAACGCGACGCGGGGTCGCCCGGCCCCGCAGGGGCGGCGGGGCTGCCGGCGCGTACCGGTCGCCGGTGCCGCGGGCCGGGCCGGGCCCGTCACGGGATGCCGGTGGGGCGGGGGCGGTCGTCGGGGTCCGGGCGGGGGCGGAGCGGCGGGGCCTCGCCCGCGGTGAGGTGTTCGAGCACCTCGACCAGCTCCTGGCAGGCCCGCTCCACCGACCGGCGGGTGTTGCGCTGCTCGATGATCACGGCGGACAGCAGCAGCGCGGTCAGGGCGGTGGTCCCGTTGAACGCCTGGAGCTTCAGCATGACCTCGATCCGGTTCAGCCCGGCGAACGCGCCGGTGCCGTCCGTCGCGGCGGCGGTGGCCACCACGGAGGTCAGCAGCGCGCACAGCACACTGCCCACCAACTGGAAGCGCAGCGCCGCCCACACGACGACCGGGTAGACGAGGAAAAGCGTGCTGATCGGGCTGTAGGCGGCCAGCGGCACCAGCAGGCAGGCGACGGCGGCCAGCGCGGTCGCCTCCTTCCAGCGGCCCAGCGGCAGCGGCAGGCGGGCCCGGTGCAGCGACAGCAGCAGCGGGGTGACGATCAGGACGCCCATCGCGTCCCCCACCCACCAGGCGAGCCAGACGGGCCAGAAGCTGTGGGCGGGCAGGCCGTCCGTGAGGACGAGGAGGCCGGCCCCGAAGGTCGCGCTGATCAGCGTGGCCGCCAGCGCCGCCAGGAACACCAGGGCGAGGCCATCGCGCAACCGGCTGAGATCCGTGCGGAAGCCGGCCCGGCGCAGCAGGAGCACCGCGCACACGGGCGCGGCGGTGTTGCCGCAGAGGACTCCGAGGATCTCGACGTCGGGCGTGGTCAGGGACAGCACGGCGAAGAAGGCGCCGAGCGTGATGCCGGGCCAGCAGCGCAGACCGAGGATCAGCAGCGCGGCGACGGCGACGCCGGTGGGCGGCCAGACGGGGGTGACGACGGCGCCCTCGACCGTCAGCTCGCGCAGCAGGCCGAGCCGGGCCGCCGCGTAATAGCAGGCGGCGACGGCGACCACCTGGACGGCAAGGCCGCCCGGCCGACGCGGCTCCTCGATACCCACCACAGCAGCCATCTCACACCGGCGGGCGCGGGTCGGCGAGGCGAGGCGCGGTCCCGTCCGCCCCTCTGGCTGAACGCCGGGCCGCCACGGAACCCGGTCGGGCCGGACGCCGGGCGTCCCGGAACCCCCGGTCGACCGGACGCGGGGCCCCCGCGGAACCTGGTCGGCCGGACGCGGGGCCGCCGCAAAACCCGGTCGGCAAAACACCGAGCCGCCACAAAACCCGGCCGGCCGGACGCAGAGCACCCCGAAACCCAATCGGGGCCGGACGCCGGGTGCCCCGGAACCGGTCGGCGGGACGCGGAGCCGCCTCGGAACCCGGTTGCGGAACACCGGGCCGCCCCGGAACCCGGCCGGCGAGCCGCCGGACACCCCGAAACCCGGTCGACCGGACGCAGGGCCGCCGCCAAACCCAAACGGCCGGACACGGGACACCCCGAAACGCACCCCGAAACCCAATAGGCCGGACGCCGGGTGCCCCGGAACCGGCCGGCGGGACGCGGAGCCGCCTCGGAACCCGGTTGCGGGACGGTGGGCCACCCCGGGATCCGGCCGGCGGGCCGCCGGGCCGCCGAGGGGGCCGGTCGCCGGACTCCGGGCACGACGACGGTCCGCCGGCCGAGCACCGGCCATCGCACAGTCCGCCCGGCCGGCGCCCCGCCGCCACGGGGGCGGGCGGGTCCGGTCAGGCCCGGGCGCACGGGCCGTCGAGGCCGACGACCAGGACGGCGGCGTCGTCCTCGTGCCCGACGCTCTCCGCGCCCTTGATCACGGCCGACGCCAGCGCGTGGGCCTCCAGCCCGGCGACGGCGGCTATGCCCGCGAGCCGTACCACCTGGTCCAGGCCGTCCTCGATGTTCAGCGAGGGTCCCTCCACCACACCGTCGGTGAGCAGCACGAACACCCCTCCCGTGGTGAGGCGGTGCCGGGTGACGGGGAACTCCACGCCCCGTTCGACGCCGAGCGGGGGGCCGCCCTCGTCGTCGACGACCCCGGATTTCCCGTCGGCCGTGGCCCACACGAACGGGATGTGCCCGGCCCGCGCGCTCTCCAGCACCCCGGTGACCGGGTCCAGCCGCATGAAGGTGCAGGTGGCGAACAGCTCACTGCCCAGGGAGAGCAGCAGGTCGTTGGTGCGGGCCAGCAGCTCCCCCGGTTCGCCGGTGACCGAGGCGAGTGCCCGCAGCCCGGCCCTGACCTGGCCCATGAACGCTGCGGCCTCGATGTTGTGGCCCTGTACGTCGCCGATGGTCAGCCCGATCCGGCCGTCGGGCATGGTGAAGGCGTCGTACCAGTCGCCGCCCACGTTCAGGCCCAGGTTGGCGGGCGTGTACCGCACCGCGACGTGGACTCCGGGGGCGACGGGCAGGTCCCGGGGGAGCATGCCCCGCTGGAGGGCGATGGCCAGCTCGACCTGGGTGCGCTGCAGCTGAGCGCGTCGGCGCGCCTGGGCGGTGAGCGAACCGAGTCGGGCGAGCAACTCGTCGCCTTCGTCCGTGGTGCGCTTGCGGGGCATCGATCACTTCCGGCGGGGCGGTGACTCTCGGCGGGCCGGTAGCCCGAATTTTCAGCAAACGCCTAGATTTTACCTATTTAAGATGATCAGTGGATTTCGGAGTCGATGCCGGTGACCACCGCGGGCCCCAGCGGCGCGTTCCGCTCGTCCAGTCCCGCGTCCCGGAGCGCGTCGCCAGCGAGCCGCCGGGCCTGCTCCTCGGCGTGCGGGCGGGTGTCCGCGTCGACGGTCAGGCGCAGGGTGAAGGTGTTGTCGTCGTTGACGCTGAGCACGTCCAGGTCCTCGGCGTTGCCCATGTGGGTGCCGTGCGGATCGGCGGGCCTGAGCGCCCTGGCCAGCCGGGTGCGGGCGTCGGCCCCGATCCCGCTGGTGAAGGTGCCGGGGACGCTGATCACGTAGGTCGTCATGAGACGGTCCTTTCGTCGGGCGTCCCCTCGTCTACCCCGTTTCCGGGGCTTCGCACGGACCCGGCGGGGGTACGCCGGCCGGCTCCGCGTCATCTCCCCGCCCGTCACCCGAGGCCCGCCAACCGCCGCCCGTCACCCGAACGGTGGATGTGCACGTGTCGGCTCCGGGGGCGGGCCGGGCGGGGGTGGGAGATGACGGAGGCGGCTCCGTGCCGCGCCACGGGGCCGGCCCCGCGCCGCGCCCCCCGTCTTCCGACCCGACGTATCCGAAGGGCATCCCGGGCATCCCATGCGTCTGCACCGTCGTCCGCTCGCCGCCGCGCTCGGCGGTCTCGCCCTCGTCCTGACCGCCACGGGCTCCGCGCTCGCCGCCGACGGCACGTTCGCGTGGACCGGGCCCGGGGGCAAGACGTACGGCATCCAGAACCCGCCGGACAACAAGTGCCTCGACATGGCCCAGGAGGCGCGCGGCGCCCGCGACGGGACGAAGAAGGCCCGCGTGGCCTACACGCGGAAGCGGTGCAAGGGAACGGCGACGCGGCTCGCCCCCGGCAAGGCGGCGCCCGTGGCGCCCGCTTCGCCGGCGTCGTCGTCAACCCGCGCCGACCCGCACCACCCGGCATCGGGGGCCTGCACCGCCCGCGCACACATCCCCCGCACACCCGCCCGCGCGCCGCCGCGCACAACCCGGTGGCGCACGCCCGGGGCCGCGCGTTACCGTGCGGGTCATGTCCAGCCCCGAGGCATCCAGACGCTAGCCACCGGCCGTCCGGTGGCCTTTCGTCGTTCGCTCGCCACCACCGGGCTGTCGTCCTCCGGGTTCCGGACCGGCACGCACCTCTCTCCCGCTGTGCCTCCTCACTCGTCCGTGTGACGCGTCGCCCTCGTACGGGCGACGGTGCCGGCCGGGCCCGCACGCGCCGCCCCGCGCGCCCGGCCGTCCGTGCGTTCCAGGACCACACCCACCGGTCGTGACCGTCGCGGGTCCGCGTGCTCGCTGTCCGTCCGTGACAACGGTATGTGGAGTCTTGATGCCTTTCGCTCTCTATCTGCTCGGGCTGGCGGTGTTCGCCCAGGGCACGTCCGAGTTCATGCTGGCCGGCCTGGTGCCGGACATCGCCCGCGATCTCGGGGTCTCGGTGCCCACGGCGGGCACGCTCACGTCCGCCTTCGCCGTCGGCATGGTCGTGGGCGCGCCGGCGGCGGCGCTGCTCGCCCGGCGCCGCCCGAGCCGGCCGTCCCTGCTGGTCTTCCTCGGAGTGTTCCTGGCCGTGCACGTCGCCGGGGCGCTCACCTCCGACTTCTCCGTCCTGCTCGCCACCCGGGTGCTCGCGGCCCTGGCCAACGCCGGGTTCCTCGCCGTCGGCCTGACGGCGGCGACCGGCATGGTCGCGCCGGACGCCAAGGGCCGGGCCACCGCCGTGCTGCTCGGCGGCACCACGCTCGCCTGTGTGGCGGGGGTGCCGGCGGGTGCCGTCCTGGGCCAGTTGCTGGGCTGGCGCTCGGCGTTCTGGGCGGTGGCCCTGGTGTCCGCGCCGGCGCTGGCGGCGATCGCCCGGTCGGTGCCGCGCGGCCCGGCCGCCGGGGGTCCGGTCCCGGACGCGGGCACGGAACTGCGGGCGCTCGGCCGCCCCGGGCCGCTGTCGTCGCTGTGCCTGGCCGCGCTCGTCAACGGCGCGACCTTCTGTACGTTCACCTACCTGGCGCCGCTGGTGACGCGGGTGTGCGGGCTCGGCCCGGGCTGGGTGCCGGCCGTGCTGGCGCTGTTCGGCGCGGGGGCGTTCGCGGGGGTGACGGCGGCGGGCCGGCTGGCGGACCGGAGCGCCCGGCCGGTACCGCCCGCGGCCGGTGCCGCGCTGCTCGCCGGCTGGACCGCGCTGGCGCTGGCCGCCGGACGGCCCGCGGTGGCCCTCGCCCTGGTGCCGGTGCTGGGCCTGCTGGCCTTCGGGGTGGGCGCCACGCTGGTCACCCGGGTGCTGTACGAGGCGGCCGACGCGCCCTCGCTCGGCGGCGCGTTCGCGACGGCGGCGCTGAACGTGGGCGCCGCGCTCGGTCCGGTGCTGGGCGGCGCCGCGCTCGACGGCGGGTTCGGCCACCGCTCCCCGGTGTGGGTCAGCGCGCTGCTGACGGCCGTCGCGGGGCTGGTCGCCCTCGGTCGGGGACACCGCGGGGAGCGGCCCGTGTGACACCGGCGCCGGCGTGCCGGTGAAGTGGCCTGGAGGGGGCTATAAACGCGCCACACGCGTGTGGTTATCATATGAGCGCTGCCTAGCTCGAAAGATGGATCCGTGACTGTCAACGACGACTCGTTCACCAACTGGAAGATCCGCGAAGAGATCGCGGAGTCGATGATCCCGCTCATCGGGAAGCTGCACCGCGAACGGGACGTGACCGTCCTGCTGCACAGCCGCTCCCTGGTGAACAAGTCGGTGGTCAGCATCCTGAAGACGCACCGCTTCGCCCGGCAGATCGCCGGTGCCGAACTGTCCGTCACCGAGACGATGCCGTTCCTCCAGGCCCTCACCGCCCTCGACCTCGGGCCGTCCCAGATCGACCTCGGCATGCTGGCCACCATGTACAAGGCCGACGAACGCGGCCTGAGCGTCGAGGAGTTCACCGCCGAGGCGGTCGCCGGCGCCACCGGGGCCAACAAGATCGAGCGCCGCGAGCCGCGCGATGTCGTCCTCTACGGCTTCGGCCGCATCGGCCGCCTCGTCGCCCGCCTGCTGATCGAGAAGGCGGGCTCCGGCAACGGCCTCAGGCTGCGCGCCATCGTCGTGCGCGGCGGCGGCCCGCAGGACATCGTCAAGCGCGCCTCGCTGCTGCGCCGCGACTCCATCCACGGCCAGTTCCAGGGCACCATCACCGTGGACGAGGACAACAGCGCGATCGTCGCCAACGGCAACGCCGTCAAGGTGATCTACGCCGACGACCCGACGTCCGTGGACTACACCGAGTACGGCATCCGCGACGCCATCCTCATCGACAACACCGGCAAGTGGCGCGACCGCGAGGGCCTGTCCCGGCACCTGCGCCCCGGCATCGAGAAGGTCGTGCTCACCGCGCCGGGCAAGGGCGACGTGCCCAACATCGTGCACGGCGTCAATCACGACACGGTCAAGCCGGAGGAGCGGATCCTGTCCTGCGCCTCCTGCACCACCAACGCGATCGTCCCGCCGCTGAAGGCGATGGACGACGAGTACGGTGTGCTGCGCGGCCACGTGGAGACCGTCCACTCGTTCACCAACGACCAGAACCTGCTGGACAATTACCACAAGTCCGACCGCCGTGGCCGCTCCGCGCCGCTGAACATGGTCATCACCGAGACCGGTGCCGCCTCCGCCGTCGCCAAGGCCCTGCCCGACCTGAAGGCGAAGATCAGCGGCAGCTCGATCCGCGTCCCGGTGCCGGACGTCTCGATCGCGATCCTCAACCTCCAGCTGGCCCGCGAGACCACCCGCGAGGAGGTCCACGACTACCTGCGCGAGGTGTCGCTGACCTCGCCGCTCAAGCGCCAGATCGACTTCACCACGGCGCCCGACGCGGTCTCCAGCGACTTCATCGGCTCCCGCCACGCCTCGATCGTGGACGCCGGCGCCCTCAAGGTCGACGGCGACAACGCGATCCTCTACCTGTGGTACGACAACGAGTTCGGCTACTCCTGCCAGGTCGTCCGCGTCGTCCAGCACGTGTCGGGCGTGGAATACCCGACGTACCCGGCCACGGCGGTCTGACCGCAGCCGCGCCGCGTACGCGTACGGCCGCCGGCCGGGGTCTTGGCCGGCGGCCGTCTCCGTGGCCGGGCGCGGGACCGGGCCGCCCGGGGGCGTTCGTCTATACGCGGCTCGACGTGGCCGTGTCGGCGGACAGCCGCTGGGCCGCGTAGACCGGGATCACCGACAGCAGGACGAGCACCGCGGCCACGACGTTCACCACCGGTGCCTGCCGTGGCCGGGCCATGTTGTCGAAGATCCACAGCGGGAGGGTCTGGACACCCGGACCCGCGGTGAACGTGGTGACCACGATCTCGTCGAAGGACAGCGCGAAGGCGAGGAGGCCGCCCGCCAGCAGCGCGGAGCGCACGAGCGGGAACGTGACGTCCACGAAGGCCCGCAAGCCGGTCGCGCCGAGGTCCTGGGCCGCCTCCTCGTACGAGCCGGCCGTACGGCGCAGCCGGGCCACCACGTTGTTGAAGACCACGACGACACAGAACGTGGCATGCCCGACGATCACGGTGAACAGCCCGAGGCCCACCCCGAGCGGCGCCAGCACCGTGCCGAAGGCCGAGTTCAGCGCGATGCCCGTGACGATGCCGGGCAGTGCGATCGGCAGCACCACCAGGAAGGACACCGTGTCCCGGCCGAAGAAGCGGTGCCGGGCCACCGCGAAGGCGAGGAGGGTGCCGAGCACCAGCGCGAGGGCGGTGGCCCCGAGCCCCGCCTTCACCGACACCCACAGCGCCTGCCGGACACCGGGGTTGTGCGCCGCCACCGACCACCACCGCCCGGTCAGTCCCGGCGGCGGCCAGCCCGCGCTGCGGTCGGGGTTCAGCGAGTTGAGCAGGACCAGCAGCAGCGGGACGTAGATCACCGCGAAACCGAGCCCGGCGCCGGTCCGCAGGGCGATCCGCGCGGTGCGGCCAAGACGCATGGCGTTCCTTCCTACAGGCTGTCGAGGGCACCCGTACGGCGGATCGCCAGCAGATAGAGGACGATCACGGCGACGGGCACGGTGCCGAGGGCCGCGGCCATGGGCAGGTCGAGGTCGATGCGGGAGTACACGAGGTTGCCGACGAGCTGGGTCTTGCCGCCCACGATCTGCACGGTGATGTAGTCGCCGAGGCTGAGCGAGAAGGTGAAGACCGAGCCGGCGGCGAGGGACGGCAGCACCAGGGGCAGGACGACCGAGCGGAAGGTGCGGCCCGGCCGTGCCCCGAGGTCGGCGGACGCGTCGAGCAGCCCGGCCGGCACCTGCTCGAGCGCGGTGTGGAGCGGCAGGATCATGTACGGCAGCCACAGGTAGGTCAGCGTGAGCACCGTGGCGGGCAGGCCGTAGCCGGGGCCGCGCAGTCCGAACGGGGCGAGCGTCCAGTCGGCGAGCCCGCCCTCGGAGAGGATCAGCCGCCAGGCGTACACCTTGACGAGGTAACTCGCCCACAACGGCGTGAGGATCGCCGCGACCAGCACCGGACGCCGGCGCGGTGCGGCCACCCGGGCGGTGTAGAAGGCGACCGGGAAGGCGAGCACCGCGCACAGCGCGGTCACCGCGAGGGCCACCGTGACGCTGCGCAGCACCACCTGGCGGTAGACCGGTGTGGTCAGCAGCGCGTGGAAGTTGTCCGCCGACCAGACCTTGACCACCCGGGAGGTGAAGGAGTCGGTCGTCCAGAAGGCGGAGACGAACAGGACCGCCAGCGAGCCGAGGTAGAGGACGGTGAGCCAGAGCAGCGGGGCGGTGAGCAGGAGGGCGAGGCGCAGCCGGGGCCCCCGGTGCAGGAGCGCGGCGAGCCGCCGCACGGGGCTCCGGCCGGCGGCGGCCGGCCCGTCGGTCGGCACGGCTCAGCCCTTGATCTCGGTCCAGGCCCGGACCCACTCGGCGTACGGTACGCAGGTGGTGTCCCGGCGGCCGTCCAGGCACTGCTCGATGGGCGTGTTCCAGAAGGCGATCTTCTTCCAGTAGCCTTCGTCGGCGGCGTGGTAGGCCGTGCAGAAGTTCTTGTCGGCGGTCTCGGCGCAGGCCCGGGAGTTGGCCGGCGCCTCGCCGAAGTACTCGGCGACCTGGGCGTTGACCTTCGGCGAGACGATCCAGTCCAGCCATTTGTAGGCGCAGTTGGGGTGTTCGGCCTTGCTGGAGACCATCCAGGTGTCCGACCAGCCGGTCGAACCCTCCTTCGGCACCAGCGTCCTGACCTTCGCGCCCTCGGAGGCGGCGAGGCCGGCGATCACCTGCCAGGTCGTGCCGACCACCGAGTCGCCGCTCTTGAAGGCCGAGACCTCCTTCAGGTAGTCGTTCCAGTACTCGCCGATGTATCCGTTCTGCCGCTTCAGCAGCGCCACGGCCGCGTCGAACTGCTTCCGGTCGAGCGCGTAGGGGTTCTCAATCCCCAACTCCGGGCGGCGGGCCTTGAGATACAGGGCCGCGTCGGCGATGTAGATCGGCGAGTCGTAGGCCGTGACGTGCCCCTTGTACCGGGAGGCGTCGTCGAAGACGGCCGACCAGGAGGTGGGCGCCGGTGTCACCTTCTCGGTGTTGTACATCAGCAGATTGGCGCCCCGGCCGTGCGGGATCCCGTACATCCGGCCCTTCACGGAGTTCCAGGCGCCGTTCTTCAGCCCGTCGAAGACGTGCGCGTAGTTCGGGACCAGGCCGGTGTTGACGGGGGCCGCGTCCCCGGAGGCGATCAGGCGCAGGGAGGCGTCACCGGAGGCGGAGACGGCGTCGTAGGCGCCGGTCTTCATCAGCTTGACCATCTCGTCCGAGCTGGCGGCGACCTTCGAGCGGACCTGGCATCCCGTCTTCTTCTCGAAGCCGCCGACCCAGTCGGCGCGGGGGTCGTTGGAGCCGTCCTCCACATAGCCGGCCCACGCGATCAGGTTGACCCGTCCTTCGGTCCGGCCCAGCTTGGCCGGGGCCTTCAGGTCGGGCGGGTTCAGGCCGGTGGCGGACGAGCCGCCGGATCCGGAGGAGTCGCAGGCGGTGGCGAGCAGCAGCGCGGCGGCGCAGAGGGCCGCGGCGCGCGGGGTACGGGTGGGACGCACGGCGTTCTCCAGGGGCGGGAAGCGGGATCAGGAAGGGAACCGGACGACGTGCCGGCGGTGCCACCGCAGGCACACGCGGGTGCCGCGGTAGGCGGCGACGTCCGCGGAGGAGGTCTCCAGGTTCTGCTGGAGCGCGGCGAGCCGGCCGCCGCCGTCGAGGTCGACCACGAAGCGGGTGGCGTCCCCGAGGTAGACGACCTCGGCCACGGTGCCGGTGGCGGTGGCGTGGTCCGGCTCGTCCGGTCCGGCGGACTCCTTCAGCACGCGGATCTTCTCCGGGCGGATGCCGTAGGTGCCCGGCGAACCGGTGATCCGGTGGGCCGTCTCGCCGTCCAGGAGGTTGGAGATGCCGACGAAGGAGGCGACGAACGCGGTCGCCGGGCGCTCGTAGACCTCCGCGGGGGTGCCGGTCTGGGCGATCCGGCCCCGGTCGACGACGGCGATCCGGTCGCTGAGGGCCAGGGCCTCCTCCTGGTCGTGGGTGACGAGGACGAAGGTGATGCCCACCTCCCGCTGGAGCGCCTTGAGTTCGACCCGCATCTGCTCGCGCAGCTTCAGGTCGAGGGCGCCGAGCGGTTCGTCCAGCAGCAGCACGCGGGGCCGGCCGACCAGCGCGCGGGCCAGCGCGACGCGCTGCCGCTGCCCGCCGGAGAGCCGGCCGGGCCGCCGCTGCCCGTAGCCTTCGAGGCGGACCTCGGCGAGCGCCTTGCGGGCTCGGACCAGCCGTTCGGCCTTGGGCACCCCCCGCACCCGCAGCCCGTAGGCGACGTTCTGTTCGACCGTCATGTGCGGGAAGAGGGCGTAGTCCTGGAAGACGGTGTGCACGTCCCGCTCGAACGGGGCCAGCGAGGTGACCTCCTGCCCCGCGAGTTCGATCCGGCCCCGGTCGGGTGTCTCGAACCCGGCGATCAGCCGCAGCAGGGTCGTCTTCCCGGAGCCGGACGGGCCGAGCAGCGAGAAGAACTCGCCGTCCCGTATCTCCAGGTCGACGCCGGCCACGGCGGCCGTCTCGCCGAACGACTTCCGCAGGCCCTGCAGCCGGATCGCCATTCCCTCCATACGGGAACCCTTCTGGCGCGCTGAACGTTGAGCGTAAACATATGAAGTCATAGGTCACAGCTCAAGAGGGCCTTAAGGTAAAGGTTCAGTCAACGCGTGAGGTGGTGATCGTGAACCGGCACAGAGCGGACGGCGGTACGGACGGCGGTACCCGCCGGGCCGTCTTCAGCCCGGTGGACGGCCGGGCCCGGGTCGACGCGGTCGTCCGCCGCCTCGGCGACGCCATAGAGCTGGGTCTCCTGGCCGACGGGGAGCAGCTTCCCGGCGAGAGCGAACTGGCCGCGCAGCTCGGTGTCTCCACGGTCACCCTGCGCGAGGCGCTCATGGCCCTGCGGCAGCGGGGCCTGGTCACCACCCGGCGGGGCCGCGGCGGCGGCAGCTTCGTCGCGCTGCCCGAGGTCCCGGCCGACGACCGGCTCAAGGACCGGCTGCGCGGCTGGGGCACCGACGAACTGCACGACCTCGGCGACCACTGGGCGGCCCTGACCGGCGCCGCCGCCCGGCTCGCCGCCCGGCGCACCGAACCCGCCGATCTGGAACCGCTGCGCCGTACGGCGCGGGAGCTGGCGGGGGCCGCGGACGCCGCGGCGCGCGGCCGGCTGTACGGCCGCTTCCACGTCGAACTCGCCGCCGCCGCCCAGTCCGCCCGGCTCACCCGCGAACAGGTCGCCCTGCAGGGCGAGGTGGGCGCGCTGCCCTGTCTCGTCCTCGCCGAGGACGCGTATCGTGAAGAAGTTGCGGACCGGCACCGCCGCCTCGTCGCCGCGGTGCAGGATGGGGCCGACGAAACGGCCGGCACGCTGGCCGAGCGGTGCGTCAGGGAGTCGACGGCGCGGCTCGTCGCCGTACGCCTCACCCTCTGACCGCGCCGTGTGACGGTTGCCGTCCGCTGGAGGACACCATGGGCGTCAGGTCCCGGCTCGCAGCCGTCGTCACGGAACCGGAGACCCGGGTCGCCGCGCAGGTGGGCGCCGCGCTGGAGGCCGTCTTCGAGACGGTCGCCGCCACCCGCGCCGCCACCACGGCCCTGCTGCGCGAGGTGGCCGCCGAGGGGCGCCGGCCCGTCAGCCGCGACCTCGCCGCCCTGCGCCCCGCACTGCACGCGCGGCTGGCCCGGGAGGCGATCGTCTCCGGTGCCGGTTTCGTCGCGGCGCCCGGGCTGCTGGCCGACGCGCCGGCCTGGCTGGAGTGGTGGCAGTCGGACGCGGACGGTGTCGTACGCCCCCTGCTGCTCGATCTCGACCCCGGCCGGTCGGCCTACTCCGACTACACGCACTGGGACTGGTTCGCGCTGCCCCGCGACACCGGGCGCCGGGCCGTGGCCGGACCGTACGTGGACTACCTGTGCTCCGACGAGTACAGCCTCACCGTGTCCGAACCGGTGCGGGCGCGGGGCGACTTCGCCGGGGTGGCGGCGGCCGACGTGTATCTGCGGCACTTCGAGGCGGCCGTGCTCCCGCTGCTGCGCGGCCTCGCCCGCCCGGCCCACCTGGTGAACGCGCGCGGCCGGGTCGCCGCCTCGGCCGACACCGCCCATCTCGCCGGCTCCCTCACCAGGGGCCCGGACTTCGGCGCACTGCTCGCCGCCGCCCGGCCCGGCACCCATGACGGGCTGCGGCTGGTGCCGTGCCGGGGCGTGCCCCTGGTGCTGGTCCTGGCCTGACGCGGCCGGAACGCGGCCGGAAGGCCCGGGACCGGCGGCCCGCCCCGGCGGACGGCGCGGCTAACCCCGCCAGGGACCGGTCACGGCGAACGTGGTGCCGGGGGTGTAGCAGTTGACGTACATCGTCTCCCCGCCGGGGGCGAAGGTGACGCCGGCGAACTCGCCCCACTCCGGTTCCTGGTCCGTTCCGATGTTCTGCCGGCCCCGGGCCAGCGCGTACACCTCGCCCCGGCGGGTCAGGCCGAAGACGTGCTGGGCGCCGTTGCCGTCCTCGCAGACCATCAGGCCGCCGCCGGGTGCGAGGCAGATGTTGTCCGGGGACTCGCCGGGCAGCCGTACATCGGTGTCCGGGCCGAACACGACGACCAGGGTCAGCCGGCGGTGCGCCGGGTCGTAGCGCCAGACCTGGCCGTAGTGGTCGGCCGCGGAGCCGTCGGCGCCGCGCGCGAAGGACGATACGAAGTACACACTGCCGCCGCCCCAGTAACAGCCCTCCAGCTTCTGCGCGTGGGTGATGCCGCCGGGGCCGTAGTCCTGGAACCTGGTCGGCGTGGCGGCGGCCAGCGGGTCGGGTACGTCCACCCACTCCACGCCGTCGAAACGCGCCCCGGTCTCCTGGACCGCCGACAGGTCCGGTACGCCGGGCACCCGCATCGCCTGGAGCCGGCCGCCGGCGCGCAGCGATCCGACACCGCCCAGCGGTTTGTGCGGCAGGAGGCGGTAGAAGAGGCCGAAGGGTCTTTCGAAGGCGTCCTCCGTCTCGTAGACGACGCCGTGGCGCGGGTCGATCGCGACCGCCTCGTGCTGGAAGCGGCCCAGCGCGGTCAGCGGCACCGCGCCGGTGCGGTGCGGGTCGGTGGGGTGCACCTCGAAGACGAAGCCGTGGTCCTTGGTGTACCCGTTGGTGCCGGCCTTGTCCTCGGTCTCCTCGCAGGTCAGCCAGGTGCCCCACGGGGTCGGCCCGCCCGCGCAGTTGACGGCCGTACCGGCGATGGCGACCCGCTCGGCGAGCACCCGCTGGTGCCGGTCGAGGGTCAGGGCCGTGCAGCCGCCCTTGCCCGCCGGGTCGTAGGTGAGGCCGTCGACGGCCGGCACCGGGATCGCGGCGGTCGCCCGGTTCTCGTGGTTGCGGACGAGGTGCGTACGGCCCCGTGTGCCGGCGAAGGCGGCCATGCCGTCGTGGTGGGAGGGCACCCGGCCCTCTCCCGAGCGGAGCGGGTCGCCCTCGCGGGAGAGCACGGTGTAGCGGAAACCTTTCGGCAGGTCGAGCAGGCCGTCCGGGTCGGGAACGAGCGGACCGTAGCCGGTGCCGCCCATGCCCCGGGCGGCGGCCGTACCCGCGAAGACCTCGGACAGGGCCCCGGTGAAGGCGATGCCCGCTCCCAGGGCACTCGCTGCGGACAGGACCTGACGGCGTGTTGCAGACATACGGCGGTGACCTTCCTGCTGGCGGACAGGAACCGTGACCCCGCCGTGTCTACCACCTGCCGGTGGCCACGGGAACCACGCGCGGCACGCGGGTGCCGCCGATCGGCGCAGTACGGGCTCCCCGCGGCCGGGGCGGGACGCGCCGGGGTCCGGCGGAGGGGGACGGCCGTGTCCCGGCGGTGTTCCCCGTCCCTTGCGCCCCTTGCACCCCTTGCGCCGCTATGCCCCCGGTGTCCCGGCGGCGCTCCAGGTGCGGGAGGCCCAGGTGCGCAGGTGGGGGGCCTGGGCGACGAGGTCGCGGTAGGCGTCCGTGGCGGAGCGGACGACGGTCTCCACGAGGTCGTCGGTGACGGTGTCCGGCCGCCAGGCCAGCACATACCGGCACCACAGCGGGGCGCCCTCCAGCGGCTTGACCACGACGTGCGGGATCGGCCGCAGCGTCGGCTGCACCAGGGACACCCCGAGCCCGTCGGCGATCATGCTCTGCAGCTGGGTCTGGTCGCCGAGCCATTCGTGCACGGTGTGCGGCGTGAACCCGGCCGCCGCGCAGGCGTCGAAGAACACTCCCGGCCAGCCGGCACCGTCGTCGGGGGTCACGAACCAGGGGTCCTCGGCGAGGTCGGCGAGCCGCACCTGGGGGCTCGGCCGCAGCCGGTGCCGGGCGGGCAGGGCGACGAAGGTGGGCTCGGTGACGATCCCGCGGTGCCGGACGGCGGCCGAGTGCCGTAGCTCCATGCCCGGGTAGTCGGCGGCGATGGCGGCGTCCACCGTGCCGTCCTCCAGCAGTTCCACGATCCGCGAGGACGCGTAGACGCTGGTGACGCCGAGGGTCAGTTCCGGCAGCCGGGCGCGGATGCGGGAGACCGTGCCGGACAGCATCGGCGAGTTGGTCGCGGCCACGCGCAGGGTGCGGCGGGGGCGGGCGGCGGCCGGCCGGTGCCCGATCGCGGCGGCCCGCGCGAGCACGTCCCGGGCCTGCTCGACGACCTCGGTGCCGTAGCGGGTGGGCCGCACCCCGCCCGGCCCGCGCTCGAAGAGCGGCTCGCCCAGATGCCGTTCGATGCGCCGGAGCTGGGTGCTCACGGCGGGCTGCGCATACCCCAGCTGCGCGGCGGCCCGGCCCACGCTGCCGGCGTCGGCGATCGCGCACACCACCCGCAGGTGCCGCAGTTCCAGCTCCATCGGTCCGCTTCCCCCCGTTCGTCTCCTGCGGCCGGCCCGGCGGCGGGGCCGGGCGGCGCCCGGTGCCGGGGCCCGCGCTCCGCCGTGTGTGTGCTCCGCCCCGGGGTTCGCGCACGGCCCGTGGCCCGCGCACCGCCGGACCGGGCACGGTGGCGACCGGCGGACCGAAGCGTTCCATGGCGTGCCGCCCTGCACAAGTCGCAGGTCCGCCGGGGTGCCGGGGGCAGCGGACCGGCGCTGTCCTGCCTGGTGGTGCGGGGCCGGCGGGGGCCGGCAGGTCGCGGAGCGCGGCCGGCGGTGGCGTGCGGGGCCGGACCCTGCGCCCCCCACGCCCCCGCCGGCCGCGCCCGCGCTCGGTTCAGCGCCGTCCCAGCACCTCCGCCACCCGCATGAACCCGTCCTCCCCGTGTCCGAGGCCGACGACGCGGCGGGCCAGGCCCTCTACCGAGCGCATCACCCCCGCGTCGATGCCGTGGGACTCGGAGACGGCGATGACGTGGGACATGGTGGAGACGGCCGAGGTGACGGGGTTGATCTCGCCGGAGTAGGTGCCGTCGTCGGCGTCCCGCGCGAACTCCTCGAACAGGGGCGGCAGGATCGCCGCGATGCCCTGGGCGAACGGCGCCAGTTCCCCGGCGGTGACGCCCTCCGCCCGGGCGATCGCCACGGCGTGCGCGTAGCCCGCCATCGCGGTCCAGAAGATGTCGAGCAGCGCGATGTCGAAGGTGGCCGCGCGCCCGGTCTCCTCCCCCAGGTGGGTGTGCGTCCCGCCGAGCGCCTCCAGCACCGGCCGGTACCGCTCGTACAGGTCGCGCGGTCCGCTGTGCAGGAAGACGGCGTCCGGGGTGCCGATGCTGGGGGCCGGCGTCATGATGGCGCCGTCCAGGTAGCCGATGCCGTGGGCCGCCGCCCACTCGGCGGTGTCCCGGGCGCGGTCCGGGGTGTCGGCGGTCAGGCTGACGACGGTCCGGCCCTTCAGTGCGCGGGTGACCCCCTCGTCGCGCAGGATGGTGTCGGAGGCGTCGTAGTTCACCACGCAGACGACCGTCACCTCCGAGGCGGAAACCGCCTGTTCCGCCGTCTCCGCGGCGATCGCGCCCCGCTCGGCCAGGTCCCGGGCCTTCCCCGGCGTGCGGTTCCACACCGTGGTCCGCAGGCCGGCCTCGAGGAACGCGTTCGCCAGCGAGCGGCCCATCGGACCGAGGCCGAGCACGGTGACGGCAGGAAGATTCGCAGGTGTCGACATGTTGCAGCTCCCGTAAGTAGTGATCATGTTGGGCCATGGGACAAGAGCGGCCGGACGGGCCGCGGGGACCGGACGAAGAGGACGACGAATGACGCGTAGCCGTGCCCAGGACCCGGACGTCTGCGGAGTGACCGCCGCGATCGCCGTGATCGACGGCAAGTGGAAGACGTCACTGCTGTGGATGCTGGAGTCCGGCCCGCACCGGCCCGGCGAACTGCGCCGCCGGCTGGCCGGGTTGAGCGAGAAGGTGCTGACCCAGGCGCTGCGCGAGATGGAGCAGGACGGCCTGGTGCATCGGGAGGTGCACGACGTGCTGCCGCCGAAGACCGTGTACTCGCTGACCGCGTTCGGCCGCGACCTGGCCGAGGCCCTCGGCCCCCTGGCCGAGTGGGGCCACCTCCGTCTGGACCGGCTCCGCGCGAGCGAGGCGGCGTCCTGACGCGCCTGTGGCCGTCACCTCCCGTCCGTTCTCCCGGCAGCCCCTGACCTCGGGAAACAGCCTCTCCCGGACGGCCGGGGCTGCCAAGTACCCACAAAAAAGTGGGTGTTCGGCGGCTCCGGGGAAGCCGGTCGCGCCCGCCGATGGACTGGGACCTCGCGAACACCTAATCAATAATCCCGTTTGCCTAAAACCTTTAGGAAGTTCCATAATCGTCTCCGGCAGACAGGAGAGACGATGATGGTGCGTGCGGGTCTGACCACCGAACGCCTGGTCCGGGCCGGGGCGGAACTGGCCGACGAGGTCGGCTTCGAGCAGGTCACGGTCTCGGCGCTGGCCCGGCGGTTCGACGTCAAGGTCGCGAGCCTGTACTCGCACCTGCGCAATTCCCAGGACCTGAAGACGCGGATCGCGCTGCTCGCCCTGGAGGAGATGGCCGACCGGGCCGCCGAGGCGCTGGCCGGCCGGTCCGGCAAGGACGCCCTCGCCGCCTTCGCGAACGTCTGCCGGGACTACGCCCGCGCCCACCCCGGGCGCTACACGGCGGCCCGCCACCCGCTGGACCCCGCGACGGCGGCCGGCAGCGCCGGCGTCCGGATCGCCCAGCTCACCCGGGCCATCCTGCGCGGCTACGACCTGCCGGAGCCGGACCAGACCCACGCCGTACGCCTCCTCGGCAGCGTCTTCCACGGCTACGTCAGCCTGGAGACGGCCGGCGGCTTCGACCACAGCGCCCCCGATTCCGAGGAGTCCTGGGCCCGGATCCTGGACGCCCTCGACTCCCTGCTGCGCACCTGGCCCGCCCGCCCCTGAGACCCCTGGCAGACACGATGCACACCATCCCCCTGACCCCCGGCCTGATCCGCGGTGCCCTCGAACTGGAGCGCACCGGACGCGGGTTGCTGCCGCACCGGCTGCCCGCCCGGGCCCGCGCCCAGTGCGCCGACCCGCAGCTGGCGCTGGCCGAGTCCCAGCCCTCCGGTGTACGTCTGGCCCTGCGCACCCGCGCCACCGCCGTCGAACTGGACGCCGTGCCGACCAAGCGCGTCTACCCCGGCGCACCGCCCCGCCCGGACGGCGTCTACGACCTGCTCGTGGACGGCCGCCCGGCCGGCAGCGCCACCCTCGCCGACGGCGACACGCTCATCGTCGACCTGGCCACCGGCTCCGCCGAGCACCGGCCCGGTCCCGTCGGCACCGTGCGTTTCGCGGGTCTGCCGGACACCGTCAAGGACGTGGAGATCTGGCTGCCGCACAACGAGCGGACCGAACTCGTCGCGCTGCGCGCCGACGCCCCCGTGGAACCCGTACCGGACCGGGGCCGCCGGGTGTGGCTGCACCACGGCAGCTCCCTCAGCCACGGTTCCGACGCGGCGAGCCCCACCACCACCTGGCCCGCGCTCGCCGCGTCCCTGGGCGGGGTGGAGCTGATCAACCTCGGGCTGGGCGGCAGCGCGCTGCTCGACCCGTTCACCGCTCGCGCGCTGCGCGACACGCCCGCCGACCTGATCAGCGTCAAGCTCGGGATCAACGTGGTCAACACCGACCTGATGCGGCTGCGTGCCTTCGGCCCCGCCGTGCACGGCTTCCTCGACACCGTCCGCGAGGGCCACCCCGGCACCCCGCTGCTCGTCGTCTCCCCGGTCCTGTGCCCGATGCACGAGGACACGCCCGGACCCACCGCCATGGACCCGGCGGCCCTGGGCGAGGGGCGGTTGCGGTACCGGGCCACCGGGGATCCCGCCGAGCGCGCGGCCGGGAAGCTCACCTTGGAGGTCGTCCGGGAGGAACTGGCCCGGATCGTGCGCGAACGGGCCGCCGAGGACCCGCGGCTGCACTACCTGGACGGCCGGGAGCTGTACGGCGAGGCCGACTTCGCCGAGCTGCCGCTGCCCGACGGCCTGCACCCGGACCCGGCCGGCCACCGCCGGATCGGCGAGCGGTTCGCGGCCCTGGCGTTCGCCCCGGGCGGCCCGTTCACCGCGTGCGCGGCCACCTGACCGGAGCCCGTCCCGTCACCCGGGCGACATCCGGCGTGCCGCCCGGCCCAAGACCTCCGGCGCCCGCCCGCGGCGGCCCCGGTGGCTCACACCAGATGGGCGAAGACGACCAGGTTGTCGGTGTAGTCGCGCACCGAGCGGTCGTAGTCCCCGGCGCAGGTGATGAGCCGGGCCTCGGGACGGTCGGCGTCCGCGTACACCCGCTCGCTGGGGAAGTCGTCCTTGGCGAAGGTCTCGGCGCTGTCCACGACGAACTCCGCCGTACGCCCGTCGGCCCGCTCCACGGAGAACCGGTCGCCGGGCTCCAGCCGGCCCAGGTCGGCGAAGACGGCCGCCGAGGTGACCGTGTCGACGTGCCCGGCGATGATCGCGGTGCCCCGCTCACCGGGCGAGACACCGCCGGCGTACCAGCCGACGAGGTTGGTGTCGGCGGCGGGCGGGGGCTGGAGCTGACCCGAGGGGCCGAGGGCCAGGGTGGTGAAGGGGGCGTCCACGGAGATCTCCGGGATGCGCAGCCGGGTCGGCGCGGACCGGGGCAGCGCCTCGTCCGGCTGGCGGGGACCGGCCGAGGCGGCGGCGCCGGCGCCCGGGGCCCGGTGCGGCGCGGGCTCACCGGCCGACCGCTGGCCGCCGAACAGGCTGACGGCGAGGAAGACCGCCGCCACCCCCCACAGCGTCAGCCGCCCGCCGTAGCCGGCGGGCCGGTCGTCCGCCGGCGCCGTGGGGGAAGCGGGGGGCGCGGAGGGATCTGCTGCCATCGGACACCACCTCACTCGGACACGGCAGCACGGGGATCGAGCCAGGAAGGAAGCGCGCGGGGCATCTGACGGCACCCCGGGCGCGGGCCCGGTGACGCCGGCCCGAGCGCGGGGGCCGGTGGCAACCCGGGAGGCGGGAGCCGTTGGTGGCGCCCCGGACGCGGGAGCGGGTAGCGACCCGGGGACTGGAGCCGGTGGCAACCCGGGCGCGGGGGCTGGCAGCGACCCGGACACGGAAGCCGCTGGCAACCCGGGAGGCGGAAGCCGGTGGCGGCGATCCGGACGCGGGAGCCGGTGGCGGCCCGAGCACGGAGGCCGAAGGCGACGGCCCGGGCACGAAGACCGGTGGCGGCCCCGACACGGGAGCCCGTCGCGGGGCCCCGGCACGGAAGCCGACGACGCCCCAAGCACGG
>NZ_JBVHXT010000053.1:23403-60066 GCF_055569255.1 Streptomyces sp. NPDC029296
CACGGAAACCCAAGACGGCAGCCCGGACACGAAGACCGGTCGCGACCCCGACACGGAAGCCCCTCGCGGGGCCCCGGCACGGAAGCCCACGACGCCCCAAGCACGGAAACCCAAGACGGCAGCCCGGACACGAAGACCGGTCGCGACCCCGACACGGAAGCCCCTCGCGGGGCCCCGGCACGGAAGCCCACGACGCCCCGAGCACGGAACCCGAAGACGGCCCGAGCACGAAGACCGGTCGCGACCCCAACGCGGGAGCCCGTCGCGACGGCCCAGGCGCGGGAGCCCGTCGCGGGCCCCGGCGCGGGAGCCGGCGACGGCCCGGGCGCCGTGCGGGGGCGCGGGCCGCCGGGCCGGATGGCGTGGCGGCGATGTCCGCGGCCCCTGTCGCACGGCGGCGGCCCGTCAGGCCGCCGGTCCGGCGGCCTTCTTGCGGCGCAGCGTGTACACGCCGGTGGCGGCCACGGCCAGGACGGCGAGACCACCCGCGGTGACACCGGGCGTGGCGAGCGCGCCGCCGCCGGTGTGCATGCCACCGCGCGGCTTGTCGTGCTCGTCGTCCTCGCCCCACTCGCTCTTGCCGCTCCGGCCTCCCTTCTCACCCTTGCCGCCGCCCTTTTCCTCCTTGCCGCCCTTCTCCTCCTCGTCGTCCCCGCCCTTGTCGCGGTAGCTCTCGGGGTCGAACCTGCTGTCGTCGCCGCCCGATCCCCAGTCGCCGCTGCGCACCGCGGCGAGCGCTCCGCCACCCGTGTGCATTCCGCCGCGCGGTCCGTCGTGTTCCCCTCCGCCGCCGCGCTTGTTGCCGTAGTCGTTGTCCTTGTCGCTGTCGTTGTCCTTGTCGCTGTTCTCGTCGCTGTCGGATCCCTCGTCACGGTCGGATTCGCTGTCGTGCTCCCTGCTGTACGAGGAGTCGTCACGACCGCTGTCGTGTTCGGCCGGAACGGCGAACGCGGCCCCGGGCGTCGTGAAGCCGAGGGCGGCCGTGGCGGCCGCCGTCGCCAGGAGCATGCGGGCAGAGCGCATAGTGATGTCCTTCCGCCGTGACCGGGCAGCGGATACCTCATCAGCTGGATGGACCCGGTCCCGACATGAACCACCGTCAGCGAGGCCCCCGGCTCCCACCATCCGAGCCGCCCAGCCGTGTCACCACACCACCCGTCTGCCCCAGCGCGCCCCCTTCCCGGCCCCTCGTACGGGTCAATGGGCGGCGGGTGACGCCGGACCCCTTGTTATGACCGTCGTCATAACGCAGGCTGGTGCCGACGGCACGGCGGCACGGTCGTACGGCAACGGTCGTACGGCGGCCGGCGGGGGCGACGCGGCGGGAGGAAGCGGTGGCGGACGGAAGGGCACGCGCCCTGTGGGAGCGGTACGAGCCGGTGCACGACCTCGTGTACTTCGCACCGGAGGCGCACCGGGCGGCGGACGCCCTCGGGCTGCGCGGGTTCTGGATGGGGTACTTCGCGCTGCGCGCCGCCCCGCTCGGCGCGGTGACCCCGTCCGTGGTGACGAGCTGTTTCTACGTCTTCCACCCCTCGCGGGTGGCCCGGGCCCTGCCGGACGCCTGGACGTACGCGGCCCCGGCGGAGGCGCTGGCCGCCCGCCTGGAGGCGGTGGACGCGGCGATGACCCGGATGTTCGGCGCGGACGCCGTCGGCTCCGCCGCCTTCACGGAGGCCGCGGACCTCGCCTGGGAGGCCGCCGCGGCGGCGGACACCACGGGCAGGGTGCTGGCCGCCGCCAACCAGGCGCTCGACCGCCCGGAGCGGCCCGCCGCCCGGCTGTGGCAGGCCCTCACGACCCTGCGTGAGCACCGGGGCGACTCCCATGTGGCGGTGCTGGTCGGCCTGGGGCTCGGGCCGGTGGAGGCCATGGTGCTCAAGGCGGCGGCCGGCGAGTCCGACGGGGACTTCCTGCGCGAGACACGGAAGTGGCCGCGGGAGGAGTGGGCGGCGGCCGGGGAGCGGCTGCGCGCGGAGGGCCGGCTGGCGGCGGACGGCTCGCTCACGCCCGCGGGCGCGGCGCTGCGCGCGCGGACGGAGGCGCTGACCGACGCGGCGGCCGAACGGCCGTGGACCGCGCTGGGCGCCGAGCGCACCGGGCGTCTGGCCGCGCTCCTGGAGCCGCCGGCCCGCGCGGTCCGGGAGTCGGGGCTGCTGCCGGCCGCGAATCCGGTGGGGCTCACCCGGGGGGGCGCGTTCCCCGTCGGTCACCGAGGCCACCCGGCCACCTTCGGCCCCTTGGGAATCCCCGGCCGCTGACCTCATCCGTTTGGCTGGCAACAGTCGTATCAATGGTTGAACTGCCCGGCGAGGCCCCCTTGTTGGGGGCCGTACCCTGGGGCCGTGGCCAACCGTGAAGAGGATCCAGGACAGGTGGCGGCCCGGCTCACCGGGCGCCCCGTCACCGGGAGGCGGCCGTCGTCCGGCTCGCCCGTCGAGGTGCTGCTCGACGACGGGACGCCGGTGATGGTGAAGCGGGGCGACGGCCCCGGGGCGGTGCGCGCGGAGGTCGCGGGGCTGCGCTGGCTGGCCGCCGCGGACGCGGTCCGGGTACCGGCGGTGCTGGGGCACGACGACCACTGGATGGTGACCGAGCGGGTGCCGGCCGGGCCGCCCGGCCCGAAGGCGGCGCTCCGTTTCGGCCAGGCCCTCGCCGCGCTGCACGCGGCCGGGGCGCCCTGCTTCGGGGCGGCGCCGCCCGGCGGCCCCGAGGACGCCTGCATCGGCCTGGCCCCCCTGCGCAACGCGCCCGGAACCGAGTGGCCCTCCTGGTACGCCGAGCACCGCGTGCTGCCCTATGTGCGCGGCGCGGTCGACCGCGGCACGCTCCGCCCGGCGGAGGCCGCCGTGTTCGAGCGGGCGTGCGCGCGGCTGCCGGAGCTGGCGGGTCCGCCCGAGCCGCCCGCCCGGCTGCACGGCGACCTGTGGAACGGCAATATCCTGTGGGCGGCCGACGGCGAGGTCCGGCTGATCGACCCGGCCGCGCACGGGGGGCACCGGGAGACCGACCTGGCGATGCTGGGGTTGTTCGGCTGTCCGCACCTGGACCGGGTATGCGTCGGTTACCGGCAGGCGGCGCCCCTGGCGGACGGCTGGCGGGACCGGGTGGGGCTGCACCGGCTCTTCCCCCTGCTGGTGCACGCGGTGCTGTTCGGGCGCGGGTACGCCGAACAGGCCCTGACGGCGGCGCGGGAGACGCTCGCGCGGTAGGCGTCCGCGGCGCTCCACCGCGCCGTGGTCACGGAGAGTAAGGAAACCAATCACCCGTTCGATTCGTATAAGGACGTGAAAGCCTAATCAGGGAGAGACCATGCAACCGTTCACGCTCAACTACGCGCGCCCCGCTGTGCAGTTGGACGTCACCATTCCGTACGCGTACGACTCCGGACTGCAAGTGAACGTCCTCCCGGACGGGCGGATCGCCGCGATGGACCACGCGACCCTGAGAGCCCTGGGGACCACGACGTCGACCGCCGGTTCCAAGACGCACTTCGACGACTGAGGCGCGGGCCCCCACAAATGACCGTGCTCATCCTGACCAGTGAGGAAGACGTGACGGCGGACATGGTGGTCCTCCGGCTGGGCGAGGCCGGCGTGCCCGTCGTCCGGCTCGACCCCGCCGATCTGACCAACGGGGTCGCGCTGTCGGGCGAGTACGTGCGGGGCGCCTGCCGGGGACATCTGTCCGTCGGCGGGCGCCTGGTGAGCATGGACGGTCTGCGCTCCGTGTGGGTGCGCAGACCGGGCACCCCGGCCGCCCGCGCCGCGCAGCCCTCCGCCTGGCTGACAGAGGAGTCGTCGCAGGCGCTGTACGGCATGCTGCGGTGCACCGACGCCCGCTGGATGAACCATCCGGACGCCGCCCGCCGCGCCCGGCACAAGCCCTGGCAGCTCGGCCTGGCCCAGCGCAGCGGGCTGGCGGTGCCGGCCACCCTCATCACGACGTTCCCGCGGGCCGCGCGGGAGTTCGCGCGGCGCTTCCCGGACCTGGTGGTCAAGCCGGTCTCCGGGGCGCATCCGCAGGAGCCGCCCCGGTCCGTGCCGACCAGCCGCGTCGCGCCGGACACCGACTTCACCGCGGTGGCCTACGGCCCGACCCTGCTGCAACGGCGGATCGCCAAACGGGCCGACATCCGGCTCACCGTCGTCGGCCGCACGCTGCTGGCCGCGCGCAAACCCGCCGACCCGGACGCCCACCCGGACGACGTGGACGTCCGTTTCGCCCCGTCGGTCTCTCCCTGGCTGCCCGCGGACGTGCCCCCACGGGTCGCCGAGGGCGTGCTGCGGTACATGACGGGTGCGGAGCTGGCCTACGGCGCCTTCGACTTCGCGGAGGACGCGGACGGGATCTGGTGGTTCCTGGAGTGCAACCAGTCCGGCCAGTTCGGGTTCGTGGAGATGGACACCGGCCAGCCGATCGCCGCCGCCATCGCCGGCTGGCTCGCGGGGCAGGCGAAAGGGGGCCCCGGGTGTGCGGAGGGCGCACGCGGCGCACCATCCTGAAGGGGCGGGGAACGGCTGTCGGAAGGGAACGGGACATGCGCATCGGACTGCTGGGGACGGGCCCATGGGCGCGGGCGACCTACGCTCCCGCCCTCGCGGAACACACCGGCCTGGAGTTCACCGGGGTGTGGGGGCGCCGGCCGGAGGCGGCCGCGGAGCTGGCGGAGCGCTACGGCGTCGCCGCGTACGCCGGCGTGGACGCGCTGCTGGCCGACGTGGACGCGGTGGCGGTGGCCCTGCCCCCGTCGGTGCAGGCGGAGTTGGCGGTACGCGCGGCCGGCGCCGGGCGCCATCTGCTGCTGGACAAGCCGCTGGCGGTGTCGGCCGCCGAGGGGCGGGCCGTGGTGGAGGCGGTGGAGCGGGCCGGGGTGGCGTCGGTGGTGTTCTTCACCACGCGCTTCCAGAAGGAGCCGGAGGCCTGGGTCGAGGAACAGGCCGCCGTGACGGGCTGGTTCACCGCGCGGGCCCACTGGCTGGGGGCGGTGTTCACGGGCGACAGCCCGTTCGCGGCCTCGCCGTGGCGGCGGGAGAAGGGCGCGCTGTGGGACGTCGGCCCGCACGCCCTGTCGGTCCTGCTGCCGGTCCTCGGCGACGTACGGC
Source organism: Streptomyces sp. NPDC029296 (assembly GCF_055569255.1). Classification (NCBI taxonomy): domain Bacteria; kingdom Bacillati; phylum Actinomycetota; class Actinomycetes; order Kitasatosporales; family Streptomycetaceae; genus Streptomyces; species Streptomyces sp. NPDC029296. The sequence continues at coordinate 28,509 of NZ_JBVHXT010000053.1, forward strand.
GGGTCGCGGCGGCGGCGCACGGTCCGGCGGACACCGTCCATCTGGTGCTCGACCACGCCACCGGCGCGTCCAGCTCGCTCACCCTGAGCCTGACGGCCCCGCCGGCGGCGGCCGGGGCCGAGGTGGAGCTGCGGGGCGAGGCGGGCGTGTCGGTCATGCCCGGCAGTTCGCAGGGAGCGGTCGCCGCGCTCTCCCGGGCCGCCGACGCACTGGTCCGGGCCGCCCGCACCGGCCGTCCGCACTCCTGCGACGCCGCGTTCGGTCTGCGGGTCACCGAGATCCTGGCCGCGGCGGAGGACCGGCTCACGGCCGCCCGGGAGTAGGCCGCCCGGGGGCCGTGAACCGGTCTCCGTGCCGTCAGTGCCCGTCGCCGGCCGCCGGGTCGGCCCAGTAGGAGACGCGTTCACGTACGACGGGATAGCGGGCCGTGATGAAGTGCGCGGCCATCGGGAAATTGCCCTGGTCGGTGGCGGCGGCGATGAACTCGGCGCCCTGTCCGGCCAGGAAGTGGGTGCAGTCGGCGAGCAGGTCGTAGGCGTAGCCGTGGCCGCGCTGTTCGGGCACCACCCCGATGAAGCCGACGCACGGTCCCGCGGGGTTGCGGGCCGGGATGTGGATGCCGACCGGCTCGCCCGCCGGGGTGCGGGCGAGCCGCCACCAGTCGCGGGGCGAGGGGAACCAGTGGAAGAAGTCCAGTTCCTCCCTGGCCGCCCGGTCGACGCCGCCCCGCTCGATGGCCCGGCGGGCGTGGGCGTCGAGGGTGGCGGAGTGGATGCGGCACAAGAGGTCGTGGAACACGCCGTCGTCCGGTTCGGCGGTGAAGACGAGCCGTCCGGGCCGTTCGGGCAGGCCCCGGTCCGGGGTCCAGCGGTAGGCGAACCGCTCCACCAAGGGGGTGTAGCCGGCCCGGAGCGCGGCGGCGGCGCCGGTGGCGGCCGCGACCCGCAGGCCCGGGTCGTCCCGCCAGCCGGGCGGCAGGTCGAGTTCCAGCTCGGGGGTCCGCCAGGGGGCCGTCCGCAGCAGTGCGGCGCCGGCCTCCTCCTCGCCCTCGGCCACGTCGAGCCAGTTGATCACCAGGGGCTCGGGGTCCTCGGGGCGGGCCCACCAGGCGGCGCGTGCCACGACGCGGCCGTCGCGCAGGGCGACGCGCTGCCAGTCGGGGCGGTAGCGGGTGTGCCGGTGCCGTTCGCCCAGGGCGAGCGCGTCGGGCATGGTGTGGAACAGGTGCGCGCTGCCGTCGTCGAGCGCGCGGATGACCAGGCCGGTCATGGATTCCTCCGGGATGCGTGGATGGGTGACGCTCCCGGTCGGATCATCGGATCAGACGTGACACGCCCGCGGCACGGGGAGGGGGGAGCGCCTGTCGCTGCCGTCGTGCATGGCACTCGCCTCCTTCTTCCGTCCGGTCCGGGCGTGGCGGGGCCACACTAGGCGGGCGGCCGGGCGGGCGTCCACCGGTTTTCGCGTACCCGGGCGAGGTGCGGGGCATCGGCGGCGGCGTAGCGTGGGGATGTGGGATCGGTACGCGGCCGGTGGGCGCGCGGGGACCGTCGGGAGCGCGGCTGGCTGCGCGGCGCACCGCCGCCGTGGTGGGTCCGTGTGCTGCCCGTCCTCCTGCTCGCGGCCGTCGGCTCCGCCACGCTGATCACACCCCACGCGCGCGATCTCGGTTTCCTGCTGGGCGCGATCCCGCCGCTGGCGGTCCTGTCCTACGGCCCGCTGACCACCGGTGTGCTCGGGGTGGGCGGGGTCGCGGTGCTGACCGTTCCGGCCACGCATCTGAACCGTCCCGGGGACACCGATCTGCTGACCGTCGTGTTCGTGGCCGCGCTGAGCGTGTTCGTGTCCTATGTGCGCAGCCGGCGGGACGCCCAGCTGGACACCGAGCGGGCGATCGGCGAGGCGGTGCAGCGGGCCGTGCTGCCGCCGCTGCCGGACCGGGTCGGGCGGGTCGGGTGCGCCGCCTCCTACCGGGCCGCGCAGGACGGGACGCTGGTGGGCGGGGACTTCTTCGACGTACGGGCGGGGCCGTACGGGGTGCGGGCGGTGTTCGGGGATGTGCAGGGGCACGGGCTGACGGCGGTGGCCACGGTCGTGTCGCTGCTGGGGGCGTTCCGGGAGGCCGCGCTGGACCAGCCGGACCTGGCGTCGGTGGCGGCGCGGCTGGACCGCCGGCTGGCGGTGGACTCGGCGGACGTGGGGCACGCGGAGCTGTTCGCCACCGCCCTGCTGCTGGAGTTCACCGACGGCACGGCCGCGGTACGGGTGGTGGCGTGCGGGCATCCGGCGCCCGTGCTGCTGCGCCCGGGAGCGGCCCGGGAGGTGACCGTCGCGCCCGCGCCGCCGCTGGGCATCGGGCTGGCCGGTGTCGACCCGCCGAAGGAGGTCACCGTGCCGCTCGGTCCGGGGGACCGCCTGTTCCTGGCCTCCGACGGCGTGTGGGAGGCCCGGGACGCCGACGGAGCCTTCTACCCGCTCCCGCGACGGCTGACCGCCCTGGCCGGCACCCCGTCCGCCGGCCTGCCGGGCGCGGTGTGGGAGGACCTGGTACGACGCCGCTACCGGGTCCGCGACGACGCGACCATGCTGGTCCTGGCTCCGGAGGCGGCGGGGACGGGTGGAGGGCCCGGGTGAACCCCGGGCGGGCGGCGCCGGAGGCCGTCGGCATGGCTTCCCTCCCACGCCGGGCCGGCGGCCGGTGGGGGGCCGAACTGGGCCCCATTCCGGGGCAGATGACACGGAAGCGGTGTGCGCACGGGCGGTGACGCGGTGTACTGGACCGGGACCGCCCCAGGCATGGCCGACCAGTTGGGAGACCGTCGTGACCGTCACCGACCGTATCGCCCTCGACCCCTTCGGCTCCGACATCGCCGGGGAGAGCGCACGGCTGCGCGTCCTCGGCCCCGTCGTACCCGTGGAGCTGCCCGGATCCATCCCCGCCTGGGCGCCCACCGGCTACGACACACTCAAGACCCTCATCCTCGATCCCCGGGTCAGCAAGGACGCGCGCCGGCACTGGCGGCTGTGGCCGGAGCTGGACGCGCATCCGTCCTGGGGGTGGATGGCCAACTGGGTCAGCGTGACCAACATGCTCACCACCTACGGCACGGACCACGCCCGGCTGCGCAGGCTGGTGGCGCCGAGCTTCACCCACCGGCGCACCGAGGCGATGCGGCCCCGGGTGGCCGCGCTGACGGCCGAGCTGCTGGACGTGCTGCAGGCCGCGGGCGCCGACGGCGGCGTGGTCGATCTGCGCGACGGGCTCGCGCATCCCCTGCCGATGCGGATGATCTGCGAACTCCTGGGTGTCCCCCAGGCGTTGCGGCCCGATGCGGCGCGACTCATCGCCGACTTCATGAACACCTCCGACCCCAGCCCCGAGTTCGCGGCCTCGGTGCGCGAACGGGTCGGCTCGGTGCTCGGCGCGCTGATCGAGTACCGGCGGGCCCGGCCGGGTGACGACATCACCACGGAGCTGATCCGGGTGCGCGACGAGGGCGGCGACCGGCTCTCGGACGAGGAACTGCTGCACACGCTGCTGCTGGTGGTCGGCGCCGGGTTCGAGACCACCGTCAACCTCATCGGCAACGCGGTGGTCGCCCTGCTGACCGACCCCGGACAGCTGGCGGCGGTGCGCGCCGGGGAGGTCGGCTGGGGCGCGGTGGTCGACGAGACGCTGCGGGTGCATCCGTCCATCGCCGCGCTGCCGTTGCGGTTCGCGGTGGAGGACCTGACGGTCGGGGACGTGACGATTCCGGCCGGGGACGCGATCATCACGACGTACGCCGCGTCGGGCCTGGACCCGGCGCATTACGGCCCCGACGCGGCCGTCTTCGACGCGGCGCGGGCGGCCGGGGACCACCTGGCGTTCGGGGTCGGCGTGCACCGCTGCGTCGGGGCTCCGCTGGCCCGTCTGGAGGCGCTGACCGCGCTGCCCGCCCTGTTCTCCCGCTTCCCCGGCCTGCGCCTGGCCCGCGCGGCCGGCGAACTGCGCCATCTGCCGTCGTTCATCGCCCACGGCTGGCAGGAGATCCCGGTCCGGCTGGGGGGCTGAGCGCCGCCGGGTCCGGTGGCCCGGACGGCCGCCGGCCGCACATGGCTCCGCCGGCGGCCCGGGGGGACGGGGCCGCCGGCGGAGACGCCGCGCCCGGGGCGGGGGGTCCCCGAGCGGCTCAGTGCTCGGATGCCCCGGAATCCGGGATGTACGCGGCCGAATTCCAGACGATCCGAAAAATCTTTCCCGGGCCGTCCGGGAAGCGGGGAACGCCGGGGTCACCAGGGCGTGGGCGCCTCCCGGGCCGTACACCCGCGAGGGCCGGCCGGGCCGTGTACCGGCCGGGGCCGTGCGGTCCGCTCCCGCCCGCCGGGCACCCCCGGCCGGGTGTGCCGTGCGGGGCGGCGGGGGCGGGTGGGTGACCGGGGCGCGCGTGCGGTGTCCGGGACGGCATAAGCTCGACGGGTGGCGAAGTACTTCGACGTGCATCCCGACAACCCGCAACCGCGCAGCATCGCCCAGATCGCCGACGCGGTGCGCTCGGAAGCACTCATCGCATATCCGACCGACTCCTGTTACGCGCTCGGCTGCCGGCTGGGCAGCCGGGACGGCATGGACCGCATCCGTGCCATCCGCCGGCTGGACGACCGGCACCACTTCACCCTGATGTGCCGGGACTTCGCGCAGCTCGGCCAGTTCGTCCGGGTGGACAACGACGTCTTCCGGGCGGTGAAGGCGTCCACGCCCGGCAGCTACACCTTCATCCTGCCGGCCACCCGGGAGGTGCCGCGCAAGCTGCTGCACCCGAAGAAGAAGACCGTGGGCGTGCGCATCCCGGACCATGTGGTCACCCAGGCGCTGCTGGCGGAGCTGGGCGAACCGCTGCTGTCCAGCACGCTGCTGCTGCCCGACGAGGAGGAGCCGCTGACGCAGGGCTGGGAGATCAAGGACCGGCTCGACCACGTGGTGGACGCGGTGGTGGACTCCGGCGACTGCGGCACCGAGCCGACGACGGTGGTCGACTTCTCCGGGGGCGAGGCGGAGATCGTCCGGTGGGGCGCGGGCGACACCAGCCGCTTCGAGTGAGCGGACAGGCCCCGGACGATCCGCGAGGGGGGCTTCACACAGGGGCGCTCCCCACATGTGCTCCCCGCACATGGGCGCTCCGCACACAGACGCTGCCCACATAGGCGCTCCGCACGCACACAGGTGCTCCCCCATGGGCGCGCCCCCGCACACCCACGCCCCGTGCACCCGTGCCCGAACACCACACCCGCGGGCGTCGCCGATCTTGCGTGACAGCATGGACGTCACCATGGCGCCGGGGTCACCCCCGCCCGGCGCCCGTTTCCCGAGGGAGGGCTTGTCCACCATGACCGATCTCCGGCGTGACGATGTCGACGTCCGGACCGAGGACGGCGTCGCCGACGCCTACCTGGTCCGCCCCGCCGACGACCGCCCCCGCCCGGGCGTGCTGTTCTACCAGGACGCCTACGGCGCGCGACCGCACCTGAAGTCGATGGCCGACCGGCTGGCCGCGGCGGGTTACACCGTGCTGCTGCCGAACGTGTTCTACCGGCTCGGCCGGGCGCCGGTCGTGGACCTGCCCGAATTCATCGACCCGGGCGCGGACCCGACGATCTGGGAGCGGCTCGGCCCGGTACTGGCCGGGCTGACGCCGGACCTGGTCAAGCGGGACGCGGGGGCCTATCTGCGCTGGCTGGCCGACAGTCCGCTGGTGGCGGACGGCCCGGTCGCGCTGACCGGCTACTGCATGGGCTCCCGGCTCGTGCTGTGGACGGCGGGTGCCTACCCGGATCGGGTCGCGGCGGCGGCCGGTTTCCACGGCGGGGGCCTGGCCACCGACGACCCGGACAGCCCGCACCGGGAGGCCCCGCGCATCACCGCGGAGCTGTACTTCGGGCACGCCGACGAGGACGCGTCGCTGCCGCCGGAGCAGATCGCGCGCTTCGAGGAGGCGCTGACCGCCGCCGGTGTCCGGCACACCTGCGAGGTCTACGCCGGCGCCCACCACGGCTACACCCAGGCGGACACCCCCGCCTACGACCGGAAGGCCGACGAACGGCACTGGGCGGCGCTGCTCGACCTGTTCCAGCGCGCGTTCTGACGGCACGGCCCGGTGTCCGCCGCCCGGCGGACACCGGGCCGATCGCGTCCCAGACATTGACATGCACTCGCCGTGGCCGGAATCTGAGAGCGCTCTCACAGCGGTACGGACCAATTCCGTACGACCCCGACCCCACACGGAGGTGGAGAGTGCCTCTCACGCTCAGGCGGGGCGTGCTGCCCCTGGCCGCCGCCACGACGCTGCTCGGCGGGCTGCTCGCGCTCGGCGCCCCGGGCCGCGCCGACGCCGCCGTCCCCGACACCATCCCCCTGACGATCACCAACAACTCGGGCCGTTCCGAACCGGTCTACGTCTACGACCTCGGCACCCAGCTGTCCTCGGGACGGCAGGGCTGGGCCGACGCGGACGGCGTCTTCCACGCCTGGCCGGCCGGCGGGAACCCGCCGACTCCCGCGCCGGACGCGGCGATACCGGGGCCGGCCGCCGGCCAGTCCAAGACGATCCGCATCCCCAAGTTCTCCGGCCGGATCTACTTCTCCTACGGCCGCAAGCTGGACTTCCGGCTGACCACCGGCGGGCTGGTCCAGCCGGCCGTGCAGAACCCGTCCGACCCCAACCGCGACATCCTTTTCAACTGGTCGGAGTACACGCTCAACGACGCCGGGCTGTGGCTCAACAGCACCCAGGTGGACATGTTCTCGGCGCCGTACGCGGTCGGCGTGCAGCGCGCCGACGGCGGCGTGAGCACCACCGGGCATCTGAAGTCCGGTGGCTGGAGCGGCTTCTTCTCCGCGCTGCGCGCCCAGCCGGGCGGCTGGGCGGGCCTGATCCAGACCCGCTCCGACGGCACGGTGCTGCGGGCGCTGTCCCCGCTGTACGGCGTGGAGACCGGGGCGCTGCCGGCGAACGTGCTGGACGACTACGTGAACCGGGTCTGGCAGAAGTACACGACGTCGACACTGACCGTCACGCCGTTCGCGGACCAGCCGAACACCAAGTACTACGGCCGGGTCTCGGGCAACGTCATGAACTTCACCAACTCCGCCGGCGCGGTCGTCACCAGTTTCCAGAAGCCCGACGCGTCCAGCGTCTTCGGCTGCCACAGGCTGCTGGACGCGCCCAACGACGCCGTGCGCGGGCCCATCTCCCGGACGCTGTGCGCCGGTTTCAACCGCTCCACGCTGCTGGTCAGCGCGAACCAGCCGGACAACGCGACGGCCGATTTCTACCGGGACGCGGTGACCAACCAGTACGCGCGCGCCGTCCACGCGCAGATGGCCGACGGCAAGGCCTACGCGTTCGCCTTCGACGACGTCGGCGACCAGGAGTCGCTGGTGCACGACGGCGGCCCGCGGCAGGCGTATCTCACGCTGGACCCGCTCGGCTGACACGACGCGGTCCCGCACCCGGCGAACCGGGTGCGGGACCGCGCGCGGTGTCAGGTGATCAGCCGGTCGTCAGGGCGGTGTCGTCCACGACGAAGCTGGTCTGGAGGCCGGAGTCCTCCACGCCGTTGAACTTCAGCGTGACCGTGGAACCCGCCAGTGAGGACAGGTCGAAGGTCTTCTGGACGTAGCCGGAGGCCGCGTCGAGGTTCGAGTAGGTGGCGAGGGTCTTCGAACCGGCGGTCACCGTCAGCTTGTCGTACTGGGTGCCGGTGGTGGTCTCGTCGGTGTCGATGTGCAGGTAGAACGTCAGGGTGGCCTTGCAGCCCGCCGGGACGGCCACCGACTGGGACAGCGTGTCGGTGTGCGTGGAGCCGTAGCCGTTCAGCCATGCCTTGTAGGAGCCGCCGTGGGCGGGCTGGCCGGTGTCGGTGGTGATGACGCCGCTGCTCGCGGTCCAGGCGGAGCTGCCGGACTCGAAGCCGGGGTTGCCCAGCAGTTGCGTCGCCGGGCAGCCGCCGCCGGTCGTGCCGACCGTCCAGGTGAAGGTGGCGGTGCCGGTCGCGCCGGTGGAGTCGGTCACCGTCACGGTGGTGTTGTAGCTGCCCGCCGCGGTGGGCGTGCCGGTGATCAGACCGGTGGAGGCGTTGATCGTCAGGCCGGTGGGCAGGCCGGAGGCGCTGTAGGTCAGCGCGCCGCTGTTGGTGCTGCTCGCCTGGATCTGGAGGCTCACGGCGGTGCCCACGGTGGCGGTCTGGCTGCCCGGGTTGGTGACGGTCACCCCGCTGCTGGGCGGGTTGATGTGACCGCCGACGTTGATGCCGGCGAAGGCGTTGCCGACTCCGGCGTACTGGGCGGAGTTGGTGCCGTAGAGCGCGGCGGCGGCGTTGAGCGCGGCGGTGCGGGCGCCGGCGTAGTTGGTGCTGGACGTCATGTACGTCGTCAGCGCCTTGTACCAGATCTTCAGCGCGGCGTCGCGGCCGATGCCGGTGACGGCGACGCCGTCGGACGTGGTGCTGTTGTACGTCACGCCGTTGATGGTCTTGGTGCCGCTGCCCTCGGACAGCAGGTAGAACATGTGGTTCGCCGGGCCCGAGGAGTAGTGCACGTCGAGGCTGCCGATACCGGAGTACCAGCTGTCCTTGGACCCGCCGTCCTTGCTGGGCTTGTCCATGTACCGAAGCGGCGAGCCGTCGCCGTTGATGTCTATCTTCTCGCCGATGAGGTAGTCACCGACGTCCTTGGGGTTGTTCGCGTAGAACTCGACGCCCGTGCCGAAGATGTCGGAGGTCGCCTCGTTCAGGCCGCCCGACTCGCCGCTGTAGTTCAGGCCGGCGGTGTTGGAGGTGACGCCGTGGCTCATCTCGTGGCCGGCCACGTCCAGCGAGGTCAGGGCGTGGGTGTTGCCGCTGCCGTCGCCGTAGGTCATGCAGAAGCAGCTGTCGTCCCAGAAGGCGTTGACGTAGCCGCTGCTGTAGTGGACGCGGCTGTAGGCGGCGACGCCGTCGTTGCGGATGCCGCTGCGGCCGAAGGTGTTCTTGTAGAAGTCCCAGGTCTCCTGCGCGCCGTAGGCGGCGTCGGCGCCCGCGGTCTGGGTGTGGGAGCCGGTGCCGTCGCCCCAGACGTCGTCGGCGTCGGTCATCAGGGAGCCGGTGCCGGAGGTGCCCCGGTTGAGGCTGTAGGTCTTGTGACCGCCGCGCGTGGTGTCGTACAGCTGGTACGTCGAGCCCGACAGCGTGGTGTTCAGGGTGACGGTGCCGCTGTACTGGGTGTTGCCGGTGCCGGTCCTGACCGCCTGGTAGCGGTACAGCTCCTTGCCGGTGGTGGCGTCGGTGACGACGTGCAGCCGGCTGGGGGTGCCGTCGTCCTGGAGGCCGTCGACGACCGTCTCCCAGGCCAGCTTCGGGGTGCCGGCGCCGGCCCAGATCACCTTGCGGACGCTGTCCGTGGTGGGCTTGGCGGCGGCCAGCGCCTTCGCGGCCTTCAGCGCCTTGCTCTCGGCGGCGGCCCTGGCGAAGGTGGCGGTGGTGGAGGGCACCGTGATGGTGCGCCTGCTGTTGAAGGTGGTGCCGACGGTCCCCTTGGCCAGCGAGGCGGGCGGGGTGTGCACGACGAGGTCGCCGCCGAGGACGGGCAGGCCGTCGTAGGTGCGCTCGTACCGGGTGTGCAGGGTGCCGTCGTTGTCCTTGACGACGTCCCTGACGACCAGCTTCTCCTTCGCGCCGAGGCCGAGGGTGCGGGCGGTGCCGGCGGTCGTGTCCCGGGCGCTCTCGACGAGTGCGCGGTGCTGGGCCGGGCTGAGTTTCACCGCCAGTGCGCCGGTGCGCAGCGAGCCGGGGTGGGGGGCGGCCGGGGCGGCGGCGGCCGGGACCGCCTGGAGGCCGACGGCGAGGAGCGCCGCGGCGGAGAGCAGGGCGGCTCCTGCCGTGGCGCGCTTGTGGGGAAGGGGTCTGTGGGGTCTCACGCGTACTCCTCCTGCTGCGGCCGCCGGTCGGCGGCCGGTGAGGTGACGGACGGGCAGCGGGGTCTGCCGCCCGGGTGAGCTGAGTCGTGCGGGACCGTGATCCGGGAACCGGTGGGGTGGATCAGGGTGCGCAGGGAGAATGACAGTCTTGACCGATCCATGTCACCCATGGCCGGGTCAATCGAGGGTTTTCCCTATCGGCCGGCGTGGGCGGATCCGGAGGTGAGCGGCGGCTTCCGGGGCGTGGGCGGGACAGGGGCCGGTCCGGGCCCCCGGGGACGACCGTGGCCGGATCGAGGCCCGGCGGAGGGAAGGACACGACCGAGGACCCCTCCGGCGCCGCACCCGGCGACCGGCACGTCGGTGCCGCACTCGGTCCGCGCCCCGCGGATCGTCGCCGAGCACGGCGGAGCCGCCCGCAAGCGGTGACCCGCCGGGCCCCCCGGGGCCACACCGGTGTCACCCCGGCCGGTGCCGGGCGGGCGCGGCCAACGGGTGCCGACGGCCGGGACGTTGGGCCGTACCCGGCTTTCCGGTGCTGGTCGGGGCGTTGTTACCGTGCACCGCGTGTCTGACTCCTCGCGCGATACCGCACAGGGCGCCGGCTGGGGCGCGGCCCGGCCCGGCGCCTACCGGCAGTTGCTGCCGGACCACGTCGAGAACCTGTCGTGGCTGAACCCCCGCATCCTGTGGGCCGCCCGCAACGGCGTTCTCGCGTCCCTGTTCGGCGACCCGACCGGCCGTACCCGCGGCCGCTGGGTGGCCCGCCGGGCGGCGGCGGGGGCGCCCGCCGACAAGCTGATCCGGCGGGACGTGCCGGAGTCGTTCTCCTTCATGGTCATCGGGGACACCGGCGAGGGCGGCGACTCCCAGTACGCCGTCGTGCCCGGCTTCCTGGAAGCGAGCCGGGGAACCGACTTCGCGGTACTCGCCAGCGACGTCGTCTACCCCGTCGGCGGCGCCGACGACTACGGCGACAAGTTCTTCCGGCCCTACCAGGACTACCCGGGGCCGATCTACGCGATACCGGGCAACCACGACTGGTACGAGGATCTCGGCGCCTTCATGCGCGTGTTCTGCGCCGACACCCCGCCGCCCGCCCCGGAGCCCCGGCCCCGCCCGCTGACCCGCGCCTGGTGGCGGTCCCTGCTGTGGCACCGGGGGCGCCCCGCCGACGAGCGACGGTTCGCCGCGGCCCGGGCGTTGCGGTCGGCGCCCGGGCAGCGGGCCGAACAGCCGGGCCCGTACTGGGCGATCGACGCGGGGCCGGTGCGGATCGTCGGCATCGACACCGGCCTGCTGGGCACGGTCGACGCCGAACAGGGCGCCTGGCTGCGGGAAGTGTCCCAAGGGCCCAGGCCGAAGATCCTCGTCACCGGTTCGCCGCTGTACGTCGACGGCGAGCACCATCCCTGCCCGGTCGAGGGCGGCGGCACGGTGGACGACATCGTCCGGGACCCGCGGCACCACTACGTCGCCGCGATCGGCGGCGACATCCACAACTACCAGCGCTATCCGGTGACGGTGGACGGCCGCACCGTCCAGTACGTCGTGGCGGGCGGCGGCGGGGCGTTCACGCACGCCACGCACACCATCCCCCGGGTGTCGGTGGGCGGTGTCACCGAACGCGAGTTCCGCTGCTATCCGCTGCGCGGCGACTCGCTCGCCTTCTACAGCCGCCTGTACGGGCGCCGGCTGCGGCTGCGCCGCTTCTTCCGCCTGACGGAACAGGAGGCGGCGGCCGTCGTCGCCGAACGGCTCGGCATCGAACCGGCCCGCGCCCCCGGCCCCGACGCCCGGATCACCCGCCGCACCCGGCTGGTCGCGGGGCTGCTCGGCACCGGTCGCCGCCCCGGCCGTCCGGCCCGGTTCCGGCTGCCCGTGCGCAAGATGTACACCACGCTGCTCTCGCCGTCCTCCGCCACCCACAGCCCGCCGTTCTTCAAGTCCTTCCTGCGGCTGGACGTCACGGCGGACGCCGTGCGGCTGCGCTGTTTCGCCGCGACGGGCAACCTCGCGCAGGAACTCGACCCCCCGGTCGAGGACGAGGTCGTGATCCCGCTGCGGGCGGCCCCGGCGGATTGATCACACGGTTGTCACACCGGCCTGCCAGAATCGAGGCGGAGCCGACACCCGACCGCTGGAGGACCCGTTGCCGTCCACCTCTCGCCCCCTGCGCAAGCTGGGCTTTCTGACCATCGGCCTGTTCGACGCGGCGGACCCCGGGCGGGGCCACGAGTCCACGCTGGAGATCATCGAGCTGGGCGAGCGGCTCGGCTTCGACAGTGCCTGGGTGCGCCACCGCCATCTCCAGTACGGCATCTCCTCCCCCGTCGCGGTGCTGGCCGCCGCCTCGCAGCGCACCCGGCGGATCCAGCTCGGCACCGCGGTGACGCCGCTCGGCTGGGAGAACCCGCTGCGGCTCGCCGAGGACCTGGCGACGGTCGACGTGTTGTCCGGCGGGCGGCTGAACCCGGGCGTCAGCGTGGGCCCACCGACGCACTTCGACCAGGTCAAGGGCGCCCTCTACCCGGACACCGCCGACGCGGAGGACTTCGGTTTCGAGCGGGTGCGGCGGCTGCTGGACCTGGTGCGCGGCAAGCCCGCCAGCGACTTCAGCGGCGTGAAGGGCTTCGAGGTGTTCTCCGACGTGGTCCAGCCGCACTCCCCCGGGCTCGGACAGCGGATGTGGTACGGCGGCGGCAGCCTGCGGTCGGCGCGCTGGGCGGGCGAGCACGGCATGAACTTCCTGACCAGCAGCGTGGTCAAGGCGGAGGACACCGGGGGCGTGGACGGGCCGCCGGACTTCGCCGCGATCCAGCTGTCCCTCATCCGGGAGTTCCGGGCCCACCACCCGGACGGGGAGGCGGCCCGGGTGTCCCACGGGCTGGTGGTGATCCCGACCGACTCGGCGAGCCCCGCGCAACGCGCCAAGTACGCGGAGTACGCGGCCCGACGGCTGCCCCGCACCACCTCCCCGCAGGGCCCGGGGCGGCAGCTGTTCGCGCCGGACCTGGTCGGCACCTCCGCGGAGCTGGCCGAACGGCTGCACGCGCACGCCGCTTTCCGGGAGGTCGACGAGGTGGCGTTCGCCCTGCCGTTCACCTTCGAGCACGAGGACTACGCGCAGATCCTGACGGACATGGCGACGAAGCTCGGGCCGGCGCTGGGCTGGCGGCCGGCCGGGTGACCACGGCACCGGGGGCCGGAGTCCGGGGTTCCCGGAGCGCCCGGGCGGCCCCGCCGGTCGCGGCCGAACGGCTCGTGCGTCGCTGCCGGTGCGCGAGGGGCCGGCCGGCACGGCACGCCTGCTCCCGGCGGGCCCGCTCGGTGCGCACCGGCCGCACACTGGCCCGGGTCGCCGTGGGCACCGGCGGGGACTGCGCCGCGTACGCGGGCGGCCGTATCCGGATGCGGGGATTCCGGCCCCGGGGGGCCCGCCGTGCCTCTAGGGTCACGGCGTCCCCCTTCCACGCCTTCCGGAGGCCGGCATGCGCACCGCACTCCGTACCGCCGTGACCGGCGTCGTCACCGGCGCCGCCCTCATGACCTGCTCCCTCGCCGCGGCGACCCCGGCGGGGCCCGGCATCACGTCCCGGGTCCTCGCCCAGACCACCGTCGGCGGCACCGACTACATCCTGCGGGAGGTCACGCTCCCGCCCGGCCAGAGCACCGGCTGGCATTACCACGACGGCCCGCTGCACGGCGTCGTGCGGCAGGGCACCCTCAGCCACTTCGACTCCACCTGCGGGCCGGACGGCGTGTACCGCGCCGGCGAGACGATCCAGGAGCCGGCCGGCCCCGGCTACGTCCACATCGGCCGCAATCTGGGCGACACCCCGCTGGTCCTGGAGGTGCTGTACGTGCTGCCGCACGGCTCCCCGTTCTCCGAGGACGCCCCGAACCCGGGCTGCCCCTTCCAGTGACCGCCGCTCAGCCCCGGCGGGCGCGGAGGGCGGCGAGGGCCCGGTCGGCGTGGGTGTTCATGCGCAGTTCGCTGCGGACGACCTCCAGGACGGTACGGTCCTCGGCGATCACGAAGGTGACGCGCCTGGTCGGGGCCAGGGAGAAGCCGCGCGCGACGCCGAACCGCTCGCGGACCGTGCCGTCGGCGTCGGAGAGCAGCGGCATGCCGAGCCGGTGCCGGCCGGTGAACTCCCGCTGCCTGTCGACGGCGTCCCCGCTGATGCCGACGGGCCGGGCGCCGGCGGCCTCGAACTCGGCGGCCAGGTCCCGGAAGTGGCAGGCCTCGGCGGTGCAGCCGGGGGTGAGGGCCGCGGGGTAGAAGAAGAGCACGACGGGGCCGCCCGCCAGCAGTTCGGTGAGCCGACGGGTGGTGCCGGTCTCGTCGGGCAGGGCGAAGTCCTCCGCCGTGTCCCCGACCGCGAGGGGCCTCGTCACGACCGCCCCTTTCCGTTCCGGGCCACGCCGCGCGCCCACAGCACCAGGGGGACCTGGAGGGGCAGCCGGGCCAGCGCCGCCGCCCGCAGCGGCGCCGGCCGGCGGCGCCAGTCCACGGCCATCTGGACGTTCGCCGGGAAGACGCCGACGAAGAAGGCGGCTGCCGCCTTCGCCGCACAGGCGCGGGTGCGGGGCGCCGCGATCCCGGCCGCCAGGGCCAGTTCGGCGGCCCCGCCGGCGTAGGTCCAGGCCCGGGGCGGGCCCGGCAGCGCGCGGGGGACGACCGCGTCGAACTGCCGGGGCACGGCGAAGTGGGCGGCCCCGGCGGCGGCCAGCAGGCCGGCGAGCAGCAGGGGTGAGCGTTCGGACCGGGACACGGTTCCTCCTCTGGTGGCCTGCCGCCGGATATTACTGGAGCGTAGGCCACCGGGGCGCGTCCGCGCGGGGGACGGTGGCGCAGATCGCCGGTCTGCCGCCCGGAGGTGCGGGAGCGCCTGCCGCGGCGGCGCGAACGCGTGCCGCTCGGTCCGCTCCCCGGTGCCCGGACGGGTTTCCCGGTGAACCCCTGCCTTGCCCCCGCCCGGTGGCCGGGGCAGCCTGGTCCTATGGGTGCGCGGGAAGGCCCCACCCTCATCACGTCCGTGCAGCGGGCGCTCAGGCTGCTGGAGGCGGTGGGGGCCCACGAGAACGGCGCGCCGGCCAAGCAACTGGCGCGCGAGACGCGGCTGCCGCTGGCCACCGCCTACCACCTGCTGCGCACCCTGCTGCACGACGGGTACGTGCGGAAGCTGGACGACGGCGGCTTCGTGCTGGGTGACCGGCTGGCCTCCCTGCACTCCGCCGGCCGCCCGCAGTCGCTGCTGAGCCGGGTGCGCCCGACGCTGGCCGCGCTGCGGGACGAGCTGTCCACCGCCGCCTACCTCACGTTCTACGAGGAGGGCGAGATCAGGGTCGCCGAGATCGTCGACGGCCCGCGCACCCCCCGGGTGGACCTGTGGGTGGGGTTCGAGGACGCGGGACACGCCACCGCGCTCGGCAAGACCGTGCTGCGCGAGCTGGGCGAGGACGCCCGCCGGGAGTACCTGTCCCGGCACCGGCTCGCCGATCTCACGCCGCGCACGGTCACCAGCCTGCCGGAGCTGCTCCGCAGGCTCGACGCGCCGCCCCTGGCGCCGGCCGTCACGGACCTGGAGGAGTACGCGCTCGGCACCGTGTGCGTCGCCGTACCGGTCTACCGCGGGGACACCCTCGGCTCGCTGGGCGTCTCCCTGCCGGCGGACCGCAAGGACCGGCTCCAGGAGATGCGGGCCCGGCTGCTCCCGATCGCGAGCCGCGTGACCCGGAGCCTCTCGCTGACCACGTGAGCGGCGGCCGCACCCGTGCCCCGGCCCGCACCGGCGCCGCCTTGCTCACTATCTGAAAATCCGCTTCTTGTGACCGCCCGTGCCCGGCCCGTTTGCTTGACGCAGGGGACATTCCGGGTGAGCGCCTCCCAGCGGCGGGGCCACCTTCGTACAGGCGAGGGCAGAGGACAGCGGACGACACATGAGCCAGGTCCGAGACGAGGGCGGTGACCACATGCCGGCGCGGCGGTTCGGGAAGCGGACGGCGCACGCCGCGGGACGGCGGCTGCTGCCGGCCCTCGTCGTCGCCGCCGTCGTCCTCGGCGGCCTGGTGGGCGGCGCGGGTGCGCTCTGGCTGCCGCTGCTGGCGGCCGGTCCCGCGCTGGCGGCCGTCACCAACGGCCCGCGCGGCGTCCTCGGCACCGGTCTCCTCGCGGCGGCGGCGGGCGCCGCCCTGGCCTGCGGGCACGGGATGTCCGCACCCGAGGCGGCGGCCGTCCTGGGCGCCCTGCCGGCCGTCACCGCGGCGAGCGCCCTGGCCGGCGTTCTGCGCCAGCGCCGGGAGCGCGTACTCGCCGCCGTCCGTTCGGTCGCCGAGGCCGCCCAGCACGCGCTGCTCCAGCCCGTCCCGGAGACCGTCGGCCCGTTCCAGGTGGCCGTCCGCTACAGCGCCGCCGCGGCGGAGGCCCGGATCGGCGGGGACCTGTACGCGCTGGAGTCCACCCCGCACGGCATCCGGCTGATCGTGGGCGACGTACGCGGCAAGGGACTGCCGGCCGTGGGCACGGCCGCGCTCGTGCTCGGGGTGTTCCGGGAGGCCGCCCACGACGAGGCCGACCTGCTCGCCGTCGTCGACCGGATCGAGCGGAGCCTCGCCCGCAACCTCGGCCCGGACGACTTCGTCACCGCCGTGGTCGCCGGATATCTCCGGCCGGGACAGCTGGAGATCGTCAACTGCGGGCACGCGCCGCCGCTGTTGATCTCCGCGTCCGGCGAGGTCACCGCGGTGGAGCCGGACCGCCCCGCGCCGCCGCTCGGGCTGCGCGCCCTGTCGGACCGCGCTCCCGGCCTGCGGCGCCTGCCGCTGGCGGAGGGGGACCAGCTGCTGCTCTACACGGACGGCGTCACCGAGGCCCGTGACGGGGCGCGCGTGTTCTATCCCCTGGCCGACGGCGTGGGCCGCCATGTGTGCGAGGAGCCGGCGCGCACGCTCGGCGCGCTCCATGACGAGCTGCTGGCGCACGTGGGCGGCCGGCTGCACGACGACGCGGCCCTGCTGCTGCTGCGCCGGAGGCCGTCAGGGGATCCGGCCGCCGTGGCGGCCGGGGCCGGGGCCGTGCCTCAGGCCGCGACCAGCTCCGCCCAGCGGGTGACCCGCTCGGGATGAACCCGTAGGCCGTGGCGGGTCGCCAGGGCGCGGACGATCGCCTCGCCCCGGCCGTGCTCGTCCGGGTCGATCCCGGCGCGGGACGGCCCCGCGGCGAAGTCGGTTCCGGCGTCGGTGACCTCCACCCGCAGGGTGGGCGGGTGATCGCCGCGCACCCAGGACACCCGGAGTTCGGCCGGCGGCCGGGCGTGCACGATCGCGTTGGTGACCAGCTCCGACACCACGAGCAGCGAGTCCTCGACGATCTCCGGACACACGCTCCAGTCGGCGAGGAGCGCCGCCACCCGCCGGCGTACGGCCGAGACCGCGCCGGCGACGGGCGGCACCGGACACACATGTTCATGTGCCGCCCGAAGCAGGGTATTGAGCTGAGCCACCATGTTCTCTCCCGATCTGCTGCCGGTCTCGCACGCTGTCTCGGCGTCTTCCGGGCCTCAAAGCACGTTAGGG
This sequence comes from Streptomyces sp. NPDC029296, assembly GCF_055569255.1. Taxonomy (NCBI): domain Bacteria; kingdom Bacillati; phylum Actinomycetota; class Actinomycetes; order Kitasatosporales; family Streptomycetaceae; genus Streptomyces; species Streptomyces sp. NPDC029296. The sequence goes on from NZ_JBVHXT010000053.1 coordinate 46,022, forward strand.
AGACATATCGGGGCGGGTCAATGAACAGGGGTCGGCATTACCGAACGGCCCGCCCCGCGGCCCCGGCCCGCCGTCCCGCGGGGCGAAGCGTCCGCGACGGTAATAGGCTCGCCTCATGGCCGGACCGGTCCAGTCGATCGAGCGGGCGGCGGCGATTCTGCGGCTGCTCGCCGGCGGGCCCCGCCGACTCGGACTCGGCGAGGTGGCGGCCTCGCTCGGGCTGGCGAAGGGCACCGCCCACGGCATCCTGCGCACGCTCCAGCACGTGGACTTCGTGGAGCAGGACGCGGCGACCGGGAAGTACCAGCTCGGGGCCGCCCTGCTGCACCTGGGCACCAGCTACCTGGACGTCAACGAACTGCGCTCACGGTCCCTGAACTGGGCCGACGCCCTGGCCGCCCGCAGCGGGGAGGCGGTACGCCTGGGCACCCCGCTGGAGGGCAGGGTCCTCGTCGTCCACCATGTGTTCCGGCCCGACGACAGCTTCCAGACCCTGGACGTGGGCGCGTTGCTGCCGCTGCACGCCTCCTCGCTCGGCAAGGTGCTGCTGGCCTTCGGCACGGCGACGGCCGCGCCGGACCGGGCGCCGGGGCTGGAGGCGTACACCCGGCACACCCTGACCGATCCCGAGCGGCTCGCCCGGGCGCTCGCCACCGTGCGGGACGCCGGATGGGCGGCCGAGATCCAGGAGATGAGCATGGGCGAGGCCGGGATCGCGGCGCCGATCCGGGGGCACGGCGGGCTCGTCGTGGGCGCCGTCGGACTGTCCGGGCCGGTGGAGCGGATCTGCGACGGCCGGTGCCGGGCCCGGCCCCCGCTGATCGGCCTGGTCCGTGAGGCCGCGAGGGCGATCTCCAGAGATCTGGGAGCCGCCCGCTGGTAGGCCACGACAGCCGCCCCCAGATCCGTCGGAAGGCAGGCCCGATCATGACGGAACGGTATGTGATGTCGGTCGATCAGGGCACCAACTCCACCCGCTGCATCCTCTTCGACCACCGCGGGCGGCTGGTCTCGGTCGCGCAGCGAGAGCACCAGCAGCACTTCCCGCGGCCCGGGTGGGTGGAGCACGACGCCGTGGAGATCTGGCAGAACCTGCGCCGGGTGGTGCCCGAGGCCCTGTCCGCCGCCGGTGTCGCGACGGAGCAGGTCGCCGCCATCGGGCTGGCCAACCAGCGGGAGACCACGGTGCTCTGGGACCGGCGCACCGGCGCGCCGCTGGGCCGGGCGATCGTCTGGCAGGACACCCGTACCGCGCCCCTGGTCGCAGACCTCCTGCGCGATCCCGGCGAGGCGTTCTTCCTTGGGCGGTGTGCCCTGCCGCCCTCCACCTACTTCTCCGCGCTGCGGATCCGCTGGCTGTTCGACCACGTCAAGGGCGTCGAGCAGCGCGCCCGGGACGGCGAGGTGCTGTTCGGGACGATGGAGAGCTGGCTCCTGTGGAATCTCACCGGGGGCGCCGACGGCGGCCTGCACCTGACCGACGCCACCAACGCCAGCCGCACGATGCTGATGAACATCCACACCCTCGCCTGGGACGACGAACTGCTGGACTTCTTCGGCGTGCCCCGCCCGATGCTGCCCGAGATCCGTCCCTCCGCCGAGCGGTACGGCGAGGCGAGCGCGCTGCTGCCGGGCATCCCCCTCACCGCGGCCCTCGGTGACCAGCAGGCCGCCCTCTTCGGCCAGACCTGTTTCTCCCCCGGCGAGGCCAAGTGCACCTACGGCACGGGGAGCTTCCTGCTGCTGAACACCGGCGACGACGTCGTGCGCTCCCGGCACGGGCTGCTCACCACCGTCGCCTACAAGATCGGCGACCAGCCGCCGGCCTACGCCCTGGAGGGGTCGATCGCGGTCACCGGCGCGCTCGTCCAGTGGTTCCGCGACCGCCTGTGCCTGATCGGGAGCGCCCCGGAGATCGAGACCCTCGCCCGCACGGTCGAGGACAACGGCGGCTGCTACATCGTCCCCGCCTTCTCGGGGCTGTTCGCGCCGCACTGGCGCAGCGACGCGCGCGGGGTCATCGTCGGCCTCACCTCGTACATCACCAAGGGGCATCTGGCGCGGGCGGTGCTGGAGGCCACGGGATGGCAGACCCGGGAGGTCGTCGACGCGATGAACGCCGACTTCCCGGTGCCCCTGCCGCAGCTCAGGGTGGACGGCGGCATGACCGCGGACAACCTGCTCATGCAGTTCGTGGCCGATGTGCTGGACGTGCCCGTGGTGCGGCCCATGGTCGCCGAGACGGTCTCCCTGGGCGCGGCCTACGCGGCCGGTCTCGCCGCCGGGTACTGGCCCGGACTGGAGGTGCTGCGCCGCAACTGGCACCGGGCCGCGCAGTGGCTGCCCGGCATGGACCCCGAGCGGCGGGAGGCGGAGTACGGCAACTGGCAGCGGGCCGTCGAACGCTCCCTGGGGTGGGCCGGACCACCGCGGGCCTCCTGAGCCCGCCGTGACCTCCTCCTCAGCCCGAGGAGGAGCCCTCCGGTGCCGCCGCCCGGGCGCTGACCGGGGCCAGCCACAGGCCCACGATCGCGTCGGCGAGCCCCGTGGCGGCCTCGCTCCAGGTGGCGTGCGGGGTCGGGGTGCCCTCGGCGAGGGCCCGCTCGCGCTCGGCGCAGGTGTGCAGGATCAGCAGCCGGACCATCTGGCCGCGTTCGGCGCGGACCTCGGGCGGCAGGTTCGGCAGGGTGCGGTTGAGGCCCTCGACCGCCTCGCGCAGCGCCGGTGAGGCGAGGGACTCCTCGACCATGATCTCGTGCAGCGCCGGGTCGGTCATCACCTGCGCGCAGAAGCGGGCGTACCAGGTCGGGCTGCCGTGTCCGGCGAGGTGCTCGGTGACCGGGCGGACCAGGCAGCCGACCCAGTCGCGCACGTCGGCGGAGCCCGCGGTCTCCTCCAGGGCCCGTTCCCGCAGCGTCTCGATGTGCCGGGTGTGCCGCCGGGCGACGGCGCGGACCAGGTCGGCCTTGGTGCCGAAGTGGTAGCCGACGGCGGCGTTGTTGCCCTGGCCGGCGGCCTCGCTGACCTGGCGGTTGGAGACGGCGTACACGCCGTGCTCGGCGAACAGCCGTTCCGCCGCGGTCAGGATCGCCTCCCGCGTCGCGTTCACCTGCTCGGTCCGCGCCGTCCTGCGCGCCATGCTCACCACCGCTCCGGGACGTGCTCCACCCCGGGGGCGGTCCGTCCCGCACTCCGCCCCGGGTCCTCGGCCGGGGCGGGCGAGGTCCAGCCGGTCACAGCCTACGGCGCGCGGGCCGCCTGCCCGGACCGGGCCCGGTGACCGGCCGCTCCCGGTACCCGCCCCGGCGGTCGGCCTCTCCCGCACCGGGCCCGGTGACCGGCCGCTACAGTAAGTCAAGCAATTGACTTAAAAAGCGGTCCGCCGCTCCCCCTCCCGGAAGGCTCCCTTCATGTCCGACGCCCCCGCCCGGCCCGCCGAGGCCGGCCGCCCGGCACCGCCCCGGCCGGGTGCCGTGGTCGCGGTGCTGGCCCTGGCCGGCATCACCGTGTCGCTGATGCAGACCCTGGTGATCCCGATCGTGCCCGCGCTGCCCGGCTATCTGCACGCCTCGCCGTCCGACGCCGCCTGGGCGGTCACCGCCACCCTGCTGGCCGGCGCCGTCGCCACCCCGGTGGCCGGCCGGCTCGGCGACATGTTCGGCAAGCGGCGCCTGCTGCTGGTCAGCCTGGCCCTGCTGGTGGCCGGCTCGGCGGTGTGCGCGCTCAGCGACCGGCTGGTGCCGATGATCGCCGGCCGTGCGCTGCAAGGACTGGCCGCCGCCGTGGTCCCGCTCGGCATCAGCATCATGCGGGACGAGCTGCCGCCGCAGAAGCTGGCCGGCGCCACCGCGCTGATGAGCGCCTCGCTCGGGGTCGGCGGCGCCCTGGGGCTGCCCGCGGCGGCGTTCATCGCCGACCACTACGACTGGCACGTGCTGTTCTGGACCTCCGCGGCCCTCGGCGCCGTCGCGGCCGCGCTGGTGCTGGGCCTGGTGCCGGAGTCCGGCGTGCGCACCGGCGGCCGGTTCGACCTGACCGGCGCGCTCGGCATGGCCGTCGGCCTGGTCTCGCTGCTCCTCGCGGTCTCCAAGGGCGCCGACTGGGGCTGGGGCAGCGGCACCACCCTGGGGCTGCTCGCGCTCGCCGTGGTGGTCCTGGTGGCGTGGGGCTTCCTCGAGCTGCGCACGGCACAGCCGCTGGTCGACCTGCGCACCACGGCCCGCCGCCAGGTGCTGTTCACGAACCTGGCCTCGATCGCGTTCGGCTTCTCCATGTTCGCGATGGCCCTCGTCCTGCCGCAGCTCCTCCAGCTGCCCGTCCAGACCGGCTACGGCCTGGGCAGGTCCATGCTCACCGCGGGCCTGGTGATGGCTCCGCAGGGCCTGGTGATGATGGCCACGGCCCCGGTCTCCGCCCTGATCACCAAGACGCGCGGCCCGAAGACCACCCTGATGACCGGCGCGGTGATCGTCGCCGCCGGGTACGCGCTCGGCATCGTGCTGATGAGCGAGATCTGGCACCTGGTGCTGGTCTCCTGCGTCATCGGCGCGGGCGTCGGCTTCGCCTACGGCGCCATGCCCGCGCTGATCATGGGCGCGGTCCCGGCCTCCGAGACGGCCGCCGCGAACAGCCTCAACACGCTGATGCGGTCGATCGGCACCTCGGTGGCCAGTGCCGTGGCGGGCGTGATCCTGGCCCAGATGACGATCAGCCTCGGCGGCCACACGCTGCCGTCCGAGGACGGCTTCAAGGCCGTGATGGCGCTCGGCGCGGGCGCGGCGGCCCTCGCGTTCCTGCTCGCCGCGTTCCTCCCCCGGCACCGCCCGGCCGGCCCCGCCCCCGCGCCCGCGCCGGCCGCCGCCGCGCCGGCCGAGCCGGTCGGCTGACCTGGCGCCGGAGCGGCGGCGCGGGGCCCGTTCAGGGGAACCGCGCGGGAAAGGCGCGTGAGCGGGCCGGGGCCGGTCGAGATCTTCTGCCGTGACCGCCGTACCCCTGCCGCTCATCGCGCCGATGCTCGCCACCCCCGGCGGCCTGCCGCCCGCCGCCCAGGACCGGCGCTGGGCGTACGAGACGAAGCAGGACGGCCAGCGGGTGCTGGTCTACCTGCCCGGCGACGGCAGCGTGCTGCTGCGCGCCCGTTCCGGCGACGACATCACCGCGGCCTACCCCGAACTGGGGGCGCTGGGCGCCGCGCTGGGCTCCACGCCCGCCGTGCTGGACGGCGAGGTGCTGGCCCTGGACGAGCGGGGGCGCTCCGACTTCCAGCTGCTGCAGAGCCGGATGGGCCTCGCGCACGCCCCCGCGCGGGCGGCGCGCCGGGCCGCCCGGGTGCCGGTGCACCTGGTGCTGTTCGACGTGCCGTATCTGACCGAGCCGCTGCTGCGGCTGCCGTACGCGCGGCGGCGGGCCCGGCTGGAGGAACTGGGCCTGGCCGGGCCGTACTGGTCGACCCCGGGCGCGGTGACCGGGCACGGCGCCGAGGCGCTGCGCGCCACCCGGGAGCACGGGCTGGAGGGGCTGGTGTGCAAGCGGCTGGACTCGGTGTACGAGCCCGGGGTCCGCTCCCGCGCCTGGATCAAGATCCGGCACATGCGCGCGGAGGACGTGGTCATCGGCGGCTGGCTGCCCGGCAGGGGCCGGCTGACCGGACTGCCCGGGGCGGTCCTGGCCGGCCAGCGCGACCCGGAGGGCCGGCTGCGCTACGTCGGCGGGGTGGGCACCGGCTGGAGCGAGGAGGAACGCGTCCGGCTGGCCGAACTGCTGCGGGAGGCGGCGAGCGACCGGTGCCCCTTCGACCCGGTGCCGCGCATCCCCCGGGCACACTGGGTACTGCCCCGGCTGGTGGGCGAGGTCGGTTACAGCATCCGCACCCGGCACGGCATGCTGCGCCAGCCGTCCTGGCTGCGGCTCCGCCCGGACCTCACCCCCGAGGAGTCGGCGGCGGACCTGCCGGACGAGCCGGGCTGACATCGGCCGGCGGGCGAACTCCCGTGGCCCCGGCGGCCGGTGCCTCCCGTCCGGCGCGGGTGGTGCGACCGGGGCCGCCCCGGCCCAGGGTCTATCGTGTCCCCCATGTCTGCACCGGAACTGATCCGCATCGTCTCCCGCGACTCCCCCATGGCCCTGGCCCAGGTCGAGCGGGTCCGCGCCGAGTTGGCCGTGCTGCACCCGGGGGTGCGCACCGAGGTCGTCCCGGTGAAGACGACCGGCGACAAGTGGATGGGCGATCTGTCGAAGGTCGAGGGCAAGGGGGCGTTCACCAAGGAGGTGGACGCGGCCCTCCTCGCCGGGGAGGCGGATCTCGCGGTGCACTGCGTGAAGGACGTGCCCGCCGACCGGCCGCTGCCCGCCGGCACGGTGTTCGCCGCGTTCCTGAGGCGCGACGACATCCGCGACGCGCTGGTCCACCCGGACGGGCTGACCCTGGACGAGCTGCCGGCCGGCACCCGGATCGGCACCTCCTCGGTCCGCCGGATCGCCCAACTGGCCGCGACCCACCCGCACCTGGACTGCGTGCCGTTCCGCGGCAACGCCAACCGCCGGCTGGAGAAGCTGGCGGCGGGCGAGGCGGACGCGCTGCTGCTCGCGGTGTCCGGCCTGGAGCGGATCGGCCGGAGCGACGTCATCAGCGAGGTGCTGTCGACGGAGACGATGATGCCGCCGATCGGCGCGGGCATCCTGGCCCTGCAGTGCCGGGAGGGCGACACCGGGCTGATCGACGCGGTGAGCGGCCTCGGCGACCCGGACACCCACCGGGAGGCGACGGCGGAGCGGATGTTCCTGCATGTGCTGCAAGGGCACTGCAACAGCCCGATCGCCGGGTACGCGCGCGTGGACCGCGGCGGCGAACTCTCGCTGCGGGCCTGTGTGTTCACCGCGGACGGCAAGACACGGCTGAACGCCCACGAGTGGGCGGGGCGGCTCGATCCGGCCACCCTCGGCACCTCGGTCGCGGTCGCGCTGCTGCGCCAGGGCGCGCGGGAGATCATCGACGGCATCCCGCACTGAGTCCCGTACGGCGTCGGCCGGCGAGCCCCTGCGGGGTGCGGGTCAGGCGGAGCCCGGCTCCGCCTGGTCGCGCAGGAAGGCGGAGACCTGGTGGGCGAGGCTGCCCTGCCCGGTGGCCGCGGGGGCGGCCGCCGGGGCCGACTCCAGGACGCCGATGCCGCCCGCCCACAGCCGGCGGCCGGTCCATTCGTCGTCCACCCGCAGCTGCACCTGGACGTCCACGTGCCCGAGGGCCGCCTCGGGGGCGGCGGCATAGACCACGGCGGTGGCCCGGCGCAGCGGGTAGACGTCGAAGCCCTCGACGAACTGGGAGTTGCGCCAGTCGATGAAGGCGCCCTCGCCGTCCGGGCCGACGCGGACGTCGATCTGGCCGTCCTCCAGGTGGATGCCGTAGGGCCGGGCGCCGCGGTTCTCCACGGTCACCCGGACACTGAAATACGTCAGCCCGGCGGCGGCGTCGTCCCGTCCGCGCGGCGGCTCGGCCGCCTCCAGGCGGTGGACGCGGACCCGCAGACCGGCATGCTCCTCGCACTCCCGCCAGTCACCGACCACGTTCGGCTCGTACACAGTGCCCCTCTCGACCTTCGAGAGCTGCTGTCTATCTGTGCGCCGAGCGCACTGTCAAATGGCCGGAACGCACCGTGGTCAGGGGAATTGGGGCCCGCTGATCGGTGATCAAGCGCTGCCCAGGAAGAACGCCCGCGCGGCGGGTTCCGGCCGTCCTCGTCCGCGTGCCGCACATCACGTCCGTGACGGGATCGGCTACCCGCCCGACCCCTTGGTCCGTATAGTCCAATTTCACATTAATTGTTTGGAAATGCGCCGCAGCGGGAAAGGGCACAACAGTGCTTCGGACAGGAGGCACGTCCGTGGGAGACCGCGCACTGCCGGCCCCCGGTGTCCTATCCATGGTCCGAGCGCACCTCCCACGGTGTTGTCCCTTCAGCACCTGCTGAGAGAGGTGCGCGCGATGCGTGTCACTGGCAGCACGAAGACCCATCCCCACGACGACGCCCCGAAGACGGGCGCCGCCTTCGAGCGGCTCGCCGCACTGCCCGACGGCCCCGAGCGCCAGGCGCTCCGGGACGAGCTGGTCCGGCTGTGGCTGCCCATGGCCGAGCGGATCGCGGTGCGCTTCCGCGGCCGCGGCGAGGCCCTGGAGGATCTGTACCAGGTGGCCGCGCTCGGTCTGGTCAAGGCCGTCGACCACTACGACCCGGAGCGGGGCCGGGCCTTCGAGGCGTACGCGGTGCCCACCATCACCGGGGAGATCAAGCGGCACTTCCGGGACCACATGTGGACCCTGCACGTGCCCCGCCGGGTGCAGGACCTGCGCAACCGGGTCCGCGCCGCCGTGAAGGACCTGGCGCAGACCACGGGGGGCGGCACGCCCACCGTCGCCGAGATCGCCGCGTACACCCGCCTCAGCGAGGACGAGGTGCGCACCGGCATGGAGGCGCTGGAGTGCTTCTCCGCGCTGTCGCTGGACGCCGAGGTCTCCGGCACGGACGGCTACGCCCTCGGGGACTCCCTGGGCGGGCCGGACCCCGGCTATGACCTCGTCGTGGACCGGGCGGCGGTCAGGCCGTGTCTCCAGGCGCTGCCCGAACGCGAGCGCACCATCCTCTACCTGCGGTTCTTCGGGGGCATGACGCAGAGCCGGATCGCCTCGCAGCTCGGGATCTCGCAGATGCACGTCTCGCGGCTGCTCAGCGGCTGCTTCGACCGGCTGCGCGAGGAACTGCTCGCGGAGATCCGCTGACTCCCCCACCCGTACGACGGCCCCCACCGCCGCCGGTACGCCCCTACTCCCCCTCGGTCCCCGGCACCCGCGCGGGCCCGTACCGGTCCAGGGCCTCCTCCAGCTCGGCCCGGATGTGGTCCGGCAGGTCGCCGCGCCGCCCCCAGATCAGGATCAGCTCGGCGATGTGGCGCAGTTTGATGTTGGTGTGCTGGGAGACCTCCTTCAGCACCTGCCAGCCCTGGTCCGGGGTGACCCGGCCGAGGGCGACCACCATCCCGATCGCCTGGTCCACGACCGCGTGCGAGGCCATGGCCTCCTTCAGCTGGTCGACCTCCGCCTGCAACGCGGCGATCCGGTCCGGCTCGCTCTCTCCCATCCCTCCATCGTGCGCAGGGGGCTGCCCCCCTGCCACCCGGGTACTCGACAGGCGTTACCACCCCGTCCGGCCGGACACTGGTGGCATACCGGTGGCCGCCCGGCCCCGAGAGCAGGACCCGACTGCCATGAACCACGACAGCCCCGGTGGCGGACCGCGCGGACAAGACGTCGTCTCCACCCACTCCGTCTTCGGCGCGCCCTGCTGGGTGAGCCTGACCAGCCGTGATCTCCAGGCCACGCAGGAGTTCTACACGGCCGTCCTCGGCTGGCAGTGGCGCACCGCCAAGCTCGGCGAGCACTTCCGGATCGCGCTGGCGGGCGGGGTCCCGGTCGCGGGGATCGCCGCCGTCGCCTCCATGTGGCAGATGGCGGTGGCCTGGACGCCGTACTTCGCGGTGCGGGACGCGGACGTGGCCGTGTCCCGGGTCCGGGAGCGCGGCGGTACGGCCGCGGTCGGGCCGCTGTCCTTCACGCCCGGCCGGGCGGCGCTGCTCGCCGACCGGGACGGCGCCACGTTCGGCATCTGGCAGGGCGACCTGGTCACCAACTGGCAGGCCTGGCGGCGGGCGGCACCCACCTTCGTGCGGCTGCATACCCGCGACGCCTTCGACGCCGCGATGTTCTACGGCGAGACCCTGGACTGGGCGACCGGGCAGCCGGGCTGCTGCGAGGTGGAGTACGACGGCGGCGAGGTGCTGCTGCGCAGCGAGGGCGACGTGGTGGCGCGCATCGACTCGGGCGCGGTGGAGGCCGCCCCGGACCCCTCGGTGCGGCCGCACTGGCAGGTCCACTTCGCGGTCACCGACGTGCCGGCCTGCGCCCGCGCGGCGGAGAAGCACGGCGGCAGCGTGCTGCGCGACGACGGCGAACGGGAGGCGATCCTGCGCGACGCCGACGGCGCCCAGTTCACGGTCACCGCGCGGGGCGCCTGCTGCTGACGCCCCGCGCGCGGCGCCCGGGCGCTCGGGTCGCGGCGCGGGAGGGACGGGAGAGCAGGACCAGACCGCGGGCCTCGACGCGGAGCCGGGTGCCCGCCTTGCGTTCGCGTTCGTCGGGGACGCCGTCGGGGTCGGCGGTGTCGATCAGCGTGGTCCAGCGCTCGCCGAAGGACTCGCCGGGCAGACGGAAGACGACCGGCTCCCAGTAGCCGTTGACGAGCAGCAGGAAGGAGTCGTCGGTCATGGGCCGGCCGTAGGGGTCGCGTTCGGCGATGGCGTCGCCGTTGAGGAACACGCCGACCGAGTGCGCGTCCGCGCGCTGCCAGTCGCGGTCGGTCATCTCCCGGGCGTCGGGCCGCAGCCACACGAGGTCGGGCAGCGGCTGCCCGGCGTGGGTCGCGGTCTCGCCGCGGAAGAAGCGGCGCCGGCGCAGCACCGGGTGGGCGGCGCGCAGGGCGATCAGGCGCCCGGTGAAGCCGGCGAGGGCGCGCTGCTCGTCGGTGAGGTCCCAGTCCACCCAGGAGATCTCGTTGTCCTGGCAGTAGGCGTTGTTGTTGCCCCGCTGGGTGCGGCCGAGTTCGTCGCCGTGGCACAGCATGGGGATGCCCTGCGACAGCAGCAGCGTGGCCAGCAGGTTGCGCTGCTGGCGGGCGCGCAGTTCCAGGACGGCCGGGTCGTCGGTGTCGCCCTCCGCCCCGCAGTTCCAGGACCGGTTGTGGCTCTCCCCGTCGCGGTTGTCCTCGCCGTTGGCCTCGTTGTGCTTGTCGTTGTACGACACCAGGTCGCGCAGCGTGAAACCGTCGTGCGCGGTGACGAAGTTGACGCTCGCGCGCGGCCGGCGCCGGCTGTGCTGGTAGATGTCGGAGGAGCCGGTGAGCCGGGAGGCGAACTCGCCGAGCGAGCCGGGCTCGGCCCGCCAGAAGTCCCGCACGGCGTCCCGGTACTTGCCGTTCCACTCCGACCACAGCGGCGGGAAGTTGCCCACCTGGTAGCCGCCCTCGCCCAGGTCCCACGGCTCGGCGATCAGCTTGACGCGGCTGATCACCGGGTCCTGCTGGATCAGGTCGAAGAACGCCGAGAGCCGGTCCACCTCGTGGAACTGCCGGGCCAGGGTGGCCGCCAGGTCGAAGCGGAAGCCGTCGACGTGCATCTCGGTGACCCAGTACCGCAGCGAGTCCATGATCAGCTGGAGCACGAAGGGATGCCGCATCAGCAGGCTGTTGCCGGTGCCGGTGGTGTCGTAGTAGTGCGCCCAGTCGCCGTCGACCAGGCGGTAGTAGGAGGCGTTGTCGATGCCCCGGAAGGACAGCGTGGGGCCGCGTTCGTTGCCCTCGGCGGTGTGGTTGTAGACCACGTCGAGGATCACTTCGAGGCCGGCCGCGTGCAGCGCCTTGACCATGGCCTTGAACTCGTTGACCTGCTGGCCGCGGGTGCCGAAGGCGGCGTAGGCGTTGTGCGGGGCGAAGAAGCCGATGGTGTTGTAGCCCCAGTAGTTGGACAGCCCGCGGTCCTGGAGGACGCCGTCGTGGACGAACTGGTGCACCGGCATCAGCTCCACCGCCGTGACGCCGAGCGAGGTGAGGTGCTCGGTCACGGCCGGGTGCGCGAGGCCGGCGTAGGTGCCGCGCAGCCGCTCGGGGATGTCCGGGTGGGTGCGGGTCAGGCCGCGGACATGGGCTTCGTAGATCACCGAGTCCGCGTACGGCGTGCGGGGCGGGCGGTCGTCGCCCCAGTCGAAGAACGGGTCGGTGACCACGCCCAGCATGGAGTGGCCGGCGCTGTCGGCCGGGGCGGGCCCGTCCGGGGCGCGCTCGTACAGCGAGGGGTGGTTGTCGATCTGCCCGTCCACGGCGCGGGCGTACGGGTCGAGCAGCAGCTTCGCGGGGTTGCAGCGGTGGCCGAACGCGGGCTGCCAGGGGCCGTGGACCCGGTAGCCGTAGCGCTGCCCGGGGCCGACACCGGGCAGATGGGCGTGCCAGACGAACCCGTCGACCTCGTGCAGCCGGATGGGGGTCTCGGCGCCCGCGTCGTCGACGAGGACCAGCTCCACGCGCTCGGCGACCTCGCTGAACAGGGCGAAGTTGGTGCCCTGCCCGTCGAAGGCGGCGCCCAACGGGTAGGGGTGCCCGCTCCAGACGGGCACCCCCGCGCGTGCCGTGCGCGCGGTCACCGGCTGCCCTCCAGGGGGGCGTCACCGGCGAACGCCCGGCCGGCCAGCACGGTCACCGGCTCGTCGCGGGGGACCTCCAGGCCGGTGCGCAGCGTGGGGGCGGGGGCGAGCGGCACCAGCGGGACGCGCTGGCCGGCCCGGGCGCGCTGCGAGAACCAGATGATGGTGGTGCCGGCGTCCGAGGCGCAGCAGCCCCAGCCGTCGCTCATGGCGGCGATGTCCGCCAGGCAGGACCGCAGGTCGGGGTCCGGGCGCAGTTCCGGGTCGGCGCCGCCGAAGGCGGTGATCAGGTGCTGGCCGTTCCACCACATCTCGATGGAGGTGTGCTTGTTCCTCGCGTGCGCGTCGATCGCCCGCAGCAGCAGTTCGGCGCCGCGGCGGACGGGGTCCACGAGGGTGTCCAGGTCCCAGTAGCGCAGATGGGCGGCCAGGATGCGGCCGACCTGTCCCACCCGTTCCGGACCGACCTCCACGTCGAGGTGGTAGTAGCAGGGCACTGCGGTCTTCATCGTCGCTTGCTCCTCACCGGCGAAGCTCTCGCTCCCCGCGCCCGCCCGGACGTGTCCCGGGCACACAGCGTGAGCGCTGATCGCTTCAGAGTCATCTCCACGGTGCGCGCACTACGCCATTCGTGCAACACGAGCCCCGGACACCCCACTCTCGTTGAAGATCCAACAAGACGCTGCGTCGTCGCGCGTGCACCATAAGTGAAAGCCTCGATCGCCGTAACGGTGCCGTGCCCTCCCCTGCGCGGACACCACCCGACCGTCGGGACGCGCCCAGTCGAGAGCGTGGAAGGTGAAGAGGGCCATGCTGCTACCCGCCAAGGCCGAAGTGGCCCGGCAGCTGCGGCGATACCGGGCGTGGGAGCGCGTGATGCTCGCCTCGCCGTACGACCGCACGGTCCGGGCCACCTTCGAGGACTCCGGGTACACCCTGTGCGTGCTGATGGGCAAGCGCTGCGCCCGCGAGGCCGCGGACGCGGCCGAGCGCTATCTCCGCACGAACCTGGTCACCTATCTGCGGGAGCAGGACGGGCGGCCGCAGCCGCGCCGGACGGCGAGAAGAGCGCCGCCGTCGGAGCGGCGTTCCACGGCGCCAAGCCCCTGACCTGACACCGTACAAGGCGTTCCCCGCGGGACCGGCGAGCGGCCGGTCCCGGCTATTCGGATCGCGGAGCCGGGCCGGGCGCCCGGCTCCGCGCACGGCGGAGGTGAGAAACATGCGCAGGATCCCGGCCATCGGCCGTGTACCGGTACGTGATGTCCGGCCGGCCGTGGAGTGTGGCAGGCGCCCGGCGAAAGCGGTGGCCGGGGAGACGTTCGAGGTCACGGCCACCGTGTTCCGCGAAGGGCAGGACGCCGTGGGCGCGAATGTGGTCCTGCGTGATCCGAAGGGCCGGCGCGGCCCCTGGACGCCGATGCGGGAGCTGGCGCCGGGCAGCGACCGGTGGGGGGCGGAAATCACCCCGGACGTGACGGGACGCTGGACCTTCCGTGTGGAGGCGTGGAGCCATCCACTGGCCACCTGGCGGCACACCGCGTCGGTGAAGGTGCCGGCCGGGGTCGACACCGGCCTGGTCCTGGAGGAGGGCGCGGAGCTGTACGAGCGGGCCGCCGCCGGTGTGCCGAGAGGCCCCGAGCGGGACCTGGTGCTGGCCGCCGCCCGCGCCCTCGGCGACGACACCCTCTCGGTCCACCACCGGCTGAAGGCGGCCCTCGCCCCGGAGGTGGAGGAGGTGCTCGCCCGGTATCCGCTGCGGGAACTGGTCACCGCCTCCGACGCGATGCCCCTGCTCGTGGAACGC